>NZ_VTXG01000021.1:0-77340 GCF_013114515.1 Vibrio sp. AIC-3 | reverse complement strand
GAAAGGAATTATGCCAGCATGTTATCGCTGGCATTCATGTTAATGTGGCTACCGATGTATTGTTGAACACGAAATGTACAGCAAAGATCAACACGCCCTAGTTACTTATTCTTATCGTTTACTGCTATATCGTCCACACCACGCGAACAGCAAGCAGGATCAGCACCACGCCAGATAGTCGATCAATCAACTGAGCTTTCGAGCGAATACGTTCAACAATCAACGGGCTAGACAGTACCAAGGTGATAAAGGTGTACCAAAGGCCGTCGACAATCAGCGGCGTTGAGACAATAATCACTTGATTGGTCAGTTCATTACCTAGCGCTACAAATTGGCTAAACAGAGCGATGAAGAACAATGCGATCTTTGGGCTCAAGATAGAGATCAAGAAAGCCTCACGAGCAGACTGCATGTAACTCATCTTTTCACCCGCTTCTAATTTCGCGGCAACACCACCTTTCGAACGTAACGCATTAACGCCAAGATAAAGCAGATAAGCAGCCCCCGCTAAGCTAATACCTTTAAATAACATTGGGGATTGCTCAAGCACAACGGCTAAACCAACAATGGTTGCGAACGCATAAATACCGATACCAGCAGCGTGTGACCAAGCTGCGATAAGCCCGTTCATACGGCCACCAGCCAAACTGTGTTTAGCGATCATCGCCAAGCTTGGGCCCGGAGACATTGCACCCAACAAGCAAATCGCTAATAAAGAAAACCAAATTGTTACTGTCATCATTCCATTCCTAATAAAATAAAGCGTTCCAGCTGAACGCTCTACGCTTAATACTCAATACTTGGCACTTACCATAATTCGCAGGAGGTATTATTTGAAATCAAAGATTATCATCACACCTATGATTTCAAGTCATACTGATATTGTAACTCGACTTTTGCATGGCTTGGAATGCTTTTTCTCGCGCCCATTTGTGGGCAGAGTCGTTGTCATATTTAGGATGCCACATTAACCAATAGGTATGCATTTCCGTATCAAATGGCAACGAAAAGTAGGTAGTATCGAGGTGTCGACCTAGGTTATAGGCGATATGTTCTGGCACGATCATCAGATAGTCGTCTTGCAATAACACAGTACCAGCAGATGAAAAGAACGGAACCTGTAAAGCCACTCTTCGCTTCAGCCCTTGCTTCTTCAATGCTATGTCCGCGTAACTGTCTTTATCTCCACCACCCGTCACTTTGATGTGAGAGTAGTGAACAATATCTTCTGCACTCAAAACCGCTTGTTGAGCCAGCGGGTGCGACTTTCGCATCAAACACACCGACTTATCTTCACCAAGTTTGATACTTGAGACATGTTCTGGCTTTGTGGGAAACATACTGGAAGCCAAATGAATCCCAGACTCGTTCAGTGCTTCAAGGTAGTTTGGCTGCCACAATCGATAAGCCAAATTAATGTTCGGCGCTTCAGCAGACACCTCTGCCACAATCACAGGAAGAATATACTGAGCGACATAATCACTCGAAGACAACACCAATTCACCCTGCCAGTCTTGCGGCTCGAAGGGTCTATCATCTAACAGGTGGTCAAACTCGCCAAGCAGGTCGTCGAGTTTACCTTTGAGTAGCAATGCACGGTTGGTCGGCACCAGTTTGTTGCCGTCACGGACCAGCAAAGGGTCGCCACACAAATCACGTAACTGGCTGAGCTGACGGCTCACCGCGGATTGTGTGATATGCAAACGTTGGGCGGCACGGCTCACATGACACTCTTCAAGAAGTACATGCAGTGAACGCAGTAGGTTTAAGTTGATATTTCCTAACATGAATGCACCGTCGCATTCTGTTTGTTGAAAAACTCGGTCAAAACCGTATGAGTCATTAAGTGGCGAAGATCCGGGTAACTTTGCAGCTGATCGCGAACTCGGTTCAAGCTCTCCATGCTTTCCACTTCCACGTACAACATCATATCTGTCTCACCGCTAATAGAGTGGCACCATTGCACCTCATCAATACTCTGGATTTGTTTCGCGTAAGACTCACAACTATGGTCACTACTCGACATGTCGAACTTCAACAAGATATAAGCGCACACATTCTTCGTTTGGTTGGGTTCTGCCACTTGAGCGCAGTAGCCCGTAATCACTTTGTCGCTTTCCAGTTTCTTAATTCTGGCGTTCACCGCTGAGCGCGAGAGGCTGACATCTCGGGCGATATCGCTCACTGAGCATCGTGCATTGGTTTTGAGAATATCCAAAATCTGGCGATCAAATTTATCCATGCTTCTGATTCTTTTCATTTATTGTTCTATTTATAACGCCTAATTTGACACAACTTTCCTACTTATAACAGCCATTCTGACAGCCGACACTTTCACACTGAATCGGATTAATACCGTTAAAATGACGGTGTCTTACGACGTTTCGCTAGCTGTATTATTGATGTCAACAATGTATGCTCTCAATCATAACTTCCCACACACCAGAAGAAAGTTACTGGAAGACCGTGACCAGAATCAAATAGCTAGGAGAGCGAATGACACAACTCAAACAAGAAATCACGCTTATTTCAGGAATCGGACAACTCTCGACGACCTTGCTAGGCACTGGATTATTTATGATCCCTGCGATCGCAGCAGGCATTGCAGGACAGTTGTCTCTTCTGGCTTGGTTAATCCTGTTTATCGCTATTTGCCCGATTGCACTGACCTTCGCATCATTAGGAAAACGCTACCCGAATGCAGGTGGTACTGCCTATTTTGTGCGCCAGGCGTTTAGCGAGCGATTAGAAACAAGCGTGGCGTGGTTGTTTGTGAGTGTTATTCCTGTCGGTATTCCAGCGGCCATTGCACTGGCTGGTGGTTTTGCTCAACAATTGTTACCCGCACCTCTCGATACACCACTTGGTGCTCAATCCTTTACCGTCGCCCTGCTTATTGCCGTCAATTTGATGGGCAGTAAATCTTCTGGCCGACTGCAAACCGTGATCGCATTGTCGATTTTTGCCTTAGTCAGCGCTTTTGTTTGGAAAGCCGACATCACGGCAACCGATGTTGCTCTTCCTGCCATCTCATCCAATTCAATGTGGTCTATCGGCGCTGCTTTAGCTGTCATGTTTTGGTGCTTTGTCGGAATAGAAGCTTTTGCTCACATGGGAGAGGAATTCAAAAATCCACAACGTGACTTCCCAATCGCCATCATTGCAGGCTGTTTTGTTGCGGGGCTAGTGTACTGGGCTTGTTCAGTAGTGATTCTTAAGCTGGGTGCTTTCGGTTCATCTGAATTCGATGCCGCATCCATCCCTTGGGTAACAGAACAACTGTTTGGTAATGGCTTCAAAACCGTCATCAGCGTGCTGGGGTTCTTTGCTTGCTTTGCCAGCCTAAACCTTTACACACAAAGCCTGTCTCGGATGATCTGGGCTCAGGCCCGCCAACACAGCCCTGCAAGTCGAATGGCTCAACTGAACAGCCGCGGCGTACCGCTCTACCCAACGTTAGCAATTGGCTTTGTCGTGCTTATTTCGTGTGTGATTGGTGAGCTGTCTAATTTAGACCTTGAGTTCTTTCTCAAGCTCGCCAACGGTATTTTTGTTCTGGTTTATCTGCTCGCAATGTTAGCCGCTTGCCGATTACTAACAGGCGCATCTAGATACACTGCCATGCTTTCATTGGTCATCTGTACCTTGGTGTTTATCTGTTTAAGTTGGTCGATGCTCTATGCTGTGACTGTTTTTGTGACATTGTCACTCCCTTGGCGGAAGTGGCTAGGTAAAGGTAAACCCACCGTCTCTATCGACAAGTTGTAACTCGATTCGTGACGAATCAGAAAATGGTAAACAAGCCCTACCAATATTACTGATAAAAAAGCCGAGCGATCTGTTTGATCTTCGGCTTTATGTCAGCCAATCGGATATTTCCAAACCCCAACACCACCCCACTCCAATCACGAGCATCACTTGATCCATATTCATAAAAATCAAACGGACGAATGATGATATTTTCAAGCTCAGCTCTATGACTCCATTCAGTCTCAGATATACCTTGATACCACTTCACGGTCACATGTAGCCCTGCTGCCTGACTGATCACTTCAAGATCACCGTTAAACTCGCTTTCAATCGCTTCTATCATGGCTTCATACTTGAGTTTGTATGACCGACGCATCTTTCTAATATGACGCAGCAAGTCGCCTTCTCGAACAAAATCCGCCAAAGCTTCCTGTGTGTGGGACGCCGTGTCTCCAGTGAGCGCGTCTTTGATCTCAAGACACTTCGCCACCAGACTTTCTGGCACCACTAAGTAACCTAAGCGGAGTCCGTTGAACATGACTTTACTCAGAGAGCCGACATAAATGATTCGTTCATCAAACCCGAGTTTACCCGCTAAGCCTTGCATACTGGTGTAAGGGCGATGAGCAAACTGGAACTCACTGTCATAGTCATCTTCAATGATCCATGACTGATGTTGATTGGCCCAGTCGATCAGTTTAAGGCGTTGCTCAGTATTTAAAGTCGTGCCCATTGGGTATTGGTTACTCGGTGTGACATACAGAGCCTTAGCATTACTGGCCAACACTTTCTCAATATCCAACCCCACCTTTTCACGCACACTTACACCTTCTAACTCTAGTCTCAACAGATCGATAATTTTATGTACTTGTCGATAACCGGGTTCCTCCACGAGGATTTTGTCGCCCATCGCTAACGTTGCCATTAATCCGATTGAGATGGCTTGCTGCGCACCTGCGGTGATGATGATTCTGTCGGCATTACAATGAACGGAACGACTGCTTGCAAGATACCCACTCAACGCTTCCCTCAAGGCTGAGCTTCCCTGAACCTCTTGATTGCCCGCAATGTTCTGACGTGTAGAGTGACGTTGCAGCAACCTCTGCCATTTCGCAAAAGGGAACGCATCTAAGTCAGGAACTCCTGGGGCAAAGCTGCGGTTAATGTCGTTAGGTGTCGCTATGTTTGTACTCGGTTTACTGACTGTTTGTTTGACCTTCGGATCCTGAACACTGTTTGGCTTAGACAAACTTAGAAAGTGTTCTGGTTGTTCAACCGAGACATAAAACCCTGAGCCTTGCTTACTCTCGATATAGCCTTCAGTAACCAGTTGTTCGTACGCATAAATCACCGTATTTCGACTCACCGATAACTCGACAGCCAACTTACGTGTTGAAGGTAACTTACTGCCCTTGCTCCATAAATCTTGAACGATCTTCTCTCTTATCGCGTGGAACAAGGCGGTTTGACGCGTGCCGTGTTGTTCGTCTAACTGTAGATCACCGACATCGATAGGCTGCATAACTGGATCCAAATAGTGTTTAAAAGTGGCTCTATTTAATAGACCAGTTAATCGCTACATTAATCAAAAGGCAATGATTAAGGAGCGATTATGTTATCTAACACGAAAAGAACCACGATTAAAAAAGGGGCTCACAAAGCCGTATTTGAACAAGAGAAACTGCACCAAATTATTGATGAGAGCTTAATCGCACACATTGCATTGCAGGGCGAACAAGGACCAATGGTCATCCCGATGCTCGCGTGGCGAGTGGGTGATATAGTCTACATTCATGGAGCTAAAAACAGTCGCCTACTAAAAGGACTAAAAAAGGGAGAACCAACCTGTTTAACGTTCACCTTGTTCGATGGTTGGGTGCTGGCTCGTTCGGCATTTCATCATAGTGCGCATTATCGTTCTGCTGTGGTATTGGGGTCATTTTCAGTCATCGATGACAATCAAGAAAAGGATCGCTTGTTGAATATCTTTATTGAGCAAATCGCACCGGGCAGAACCGATGAAGTGAGGCTCAGTAATGAAAAAGAACTCACTGCGACCGAGTTGTTGGCGATACCTTTAACAGAAGCTTCCGTGAAGATTGGTAAACATGGAGTGAATGATGATAAAGCCGATATGGACATTCCAGTTTGGGCTGGCGTATTACCCTATAGAACTGTTGTTGGGCCGTTAGAAACCGTTCCAGAACAAGAAGGCATCATTGAAACACCAGATTACCAACAAGCTTATGGTGAACGCTGGTATCAGAATTAACACTCGAAGATGGTGAACTTGATAAAATTGTATACAATCTGAATTACAAAAATTTAACATGACTCAATAATGTAATCAGACGATGAAAACGAACAAGGATATTCTGCCGTTTCAAGGCTTGCTCAATGGCATTGGGCAAGTCTATTTCACACCGTCTATCATGACGTCGACTTTGCTGTTGCTTGCCATTTCTATTGAGTCACTGGCGCTGGCTTTTCTTACCTTACTTGGCGCCAGTTGCAGCTATGCATTAGCTTTCTATGGCTATATGTACACCAACACCAACACCAACACCAACAAGTCAGTTGACGACATTGATAGTGGAATGTACGCGCTAAATGGCGCTTTGATTGGTTTATTTATCGGTAACTTTTTTGGTGTGACACCATTATTGGCTTTAGTGACTGCGTTAGGTGCATTACTCACGGTGCCGATTGCCCACATCGTATTCAGTTTTGAGAAATATCGCGGTTACACTAGCGCCTTTATCCTCACCACTTGGCTGATTTATATTATCCAATCAACCTTTGAGCTGTCAGCGTTTTCTGCACCTGATTCCGCACTGATGCCACTCATCAGTATTGAGGCTAACTCGTGGTTCAACCTGCCGACAGTGGTGATCCCGTTGTTAAAAGGGATAAGCCAAGTCAGCTTCATCGAAAATGCGTTGTCGGGGCTCGTTATCTTAGTCGCCATCGCACTCAACAATATCAAGCATGCCATTTGGGTTATGCTCGCAGTAATAATTAGCACCGTATTTAGCGGGTTGATTGGCGCTTCTAACGAACTGGTAGCCCAAGGTCTTTACGGGTACAACGCCATTCTTGCCACTTTAGCACTTGTGCCCTATCCGCGAATCCGTTGGCCGTTAATCCTATTAGGCATGCTGTTAAGCTGTCTCATCACACTTGGTTTTCATGAACTGTCACTGTTACCACTCACCGCCCCTTTCATTTTGAGTACTTGGGGGATGGTTTACTTGTCCAGCCTGATCCATAAACGAACCATAAGTTAGCTCTGAATAGTTACAGGCCAGTTTTTAGGCGCTCAACATATTGCTTGGGTGTCAAACCTCGATGTTTCTTAAACATCCGATTAAAGCTCGCGACATTGGTATAGCCGAGCCTCGTCGCGACTTTATCTATTGGCACTGAATACATCAACAACTCCACCGCCACATTACTTAACGCATAGCCCATAATGGTAGAAAAGTTGATGCCTAAGTTATGCAATCGACGTTGAAATTGCTGTTCAGATAACCCAAGCAAACTCGACACTTTATGCAGTGTTGGCAGGCCGAAATGGCGACTGTAATTGATCATCTCATAGGTCACCTTATGCTCATCCGCGGCATCAGGCATGTTGAGGTAATTATCTAAGTCATGAAAGTTCATTGCCAAGCTCATCTTGCCGCTAGAAGGGGCTTGATTGCTCGATAACCTCGACTGGCTTGGTATCCAGATTTCAGTTCGTGGCTGCCCCCACTGAATATTGCACCCAAAATACTCTTGATAGAGTTGAGTGTTCTCGCGATAACCTGCGATAGAGACGGCTGCGGGAGTAAAGTCGTCTCCCAAGTAACGCCTTAATATCTTCATCATAAAGATGGCAACTCGAATTGAGTCATGAACTTTACCCACCTCAGTATAAGCAGGATTGTCGTAGCACCATTTGATGAAATTACCGACTTGAGCGCCATATAGAAAAGCCCCGGACTGCAAACAGTGCAACCCGATGTTAACTCGGCGTATAGACGACGCCAGATCGTGCCCCGAGAAAAACCAGTTAGAGAGAGGACCTAGCCTTTCAATATCCACTCTATCAGCCAGCTTCAAGATAATATCGGGAGGCTCAGTGGTTCAGTCTCCACATATTCAGCTGCGTCCCGATTCAACTAATGTGTCGGGAAAAACTTCTAAAGTCTACATCCACCCGAACCAGGATGTGACTGAAGGACAACTAATTTACGAAATTGATGACACCAAATATGTCATCGCAAGAGACAAAGCCAGCGTTCAACTTGAGTCTGCAGAGGTCGCTTTAGACACAGCTCGTCAAGAAGTGAGCATTGCAAAAGTCAGCTATCAATCGGCGCTTGAAGACATCAAAGCTTCAGTCGCACAAATAGATTCGGCTAAAACAGACTTAGTACTGCAGTCAAAGACGCTTGATCGTTACCAGAAGCAAAACAAAGTGGTAGAACATACGATCACTGAAACTGACATCGACCAACAAACAGCAAAGGTAGACTTAGCGACGTATAACGTTACAACATTGGAATCTCAGCTTAGCAAGAAAGAAGTCGATGCCGAGAATGCGAAGTTGAACATCCACAAAGCTGAAACCAATGTGAGCAAGAAGCAAACTGAGGTCGATTCAGCAAAGGCAACACTGGCACAAGCACAATGGGACTTGAACAGCACCAAAGTCACGGCACCGACTGACGGCTTTGTAACGAACTTTATTCTTCGTGAAGGTCAGCGTGTTTCAATGATGCCTCGTATCCAGATGTATACCGAAGAGAAGTACGTGCTGATGCGAGTTAACCACCAAGCGATTCGTAATATTAAGGTCGGTCAACCTGCGGAATTTGCGACAGCGGTATACCCAGGAAAAGTGTTCTCTGCAACCGTAGAAGGCATTGTAGAGGCCACTGGTGAAGCGCAAGCAAGTTTGCTGGGTATCGATGAGCAGGTTCGTGTTACCACAGGCAAAAACCTTCAGAACAAGCACCACTTTGTTCGTTTAAAAATTGATGAGGCAGAGGGTTACGATATTCCTGTTGGCTCTGTCGGATTAGCGTGGGTAAGCGGTGAGAAGCCTATCAGCTTTATGGCGTTCCTAGACGTAATACGCGGGTTCATCATTAGAATGAAGTCTCAACTGTACTTCTTCTACTCCATCTAATACTTCCTATTGGTGAAACAATACCCAAGCCCGTGCGCTCTTAGATCGCACGGGCTTTTTGTTTATTTCACCATTCGTCGCCAGAAAGAACACAAACCCGAAAAACGAATAAACACTCTAAAGTTGCAAATCGCAATTGTATTTTGCAATCGGCATTTCAAAAACGCAAATTAAACGCTCAAATACGCACCAGATTGCTATAAAACTGCCGTTTTACGTGGTTTTAAAAGTTGGCACACTAACTGCAATGTATATATTGACCCTTCTTAAGCCGAGGGTCACCTAGCCAACTGACGTTGTTAGTGAACCTATTCTTGTTCACAAAATATATAGGCCAATTGCGATTATTGCGATTGGCTATTTTTTTGCCTGCAGTTTGGCCAACCGCCCTCTTTTTCGATACAGACACCCATTCAGACGTATAATAATAAGCATTCATAGCCAACCAAGAACAGCAGATAACCAACGCATTATAGAAAACGTTTTCTATTTGTTTTTTTTAAATAAAGACAGAAAATAACCCTATGTTTAACAAGATAATTACTGCAACAACTGGTTTTTATGGGCAATCATTGACAAAATTAGCATTGACTATGTGATTTATATCACCATAATGCGCAAGTTTGCCTGCAATACGGCGACCGTTAATTTTAATTTTGATCATTTGCGGAGGTAAAAAATGGCTGCTGATAATAACTACAGTCTAGGGCCGGTTCCTACATCGGCTAGGAAAGGAGTCGCTTCACTCACCATGGTAATGCTTGGACTCACTTTCTTCTCTGCAAGTATGTGGACAGGTGGTTCACTCGGGACAGGTCTTTCATTCAACGATTTCTTCCTCGCCGTTCTCATCGGTAACCTAATCCTCGGTATTTACACTTCTTTTCTTGGCTACATCGGCTCATCTACTGGCCTCTCTACCCACCTCCTTGCTCGTTTCTCTTTCGGTACTAAAGGCTCATGGCTTCCTTCTGCTTTACTTGGTGGTACACAAGTCGGTTGGTTTGGTGTGGGTGTTGCGATGTTTGCTATTCCAGTACAAAAAGCAACGGGCATTGATACCAACACCTTGATTATCGTATCTGGCTTGTTGATGACGGGGACAGTGTACTTCGGCATTAAAGCACTAATGGTACTTTCAGCGATTGCAGTACCTGCGATTGCGATTTTGGGTGGTTACTCAGTACTGACTGCGGTAGACAGTGTTGGTGGACTAGAGCAACTGCAACTAATTAAACCGGAGACGCCAATGGACTTCTCAATGGCGCTAGCAATGGTTGTAGGTTCGTTTGTAAGTGCGGGGACGTTAACTGCCGATTTCGTTCGCTTTGGTAAAAAGCCAGCAAGCGCAGTATTGATTACTATGGTTGCATTCTTCATCGGTAACTCGCTGATGTTTATCTTCGGCGCAGCAGGCGCAGCAGCAACAGGTCAGGCTGATATTTCAGATGTGATGATCGCGCAAGGCCTACTGCTTCCAGCCATCATCGTGCTTGGATTGAATATCTGGACAACCAATGAAAATGCACTTTATGCATCTGGTCTGGGTTTATCTAACATCACTGGTCGCTCAAGTACTACAATGTCTATCATTAACGGCATTATCGGTACGATTTTCGCGCTTTGGTTATACAACAACTTCGTTGGTTGGTTAACCTTCCTTTCGCTGGCGATTCCACCAATTGGTGGTGTAATCATCGCCGACTTCTTCGCGAACCGTAAACGTTACAAAGATTTTGCAAATGCAGAGTTCCAAACCGTTAACTGGGCTGGCATTATCGCGGTAGCAACAGGCGTAGCCGCTGGTCACTTCCTACCTGGCGTTGTTCCTTTGAACGCAGTGTTAGGTGGTGCAATCAGTTACCTCGTGCTTAATCCTCTATTGAACAAAAAAGCTCTGAAATCTCAGGCCGCTTAAGGACACACTATGACAACCTTATTAATCAAGAACGCGAAACTTCAAGACCAAGAGGGCTTGAAACAGATTCTGATTGAAAATGGTCAATTTTCTCGCATTCTCGATAATGACGCGCAAATCAATCATCAAGGCGACATCCTTGATGCTGATGGTGGCATTGCAGTTACTCCTTTCTGTGAACCGCACATCCACCTAGATACTACTCAAACTGCTGGTGAGCCTAACTGGAACATCTCTGGCACTTTGTTTGAAGGTATTGAGCGTTGGGCTGAGCGTAAAGAACTGCTATCAATCGAAGACGTAAAGTCTCGTGCTAAGCAAACACTGAAATGGCAGATAGCTAACGGTGTTCAACACGTTCGTACGCACGTTGATGTGTCAGACCCAACACTCGTTGCGTTAAGAGCGATGGTTGAAGTTCGTGAAGAGATGAAAGAGTGGGTCGACATCCAGATCGTTGCATTCCCTCAAGAAGGCATCCTTTCATACCCTAACGGCAAAGAGTTGCTTGAAGAAGCAGTGAAGATCGGCGCTGACGTTATCGGTGCTATCCCTCACTTCGAATTCACTCGTGAATACGGTGTTGAATCTCTGCATTACGTGTTCGAGCTTGCACGTAAGTACGACTGTCTGATCGACGTTCACTGTGATGAAATCGACGACGAACAGTCTCGCTTTGTGGAAACATTAGCAGCTCTTGCTCATAAGTTTGAAATGGGCGAGAAAGTAACCGCTAGCCACACGACTGCAATGGGCTCTTACAACGGTGCTTACGCATCTCGCCTATTCCGTCTATTGAAGATGTCTGGTATCAACTTCGTGGCAAACCCGTTAGTGAACATTCACTTACAGGGCCGTTTCGACGATTACCCGAAACGCCGCGGTGTAACGCGCGTTAAAGAGATGCTAGCAGCAGACATCAACGTTTGTTTTGGCCACGATGATGTGTTTGACCCATGGTACCCACTGGGCACAGCGAACATGCTTCAAGTTCTGCACATGGGACTGCATGTAACACAGGTTATGGGCTACGACCAAATCAACAACTCACTTGATTTGATCAGCAAGAACTCTGCTCGCACATTGAACATTCAAGACAACTTCGGTATCGAAGAAGGTAAGCCAGGTAGCTTGCTGATTCTTCCTGCTGACAATGGCTTTGATGCAGTACGCCGCCAAGTACCAGTGCAGTACTCAATACGCCACGGTAAGGTGATTGCAGAGACTCAACCAGCGAAAACAAAAATAAATTTAGATCAAACTGAAGATATCAACTTTAAGCGTTAATATCGTCTATACTAATGATCAAAAGGAAGCTGAGATGCTTCCTTTTGTTGTGTTGGACGAAGCGACAAAACTATCACTAAATCAGTGTAAATCTTGTACATTCGCACGGTATGACAAAAAAAGCACAAATTTCTTAAGCAATGCGTGTACATCTCAAAAGACTGTGTTAACATGCTCTCGCTCTGTTAGCCGGAGTTATTTAAGTTAGATGAATAGTAAAAAATTGACATGTAAAATCGTTACCCGTTTTTGTAAGTAGTTTTTCCTTATTTCTTAGCAATATTAAATAATTCAATTATCAGCGCATTGCATTAAATGCAATCAACAACTTAGAAAATTTATGAATAAGGGACAAATTATGTCTAACACAAATACTGGCACTGTAAAATGGTTTAACGAAGAGAAAGGTTTCGGTTTCATTTCTCAAGACAACGGCGGCGCTGACGTATTCGTACACTTCCGTGCAATCGTTTCTGAAGGCTTCAAAACTCTGAAAGAAGGCCAAAAGGTTTCTTTCGAAGTTGAAAATGGTCAAAAAGGCCTACAAGCAGCAAACGTTGTTGCTCAATAATTAGCTCTTATAGCTAAAAAGAATTTTAAAGCGCTGATTTTTATCGGCGCTTTTTTATGCCTGCTTATAAACATTTCCCCTCTCGATACAGGCTTTCCCCCGTAAACTCTGAACAAATGCAAATCACCAGCCAAGCGTCCTCAACCTAGACTTTCTCAATTAAAGCTCAACGATCAATTTACGTCACTTTTTGTATGCACTTCCCTAGACAACACTTAATTCTCAGTAATCTTTTGATACTAACTCACGCTACGCCGAAAGTTTGATAAGCCCAAATATGGTTAAAGAACAATCCATTAGATTACGCTTATGAATACGCAATCGATATTCAAAATAAAAATGAGTTATTTATCCAACCCTCATCCACTAATTATATAATTTTTAAAGCAAAGACCTTCGAAATCCGCTAACCTTGTTCGCAAGTGGCTTAGTTGTTTTGGTATCTGCAGTAAAAATAATGAACAAAGACGAATTTCAGAAATCCACCGCAAATCTAAAAAAAGCGGTGCCTCTTATGATGAAGAACAGGGTGTCAACGACACCTGCAAATTACGCACTTTGGTACACCTATGTCGATAACGCTATTCCCCAGCTAACTCAAGACATGGATGGTGTTTTAGAACACTACGGTATTTGTCCTCCTGCCGTTGGTGAGCAGCTATACAACAATTATGTTGCCAGCAAATCCGAAACCAATATCAATGACCTTCGCGCTAATTTGGAACTGTTAGTTTCTGAAGTTTCCAATTCAATGAATGACACCCTGACCGACACCTCCGCTTTTTCTGACATGATCGATAAAAGCTTCGAGGACTTGGCTCGTGTTGATAATGAAAGCCTATCTATTGATGAAGTCATGTCCTTAGTTCGACAGCTGGTGTCTGAATCCCGTCATATTCGTCACTCTACTCAGTTTTTAAACTCTCAGCTAAACTCTGCAACCTCAGAGATCACCAAACTAAAAACCCAGTTAGTAGAAGTTCAGAAAGATGCGCTTTTCGATAGTACAACCACACTCTATAACCGTCGCTCTTTCGACCGTGACATAGAAACCCTGTGTGAAGCACAACAATCTTTGTGTCTGATTCTTCTCGATATCGACCACTTTAAAAATTTCAACGACACCTATGGCCACTTGTTTGGCGATATGGTGCTTAAAGCGATCGCTCGCAAGCTGAAGTTAAGTTGCCGTGAAGGTATTTCTGCCTATCGATTTGGTGGTGAAGAGTTCGCGCTGATTGTGCCTAACAAGTCTTTGCGTATTGCTCGTCAACTCGCTGATACCAATCGTCGCTCTCTAGAAAAGCTGTCGATTAAAGATCGCCGCAGTGGTCAACAAGTCGGCAGTATCACTGCATCGTTTGGTGTCGCTGAACTTGAACCCGGCGAATCAGCTCAATCGCTGATTGAACGTGCTGATAAGCTACTTTATGAAGCGAAATCACTTGGCCGTAACCGAGTCATGCCTTTGTAAAACACACCAACAATGCTCTTATCGACATATTAGTCGGCTCGTATTGAGACTAGAAAGCCCCAAAGTTCATTATCTTCGGGGCTTTTTTTCTTTAGTTGTATAAATTACTTTAGCTAACTAGGATTCACCGTTAGATCTGGAAGCAATAATTCAAGCAGTAGTCTTCACCACTCTTTGCTCTGAACTCTTTATCTTCACTGCATGCCTTTGGTTTACCCTTTGCGTCACCTTGAATCAAACTGATCCAGTGGCGCATCGCTGCAATGGTCTCTTCACGCATTGTGGTTGTTGCTTCCATTGGTGATTGGCCAAACGTGGTGCATGATTCCAACTGAATATCATCAATTTCTACTAGCTCAATACAACCTGTCCCTTTGTGGCAACCAAACATCACCTCTAGGTGGCTGCCACTGCCATCTCGAAACAAGATAGAGTCTGGGTCGTTCTTCTCACCCATGTACGCTACAAACTGCTTAGGGTGCTTCAGACCGCTGTGCTGACCGTCTTTAAAGTAAGCCATAATATGGCGGTAATCGACTACGTAGCTGGTTACGTCTTGATGTGAGCCATTCTCTAGTGGGAATAGTCGATCAAGCAGCTGCTTTGCTTTCACTTGCTTTTCAGTTTGCTGATTAGCATTGATTGTCTCCACGGCAAAGACAGCTTCAGCGATAAATGGCTTTGATTGTTTTTGGATTTCTGTTTTATCGAATGTAAGCATATTCATAGTCTTTCCCTCTTGACCAGTCCGGTGATAACCACCGATTTCTACAGCAAAAATGTGTCCTAGAGCAATTATTCCAAACTAACGTTTAATTTATTTGTCATTTTGTGAATTGCTTAGTTTGTAGATTAGCGCTTTTTTACATACAATTTCACAACAAAAATTTTACAATGTGAATTTTACAAATATGGCCTTGTCAAAAAGTTTAGTTCGTCAGTCACATTTCCTAGGTACGAAAATACGTAACCTAAGAAAACGTAACCATTTAACGATGGAAGACCTGTCTGCGCGTTGTATTAGAATCAACCCAGAATACGCCCCTTCCGTTTCTTACCTTTCAATGATTGAACGTGGAAAGCGGGTTCCGAGCATCGATATGCTGGAAGTGATTGCACAGGTCTTTCAGAAGAATCCGACGTGGTTCCTCGACGACGAATCTGAACAACAAGCCATTGCTCCTGATAAGGGGAATCGTGGTGGGATAAGTGGCATGGCGCTCGAGCCGAGCTTCCTATTCTCAAACGACATCCTGCAAATTGCGATTCCTGAGATGCTGTCACAAACGGGCATTTCAGGCCGCCAGTTTGCGCACCTCTTGATTCGAGCACACCAAGAGAGCAATCAGAACCACTTCCCTGACCTTGAGCGCGCTGCGGAAGAGGTAGGCTTAAAACGTCTTAACCTGAGCGTCGAAGACCTGATAGACATCGCTAGAAGCCTAGGAATCAACATCCGCTGGGTGACGCGCACGCCGCAAGACGTAGTCGATGAGCTCGGAATTAACGCTAAGCAGTTAGTGACCTCTTTCTTTGAGCCTCCCGGTACTATCTTCTTAAACGAGATTCTTAAAGAATACCCAACTCGTCTGAAATACGACCTTTCGGTTTATATCGGTCATTGCATTCTGCACAGCAAAGAAGGCCTAAAGAGTGTGTTGTCGGTCGGTAACAACAACACATGGGATGACAACCAGATATCAGGCTCTTCACAGCTCAACTCCCAAGACATTCTTCAAGCATGGCGAGACTTTGAGTCCAGCTTCTTTGCTGGCGCACTTCTGTGCCCGAAAGTCCCGTTTAGGCAGCTACTTGACCGCACTGGTTACGAAATCGACGTTCACAAAAGAGCAGGGGTTTCCCCCTCTGTTGCGATGCGTCGAATGACTGTAGTATCGCCCTACCCTCACTGGCACTACTTTGATGCTTATGGGCCGGGGAAACTCAAGGCGGTATATCGCGGGAACGGGATTCCGCTACCTTGGGGAAATATGAGAACGGTCGCTGACCCATGTCAACATTGGGCTGTGTTCCGTCGATTATCTGAGCCCCGTGCGGGTAGCTCGGCTCAAATCTCCATTTTGAATGTCGGAGATGAGCCTAGAATCTACTGTTGTGAATCCATCAATATGACGGATCCTGCGGGTAACAATCGTGTGTTGTGTGCTGGTATAGATCTCAACCCTGCGATTGATGCTCAAGGCGGTAATTCAAGAGACATAGCAGAGCAGCTTAAAGCGTCATGCGTTAACAATGGTGGCTCTGTGGCAATTCCGCGTAACATCAAAAAAGATCTCACGACAATAGCCAAGATTCTAAATATAAATTGGATTGAACGTGGGATTGAGACAGAGGCGAGGCTTATCTGCTCCAGAGGTGGAGAATGCCCACGCCAACCAAGCTGTTACTCTAAGTGTGGTGAGTAAAAAAGTAATAACAAAAAATAGAACCTAAATTTCAGGCAAAAAAAAACCAATCACAATAAGGATGATTGGTCATATATTTTGTGTGAACAAAAAAGGTTCACTAACAACGTCAGTTGGCTAGGTGACCCTCGGCTTAAGAAGGGTCACCATTACTAATGCAGCATGCGTGCCAACTTTTAAAACACGTATTTACTACGCATCTGGACACGTATTGGCCGGATATCCTTGTTTGTTTTGCAAACTGGAATTGCAAATTGCAAAATCCAACAAAAACGCTAGTGATTATGTTATTATTAATGAATAATTAAAGATTCATTACCCTTCCCAAAAATGTCATATTTCCCTTAGATTCAATCACTTTAAACAGCAATAAACCTCCCCTAGCTTACTCAAGCTATACGGTTACTCAACATAAACAACACCCTAAACAACGCCCATAAAAAAACGCGAACATTGAGATTCAATATTCGCGCTTATTCGATTTCTATGACAGAAAGAACTTAACCCACGAGACGCCTTTTTATAAAGCGGCTCATGTTCGTTGCTCTTTCAATATCTCAGAAAAGATTACTTCTGAGGAGCTGGCTTAGAACGGCTTCGAGACGGTTTGTTTGTAGAAGGTTTGTTGCTTGTCGGCTTATTTGACGACTTGCTTGGGCCGTAGCTACCGCCGTAACCAGACTTCTTAGGTTTGCCTGCAGGTTTACCCGCGTTGTTTGGCTTACCAGTACCGTTAGATTTACCCGCACCGCTTGGTTTGCTCAGAGTGTTCTGAGCACCTGCGTTATTTGCAGCAGGTTTATTGCCCGCACTACCGCGTTTAAAGTTGCTGCCGTTGTTTCTTACTGATTTATCTTCAGTTGTCGCAGCTGAGTTGTTTTCAGCAGGTTTCTTACCAGATGTCGGCTTACGCTTTGGAGCCGAACCATTACCAGCTACATGACGCTTGTTCTTACCTGCTGGCTTGTGCCCGCGAGCGTTATCACCAGAGCGTTGACCATCAGCATGTTCACGTGGCTGTTTTGCTTTCTTCGGTTTCTTAGGCTTGATTGGACGTGAATCCAACCGAGACTCAGGTAACTTATTTACTGGAGAGAAACCTTCCAGTTCACGACGCTCTAGCACTTGTTGAATCAGGCGTTCAATACCGAACAGCTCACCCACTTCATCAGCACAAACCAATGAAATCGCTTTACCTACTTCACCTGCACGGCCAGTACGACCGATACGGTGTACATAGTCTTCTGATACATGAGGAAGATCGAAGTTAACTACTTGAGGCAGTTGCGGGATATCGATACCACGAGCGGCGATATCAGTTGCAACAAGTACTCGTACCTTACCTGTTTTGAAGTTCTCTAAGGCTTTAGTACGTGCACCTTGGCTCTTGTTACCATGGATAGGTGCAGCAGTGATGTCTTGCTCTTCAAGGAAGCGAGCAAGCTTGTTCGCACCGTGTTTGGTCTTGCTGAACACCAACACTTGTTGCCAATCGTTATCTTTGATTAGCTTCGCTAGCATTGCGCTCTTTTTCTTTTTGTCTACTGGGTAGATGCTTTGCTCAACCGTTTTTGCCGTCGAGTTTGCAGGGCTTACTGAAATCTCAACAGGATTGTTCACTAAGCCTTTCGCTAAGCTGCGGATATCATCAGAGAACGTCGCTGAGAACAGTAGGTTCTGACGCTTCTTAGGCAAGAAAGCTAAGATCTTACGAATATCGCGGATGAAACCCATGTCTAGCATGCGGTCCGCTTCATCTAGCACTAGGATTTCTAGTTGGTCAAAACGCACTGCATTTTGGTTGTATAGGTCAAGTAGACGACCAGGTGTTGCCACCAACACGTCACTACCTTTACGCAGTTTTTGCATCTGAGGGTTAATCTTCACACCACCAAACACTACCGTCGAAGTCAGCGGTAAGTTAATACCGTACTTCACTACGCTGCCATTCACTTGCGCAGCAAGCTCACGAGTTGGCGTTAGCACGAGCGCACGAACTTGGTTCTGACGTACGCGAGTACCTTTCGATAACATTTCAAGAATAGGTAGCGTGAAGCCTGCAGTTTTACCTGTACCTGTTTGAGCAGCGGCCATAACATCTTTGCCCGTTAGGACAGCTGGCACGGCTTTCTCTTGTATTGGTGATGGCTTATCGTAACCTTGTGCTTCAATAGCTTTAAGGATCGGTTCAGAAAGGCCAAGGGAGGTAAAACTCATAGATTATTTTCTCAGTTGAATAACATTTAGTATGAGCAACACGTTAAAAAGTGCGTTGCTTCAGCTTTTGCTCATCAAATACATTGATACGGAGCAAAGCGCGGTATTCTGAGGCTTTTCCCCCCATTCAGCAACTAAATTCTAATCGCAGCTAAAATTCAACCTAGATAACTTGTCGCTTCTGTTCGTACATTTTTTTATCAGCGGCTTTTAAGAGCGCATCGACATCATTGTAGTTGTTATTGTGAATAACCCAACCCACACTGATTCTGAGATAAATAGAGTGCGCGTCGTACACAACTGGTGCCGAGCATATCGCCTTTCGTAGTTTAGTCACGATCGACGATACGTGTTGATCATCGATAATGCGTGGCAACAAGACCAAGAACTCATCACCGCCTATCCTTGCGACGATATCTGAAACACGCAGCTCACTTCTGATGCGGTTAGCACACTCAATCAATACCTGATCGCCTGCCGCGTGACCATAAGTGTCGTTGATTGCTTTAAACCCATCGAGGTCGATATTTACAACGGCAAAGGTTCTCGCTCTCTGTTTTTGAGTGGTTTTGAAGGCCTGTTTGAGGCTATACATGAAGTATCGACGATTCGGTAACATCGTTAGCTCATCATGCATAGAGCGGCTATCTGCAATCCGGTACAGACGATAAATAGTAAAGAAGGCAAACGCCAACACTAATATTATGGAGTAGCCCACCAGCCTTACCGCTTGGATGCGATACCAAGGCTCATCCATCAATACATGTTCGTTACCGGAGAGAGCAAGGTACCAACCCCCGTATGGAAAACTCACCTGTTCAGTGGCAAACGCATTATCGAACACATCCTGAGTACCATAAAAGACAGCGCCATCTTTCCCTGAACTGTTTGCACCACGAATTGCTAATTCATACTTGTTCTCTATCTTGCCGATTCCAACATCTTCAAACAGCTCATCTAAACCGATAACAGCACTGGAGACACCCCAATAATCTTGATTAAAAGGCGGATCTCGGAAGATCGGAGTACGTGTAATAAGGGCTTGCCCACCTTGAAACAGCTCAAAAGGACCAGCAATAAAGGTGTTGCCAAAATTACGGGCTATCTCAACAGACTCCCATTGATTTGGGTGATCACGATAATTAATACCGAGAATCTGCTCATTACCTTCCATCGGGTAAACAAAATTTAGAATGTCGTCTTTGGCGAGTCCGATAAGTCGAATATGGAAGCCATCTTGAATGATATTCTCAGCAATCTTATCCCAATTTTTCACCTCACCATCGGGGTTCATGGTCACTAAGGTCGAGAAATTATTGAGGATATACATATCTGACACGATCGCGGCTTCAATCCGAGAACGAATAATGGATAGTTGCTTTTTTGCCTCGGAATACGATTCGTTTTTAAGAAAAGTTAATTGCTTGGCATGAAAGAACTCAATTGCGCTTACTATCGCAAGGAAAAAAAGAAAAGCTACTACTCTGGCAGACCACTGCTTGCTAGAACCACTTGGCATTTACGAACCTCTAACACTATTGTTCTATATACTGCCTTATAACGGCTCATTTCTGGCTTATTGCTCCAGTATGCCGCTAAGTCATTAAAAATCCATACTAACGTCGACTATCTATCAAATATTGAGTGATCCATCACTTCAAAATTCTTTACCAAACGAATGGTTTAATCAAAAAGGGTTAGTGAACCTTATAAAGCTTACATTGTATTGACTCAAACCTTACATTAAAGGATTCATCGATGTTATTTTACATAGACTATTAATCAGCTTGGTACCTCACGACATGAAGCTAAAAACGATTACACTGTGCACATTACTATCGGCCTCAGTTACGGTCGCTGTTCACGCACAAGAGAACGCTCTGGCGACAAATGTACCGAGTATTCAAACCCAAGCAGATTCTCTCAACTCTCATGAACAATCTTTCAAACAATCTGCAGACCTCATTCGCACCACCTACGAAAGCCAGCTTTACACTCTGCCTGCATTCAAAGAAGGTCACTACGGGCTGCGCATGTATCGCCAAACATTAGACGATAAGTATTCGGCTGCGGTGTGGAGTGACATGGCACGAGTGGCAAGCAAGCTCAGCACCCTGTCGAATGACGTTCAAACCATGGAACAAATCGTACTCTACTCAGAGAAGCGCGTTGCATCTTACATTGGTGATAATGATGAGCGCAGTGTTCGACGCTACAACATCACCAAACACATGCCTGAATACCTTTACCTTGGTGTTGACCTTCTAGGCTCTATGGCTCGTGCTAATGAATACGGTTTAGAACACAAGAACGATGCCAAGCTGCGCGAAATCATTCGTCGCTATGACTTCTCACGATACGTGACCAATGAAGACATGGTGAAAGCGTGGGCGGCTCAACTCGCCAATCAAGTCTACTGGCTGCGCCAACTGGGTGAACAAGATGTCGTTGATGAGTTTGTCGAAACCTTCAAAAAAGCGTACCCAGACGATGAAGATAAGAAGCTTTCAAGTCAGCAATTTGGCAACAAACTCTACGGCATGACACACGTCATCTTTGGCGATTCCGAGTACTATCAGCATCAAGTGAGCGAGCAAGATCATCAATGGATCTACGATTACTTCAGAGAAAACATCGATACGATTCTGTTGCGTGCGAAAGAAGATGTGATTGCTGAGGTTGGATTGACCTTCTTGCTGGCAGGTTTAGAAGATGACCCAGTTCTAGAGAAAACTCGACTCGCGATTCAAGCTTCTATCGATGAGAAACAAGGCATGATCCCTTCTATCACTGGTGATTTTGATCTTGAGTACGGTGAACACCGCAATGTGCTAGCAATCATGCTACTCGATTGGCAGCAAGTGAATGAAGCGCCGACCTATGAAGGCAACCCTAAGGTATTTACTAACATCCCTTACGGACTTATTAAAAACCAACCACCGAAGAACTAGCAGCATACCTAGCCTAGGTTGGTCATAGAACCCAAAAAGCCGCATACCTTTCAAGGTCTGCGGCTTTTTAACTCTTACCAAACAATCACTTCACTCAAGCTTAGTCTTAGGTTTAAGTTCAGGGGCAGACTTTGTTCATCACTATCGTGAAATCCCCTTCTGCGTAGCCCTCTATTAAAGAGACATCATCGCAGAGCGTTTTACAGAAACGATAGACACCTTGAGGGTGATAACTCATCAAGGTATTACGTGAAGGATATTGGCTTGAATTGAGAAGATTAAAAATCACCGTCTGATTCGCCAACTCAAACATACGAGTAATCATGTTTGTCAGATAGTCAGGATCACGAGAGATGTAGTTCAGTGAACCACTAGCGATAACAATGTCGTGCACCTCAAGGCTCATTTTACTCATGTCACCCGACAAAAACTGACAACGATCTTCTGTGTAGTTCTGCCTAGCCTTTTTTAGAAAGCCTGCATATTGGTCAACGCCGGTGTAAGATTGAATACGATAGATGCTGTCGAGTAGTTCAAACAACTCGCCATAGCCACAACCCAAATCTAAAACACGCTTCTTTTCGAAGTCCGCCGCACGAGCGATCACTTCAAAGCGACACAATTGACTCTCTTCACTAGTCCAACCTAAAGCTTTAGCCTTGTCGCCATTCGAGCGGTTAGTCTGTTTTCGATGATAGCGATACACCTTCCAACGATCGAGCCAGTGCATTCAAATCAGCCCTACTTCAATGAACATCAGCACACCTTGATAAGATTAAGCTTTAGAACTTGAAGAAAAGAGCCCACCGATTTTATAACCGATCGCATAGCAAACCACGGCGACAGTGACAAACACCAATGCCGAGAAGAAATACGCTACAGACGCTGCGACACCAGCCCCCCACACGACACTGAACACCAAACCGAGATAAGCCTCTTTTGGCCACTGGTAGATAGGAAACTGAGCGCCGCCGGCAATTAGGTAAACCGTCGCAAACAAGCCAATGAAGGTAACAATAAGACCGATGAGAACGCGAATGTTCATGGAGAGACCCTTGATTAATTTAGCTTGGTTGCCATTGTTCCTAATCGAAAGCGGATATGCTTAGTCGGAACCGAATATTCTCAATCGAAATCGAATGTTCTTAATCGAAGCCGAATGTTATTAATCGCAACCTGATGATATTCAAGTATATCGGATAAAAGGAACTGGCTCTATTACTCTTCCGAGTGAGCTTTTACTCACGATAGACAAATCACAGTCGACGGCCAAAACCTGATTTCGCCTGATTAACAGGCACAAAAAAGCGGACACCCTCCTTACGTTAACTCTGTAAGTAAAGTGTCCGCTTTAACTGAATATAGCTTAAAGCAGGATGAAAATACCCGCTAAGCATGCACTCATTAGGTTTGCTAGCGTACCAGCAGCTACAGCTTTCAAACCTAAGTTTGCAACTTCAGCACGGCGCTCTGGTGCCATAACACCGATTGAACCTAACTGAATCGCGATAGAACCAATGTTAGCAAAGCCACATAGAGCAAAAGTCACGATCACTTGGCTGTGTTCAGATAACAGAGCTTTGTTCTCAACGAAGTCGATGAAAGCAACAAACTCGTTCATAACGATCTTCTGACCGATGTAAGAACCCGCCATCAATACTTCGTCACTTGGGATACCGATCAGCCATGCAAGAGGCGAGAACAGGTAACCAAAGATAGCTTGTAGCGTAATACCCGCAAAACCGAACGTTTCACCTAGGCTTTCTAGGCCAGTGTTGACCATCGCAATCACACTCACGAAGGCAACCAACATAGTACCAACCGCTACCGCAACCTTCATACCGTTCATCGCGCCGCTTGCCAATGCATCAATCACGTTGCTTTGGTCAGCTTTATCTAGTTCGATATGGTCGTAATCACTTGGTGTGCTGCGCTCAGGAACAATGATCTTCGCCATTAACAGACTGCCCGGAGCCGACATAAAGCTTGCAGCGATAAGGTATTTAAGCTCAACACCAAGGCCAGCATAACCACCAAGTACACTACCCGCTACCGACGCCATACCACCTGCCATTACAGCAAACAGTTCCGAACGAGTCATAGACTTTAAAAAGGGACGAATAAGAAGAGGAGACTCACCCTGAGAAAGGAAGATATTACCTGTAGCAACCAGAGATTCAGCTTTACTTGTACCCAGCAGTTTTTGCACCGCTCCGCCCAAGATTTGAATCACTTTCTGCATAACGCCTAAATAATAGAGCGCAGAGATCAAAGCACTGAAGAAGATAATGATTGGAAGTACGCGAATCGCGAAAATGAAACCTTCAGTAGCCAGATCACCAAATAGGAAAGCGATACCAACGTCTGCAAAACCAAGCAAACTCGAAACGCCATTGCTTAGGCTTGTTAACGCCAGTTGCCCCCAAGGGAAATACAATACTAAGGCTGCAAAACCGATTTGAAGTAATAGTGCACGAGAGACCGTTTTCCAGTTAATTGAAGAACGACTTTCAGATAACAGGTACGCGCAAGCAATCAGTGCAAGAACACCGACAAAACCAAATAGAATATTCATAATGTGTCCTAGTAATCCTTAAAGAGTGAACATGAGCCAAGCAAATGACATCAAAGGAACAGGACAAAGAACCGCAAGCAAAACGCTACGCGATGAAGGAGCTAACAGGGTTAGCGAATGTAACAACGAGTTGTTCATGTAAAAAATCACCTTATACAAGCAGTGGAACGTAGCTGGTCCGGTCCGTGGGGTCATTCACATATCCATGTGACGGCTTGTATTGGCTAAGCACCGGCTTAAAACCGGAAGAGAAGTATAAACAGTTAAGTGAGACTTTCATCACATTTTTTAACGCAAACGATCGCGCGGTCATAAAGCGTACAAATCGAACTACTTCTCGCAATAATTCATTTTCCCAGCAAGAAATAATGCAAAAAAAACCATCATTAAAACAAAAAGCCACAGAGTGTGGCTTTTTCAAAATATGAGATCAAAGTGGGAATAACTAGTTTAGCAGGGCACTTTTCACTTCAGCATCTCGGAATATCTCTTCAAAACGCTGTTTGTAGATCAGTTGCATCTCATTGATGATTGCACCACCATCAGGTACATCATTCTCGCCTTGGAAATTTTTGCTGAGTAGCTTATTACCAGCTTCATCATAGATAATCACATTAACGTTGTACCAAGAGTTATCCGTAAATGCGTGGAAGTCATACTTCCACTCATTCAAGACAAACATCATCGATTTGTTGTCGAATGCTTTCATCTGCTCAGCAACCTTGGTGATATCCTCTTCAGGCGTCGTCTCAACCGACTCAACAGCTACTTGCTGTTTTTTCAAGCCTGCGACCAATCTGTCAGTCAAAAATTGAGACATTGGCTGCTGTGTCGCCGTGTTGTAGGTATAAGGAATACCTAACGAACTGCGAATAATTCCCTCAAATTTTGGCTCTTTATCATGATCGAGAACGTATGGTCTCTTATCGATTACAGCGACGGTCAACGCTTTTTCCTGTGGAACTTCATTGAGTTGAGGCGCACTTTGTTCTGCTGTTAATACCGTTGCACAACCAGAAAGCCCTAACGATACTGCAGCGAGCAGTAAACTGACGAGTTTTTTCATAGATTTACCTATCTTATTGTTTTGAATAGGCTGTTCTAACAAAAATCGACTTAATGAGTAAACATTCATAAAATCAATATTTTACATAATTGTTATTTATATAAATTCGCTCACACATCGGGTTAAATTTATTGAGTCATCAATCAATAACAAGGATTTGTAACGGAACGTTATGAAATGAACAGATTATGTTCAAGCTATCAAGCAAAAGCACAAGGACATCGGCGCGTACTATGTTCTAGCACCAAAAATTGCGATGCCTCATGCTCGTCCTGAGGATGGTGTGAACGAAGCATCACTGCAAGTGACAGTATTCAAGAAGGGTGTTGATTTAGAGTCGGAAGACAACGGTGACGTTTATCTTTCAATTACTCTGGCGGCAATGGACTCAGACAGCCACATCCACACGATTATGGCGCTATCAGAGTTGTTCCAAAATGATAATGACATTGATGCCATCATCGCAGCGGAAACTGAGCAAGCGATCATCGAGATCTTAAAGCGATACTAATCTCGATCTAAAAATCCTGATAAGCCCCCATTAAAAAAAGCGATAGCCTCGGCTATCGCTTTTCTGTTTCTGGTGTTTAGTCATTTCGACCGAGTATGAGTTTAGGCGTCACACCTCGAAAGCATTCAGTGGCGTTAAAACGCGTACATTCGTTTGTCTGTCGATAATTCAAAGCAATATTGCGCGTGTTTATTAAGGCACTCAAACACTTCTCGATCCAACTTAAAGTTATCAACGTGGTCCCTCAAAATATCGAGAGTCTCTTCTAACGTCATGCCTCCACGATAAGGTCGAGACTGAGTTAGCGCTTGAAACACATCCACCACAGCAACAATTCGACTGGGTTGATCCAACTCTTCCGCCGTTTTTCCCATTGGGTAACCCGAACCATCTAACCTTTCATGGTGATTAGATGCCCACTGACAAACCTGAGGTGAACTGAACAACTCCTGCAATGCGAATCGAGTGTCCGTTGCATGGCGTTTAATACAGCAATACTCTTCTTCAGTGAGTAAATCCGGCTTATGCAGAATGTCATTAGGGGTTTGCAGTTTACCGATATCATGGACTAACCCAGCCAGATAGAGTTTGCGCTGAGTGGTGTAGGAATAACCCAGCTGTTTGGCGAGGTATTCTGAAAGCTGCCCAACCTTTAAAGAGTGCTTAAAGGTAAACGAACTTTTGGTATCAACAACATTGGCGATAAACTCGGCAAAGGCCACCGTCTCATCCAGCGACATTTGCTGGGAGAAAAATGGCACAGGTTCAAAGTTATCCCTCATGTTCTCGATGTATGGAATCTCCATAGAAAACCAGAAGTCATCCAAATCAACCAACTCGCACATGTGTTGCACAAGGTTGGTTTCGAACATCTCATCCGCTTGTTCAGTCAAACGTTCAATGATGCTCGCTTTGCCATCTGGTGTTAGGTTTCCATAACGATCAGAAGAGGTTATGCCGTATAGATAATCGACTCTATCGGCAAGCATCACGATGGCAGCTAGTTCTCTTTCTAACTCGCTGATATGAATAGCCCTTAGCTCAGACCACGGAGTATGGTGATAAAGAACCGGCTTAGCAAATATAGAAAGAACTGGGCACTCTTTTAAGATTTGGTAGCCCTTTTGACAATGGTGATAGCTTGAGTCAGGTACAAACCCAGACGTTAAACTGAGCTGTTCATCAATTTGCGAGACACCACAGTCGTGAATCAAGCCTAACGAAAACGCGAGCTGCGCTTGCTCTTCTTCCCACCCCACACTCAGAGCACATCGATACGCGATATAGCCCACTCTCTGTCCATGATTTTTACTTTCGAAACCGACGTTATCAAGCGCCTTAGCAATACCGAATAGAGCCTTCCTTAAGTCCACGGTCACGTCCTGGCAATGTTGATTCATTATTTAAGCCTAGCATTTTTATATTTTTTATATATTTAGGCCGCTAATACTAATGCATAGCTAATGATTATATACACAACTATTGTAAGGTTTAATGAGTTTCGTGATAGAACCAACGTATCACGAAAAATCCGTGCTACAAATGGTTGCATATTAAAAATCATGCGACATTATAGCCTGCCGACTAAGATTCGCTTAAATAAGCAGCCATAAGAAAAGGAAAGACATGTTTAAAACGGTTATCGACAACGAACTCTCCATCGCATTGGTTGAAGAGAGCTTCGCTTCTCACTACGCGGAAATCTCACAAAGCCAGAATGAGTACCTAAGTCAATGGCTCGTGTGGCCGCCACATTGTAAAACCGAGCAAGACTTTAGGATCTTCATCCAACGCTCGCTACACGATTATGCGGAAGGGAAAAGCATGACCTGTGCGATCGTGTATCAAGACAAGGTCGTCGGTAACTGCAGTTTCAATACTATTGATCATGATAAGCAAAAGGTGACGATAGGTTATTGGTTATCTGAGACATACCAAGGAAAGGGGATTGTGACGCGCGTTGTCCAGAAGCTGATTGATGTTGCTTTCAATGAGTTAGATATGGAAAAGGTAGAGATATCAGCCGCAACCGGTAACCAAAGCAGCCGCAAGGTTTGTGAGCGCTTACATTTCACGTTAGAAGGTATTATAACTCGTAACGAGAACTTGAATGGCCGCATCGTAGACCACGCTATTTATGGACTTCATCGCTCTAAGCTCTAGGCTCTAGGCTCTAGGCTCTAGGCTCTAGGCAGTAGTAACTAAGAAGTCACTCGCTTGTAAATCGGAATATAACAAAGCCACGGTATTAGTCGGTGGCTTTGTTATTTGACGAGCCTGAAGAGCTCTTGAAGCTGCAGCTTATGCGATCTTAGGAATCACGATACTGAACTTGGCGCCACCATAGTTGCTGTCGTCGATTTTGATATCCCAAGAAAGTTTTTTAGCCGCCGATAGAGCAATCGCGAGGCCCAACCCCAATCCACCGTTGGTCGACGTTCTGCTTGAGTCTAGTCGAGAGAACGGAAGGAATACCTCATCACGCCTATTCTCTGGTATTCCAGAACCATTGTCTTCAATCACCACCAGCCAGTTTTCTGAGTTCTCATCCAGCGTCATCCACACTTTGTCTTGTGTGTAATTACCCGCATTCTTGAGAACGTTATCGAACACCAAGCGTGCCATTGAGCAATCACACTTAATCTTGCACTCTAGCTGTACCTTAGATTCAAAGGTGGCATTGTCTAGTTTCGAGTAACGAATTCGGTCTAGGCAATACTCACGAAGATCGGAGGTCACTTTAACGAGCTCAAAGAAAGAGTTATCCATGACATTCAACTTCGACAGCATGATGATTTCTGACGTGAGCTCGTTGATATCCTCAATGTAGGTATCAATGTCATCGAAAAGAACCTGATGATTATCGGGGGCTCCCCTTCTTAGGATATCGGTCGCCAGTTGAATACGACTTAGCGGAGTTCGTACTTCGTGTGGGATAGCTTGAGCGAAAATATGACTTTGTTTTACTTTGCTTTCGATCTCTTCAGCCATGAAGTTAAAACTGCTGGCCAAATCAGAAACAGGATGGATGTCGTCCATGTCAGATCGAGTACTAAGCTTGCCCTTACCAAACTGTTTCTGCTTCTCGACGAGCAACTCTATTCTTTCTTGAAAACGCCTCACAGGTAAGTAAACACTTGCTCCAATCGCCACAATCACAGCCAACAACAGCCCTAACAAAAAGTGTCGTTCTGAGTCTTCGTACCATTCAATGTCAGGAGAGAAAAAGTCCCCTACCTCACTGAACCCAAAACTGAATTTAGAGTTTGGTAGCTGAAACACGGTCGAATAGAGGTTGTCATCACTTAGATATATCGGCACACCGTTTAAGGTTGTGTATAACTCACATTGTTGGCAAGGCCCCTCGCCCGACCAATTCTCCAACAGGCGTAAATTGAAGATATAAAATTGTTGGTAGCCTATTCTATCGAGCTCTTTATAGAGTGAGTTTTCTTGATTGTGTTGACGAACATACTGCTCCGCAAAGTAGATGCCATCATTGAGGAAGGTTTCGATCTCGGTGCGTCGCATGTACCCCTCACCAAGGTTCAAGAACAAAAATATCGTTGCCGACATCCCAGTCACAATCCCAAGGTATAAGCGAGCAAACATCGAAACCGAGCGAAGCTTCGTAGCAATGAACTTACGCAACCAGCATGTACCCCTTGTTGCGAACCGTACGAATCAACTGTTTGTCTTTTGCGTGAATGCGCAGCTTTCGGCGTAACCCAGACACGCGCATATCAATCGAGCGGTCGTTGAACGCGTAATCTATCCCTCTAAATAACTGACAGCACTGGTCTCGAGTCACGACCTGACAGATGTTATTAACGAGAAGGTTTAAGATTTCAAATTCAGCAGAAGTAAGCTTGAGGTTTTGGCCGTAGAGCGTGTCACTTTGAGCAGAGCTGTTGATTACAATATCGCACTGTTTTTCAGCCGTAGTTTCTTGCGCAGTTTTTACGGGAGTCGCTCGACGCAATAACGCTTCAATTCGCGCTAACAAGGCATGGCCACGAATCGGTTTGGCAACGTAATCGTCCGCACCAAATTTAAACAAGCTGACCTCGCTCATTTCATCGGCGGAAGCCGTTAGCACTAAAATCATTCCATTGTAAAACTCACGGGCTTGACGGCAAATTTGCGCGCCGCTCATCCCTGGAAGCATCAAGTCCAACAGCACTAAATCAGGTTCAATACTACGGATCGCTTCAAGTGCCAAGTTCCCTTCATGAACAACGCTAACATTGTAACCTTCAGCTTCGAGGTAAAGCGTCGTTAGACGAGCTATCTCTTGGTCATCTTCAACAATGAGCACTTTGGTTTTCGACATTCCTATCACCAGTATTTATTAAAAGCGAAGGCAGTATATATACTGGTTATAGATCATCAATGTTGGAATCAGAGCCCTACATTTACCGTACGCAAAACATAGTAATCACTTTTGTACATACACGTTTACAGAATAGAGAACCAACAACCGGTGCGCCTTGGTTTATCAAGGTTTCCTCCTTCAGAGCACACCATTTTGATGTGCAAGGAAAGTGGCTCTTTGATAAAAGCGAACTGCTGCTAAACCTAACCTGTACAACAAAGCAAAAAGAGAAGCTGATAAAAGCCAGATACAACGCAGAACACGACTGTTTAACGGAGCTTTATAATCGCCGTGGGATCAGCAACCTTCTAGAAACCAGCATTGCCTATCGCTCACCGTTTGAATTGATGTTTGTCGACCTTGATGGCTTCAAATTAGTTAATGACACTTATGGGCACACTGTCGGAGACCAACTACTCAAACGGGTTGGTGAACGCCTTAAACAGTTGGTTGATGAGAAATGCATGATAGGGCGATTTGGTGGCGACGAATTCATTGTGATTGCCCACACCTGCCGAAATCAAAATATCCCACTACTTTGCTCTCGCATCATTGATGCCTTAAACCGAAGTTTCCATATCAGAGGCATCGGCAGTTTATCTGTCGGTTGCAGCATAGGTACCGCGCATTTCCCTGATAACGCGGTTGACCAAGAAACATTGCTAAAGCAAGCGGGTATGGCGATGCATCTTGCAAAAGCGAATGGTCGAAACCGCTTCCAAACGTTTACCCCAGACTTAGCACAAACCCTGCATCGCAAAGTAGAGATCCGCCATCGACTGGCACGCGCCATAGAAAACGACGATCTCAACCTTCACTACCAACCGATCATGAACACCAACAGCGACAAGGTGAAAGGGTTTGAAGCCTTGCTTCGATGGTCAGACAAAGAGCTAGGTAACATAGGCCCTGATGAGTTTATTAGCTTAGGGGAGGAGACGGGGCAGATTGTACCGCTCGGGAAATGGGTTCTGAACTCTGCACTCAAACAGCTATCGATATGGCAACGTGAGTTTGATAGTGAGTTGATGATGAGTATCAATATTTCGAGTATTCAGATGCACGCGACCTTTGCCGAGCAGCTATTAGCAATGTTGAACTTCTACAATATCCAACCTCAAAGCATCGCCCTTGAGATCACCGAATCTTCCATGATCTTCAAGCATGGTGAAGTCAGGCAAGCGTTAAGCGATATTTCTAAATTGGGCGTAGAGCTTCACCTTGATGACTTTGGCACAGGCTACTCGTCACTGTCGATGTTGCATGACTTACCGATTAGCACCGTGAAACTCGATAAAAGCTTCGTACACGGTTCACACAAAGGGAGCAAAGCGATTGTCCAAGCCACCCATGCTATCTGTGAAAAATTGGGGCTAAAAGTGGTTGCTGAAGGTGTCGAAACCGAAACGCAAAAAGCGTTCTTAATCGATTGTGGATACCAGTATCTTCAGGGATTTTTATTTAGTAAACCAATTCCCTCAAATGAAGTCGAAAGTCAGTTTTTGAATGGTCGACAATCCTACAATTAAAGACTTATTTATCAATAAATTAAGTCGTTTGAATGCTTCCTAAACAATCGGCTGCTGTGGGTGTGTACGCTTACGTATGCTTACATAGCGTTTAACAGTAAGAGGAAATAATTAAGCTATTGTTTATAAAGAAAATTACTTAGAAATTCACACAATAAAACACCAAACCATTATACCCACTAACTGTAATGACTTTGGTATTTAGATTACCCTCATTCCGTCCCTTTAGCAGAGCAAATAATCGGTAACCATGAACAGACAAAACGGCTTCACTCTTTTAGAACTCATCATCTCTGTATTAATTTTAGCGATCGTTTCGGCGACAGCTATGGTCAAGTTCTTAGACGTTCAAGGAAGTGCTCGGGCGAGTAAAATACATGATGTGGCTGGTAACCTTCGCACGGGTATCGATATGATCTACGCGAAGTCAGCGATTGCTGGCGTTGAGGATGAGTGCAACTATGTTGAAAAGACGGAGATTGAGACCTACTACGTTTGTCATGGTTACCCAATCGCCTATGTTGACTCACTAAGAAGACTGCTCAATATCGACGCAACAGAGCTTCATGTCATCAACAAAGAAGTAGACTCTGGCAGCAATGCAGAAAGAGTGGCCGCCATCTCTTTCGACACCGAAAACTACACCTATTCGCCAGAAGGAGACTTTTGTCAGGTGCTTTATCAGCCAGAAAAAGAACCACAGATCGTGGTGCTTGATGGTGCATGTTAAATACTCAACGATTGCACGCTTCCATAGTTAACACAAAGCCACCGCAACAGATCTTTGAATATCATGTGGTTACGCTAACATTTGCTCAAAAATAACACTAATTGATCTAACTTGTTGCTGCTTATACTTTTAGGCAGTGCTCATGGTATAACACCAACCTCATTCATATCTTATTTTCATCACTAGCCGATTAATATTTACATAGACACATATTTGATACATATGTCAATAATAATTCCATTAAAATTCTTTAATCAACACATCATGATAAAAATCATCCTTTCCCTATTTTAAATATCCCACCTTAAAGTTTAATTATTTAAATTTCGTAACAGAATAAATTAAAGTCAATCATTCAACAAATATAATTAATTCTATCATTGATTACTTTAATTAAATCACCAAAACAATACGCCACATAAATTATATTAATATCACATAAAATGACATAATTTAATTTTATCATGAAAAATTCTGATAAATCTCACGCATCGATAAGCCGAATGAATACCATCAGAAGCTACATTAGAAACCTCTAAATCCAGTCGCTAAACCTACCGCGTAGAAGCTGTGAAATGGATAAATACCAAAACAAATGGATAAATCCCCCTTACCCCTTGTAAATCATTGGCTTTCATTTATAAATTCAACTTTTGGGTGAACATCTCCATAACCTTTCATTAAAGCCCAAATTCTGCGATTAGTATCAACATCTTGAGATAAAATGGTGACATTTTGGTTATATTATTTAGATCGAACTCTTGTGTTGAATGAAAATCCCAGCCATCACATATCCATCACACAAATATAATAACTATCGCTTAGGAGTTGAGCTATGCACTGTTCTTTCAATATAAATAACAATAATGAGAGCTTGCAACTGATCTACAATGAAGAAAAAATATACATTAAAAGAGACAGTAATAAGATATCAGAGGAAACTCTTAATAGTAAAGAGAGTTTTGTTTTCAAATACCTTATTGAACACTCGTCAATATCAAACCCTCAATCTGCACGAGATGTTGAAGAATCTTTTAAATTACACTTTGACGAAGAGTTTAGCTTATACGCGTTAAAAAACATTATTGCTTCTATAAGAAAGAAATATCGAAGCTTATGTAAAAAAGCGAAGGTAGATAATAATAGCGAACTTATCTCTAACCTTTATAAGGTAGGTTACTTTATCGATCTCGATAAAAGCTCAACCAACCGTATCGCACCAAAGTATGACATCAACCAGTTCAAGCCCAGCCAGTTCGAGATGTTGAAACTGATGTTCAACACCTATCATCGAGAACTGATCAAGGCTCTGATAGCCGTGTTCACCATCTCTTCCTTTTTCCTATTCGTTGTCTACTTTTTCCAAATCCTTTATACGACGAAGATTGCGAATGAATACAGTGAGAACACCAAACACATTGCAGCAGAAGTCATGGACTACGGTTGCGATAGCCACGGGGCTGTGCACTCGCTAAGGCACTCGCTCAACCTTGACTCTGTCGTCATGACCACACCTTATGGCTCCTGCTATATCTCGAAAACACGTTCTAAGATGATAGAGCTCAATCAAGTAGACGACTTCTACGATAGTGCTGACTTTGCCTATTCCCGCTTCATAGATACCGAGCACGACATTGAGATGGTTGCTCGAATATCTAAGCGCTCTATCGAAGCTCGATACAACAACTCGCTATTGCCTCTATTAGTCGATTCGATTTCCATCCAGAAGAATGGTTACCACATCTTAAACCTTGGCGAAGAGAGTAAATCTATCTATCAAACCTCCCTACCAACGGGTGCAACCATCACCTTCTACAGTGACGACATTGTTGCACTATGGATTGCGCTTTCTCTGATACTCGCCACCCTGCTTTATCGCTCCTATATTCTGGGTTTCGTGATCTACCTGTTTCGTTGGAAACACATCTCCTTTGAAGAAGAGCCGATCATCAACACCGAAGACAACTGCGTTCTCTACTACGAGTTGTTATCTCGTGTGCGTAACGTTGGCGTTTTAAGCTTCATCAACACCATGAGACGCACCAATTTACTCACCTTTCATACTATTTTACTCATCGAGACAGTCAGAAAAGCGAAGTTAAACAACAGCCATGAGATCTATGGTGTCAACGTGTGTCCGAGTGCTTTGGTAGGGTCGAACTTCGCAAGGCTCAGAGAGCATTTAGCCGCGATGGAAGCGAATGAGTTTGTCGTAGAGATTACTGAATATTCGAACATTGGCTATGGGTGTGAGGTTATCGATAACATTAAGGATATCAAAAAGCTTGGTATCACTATCGCTCTGGATGACTTTGGTACGGGCAATAACAACATCGAAATCATCAATGTTATCTCTCCGGCCTATCTAAAACTGGATCGTTGCTTTGTTAAGGATATCGAGTCAGGAGAGCATCATCAGGGTGTATTGCTCAATATCTCGGAGATTGGACGCCTATCAAATATCACAATGATTTATGAAGGTGTCGAGACGCGTAGGCAGCAATATATCTTGTGTCAGTTAGGCTACAACTTACATCAAGGTTACCTATATAGCCGGCCTAATGACTCAAAGGAGCAATAGGCCCAGCCTAATAGAAATCTTGATCAGCAACCATTTCCTATTCAAATAATCATCGCTCATACAGCTGCTTGAGAGCCCACAAGGACGTAGGCTTCAAGTACCCTCCCCGCCAAACATGCTTTATCCAAATATAAAAATATCCGATCCATTTTCATAAAACCCTTGCCAATTCGAATAAAAAGGTTAGTGTTATACACATGTATATCACCATGCAGTTTTAATTATGACCGAATGGAAAGACGACCAACCGATCTTTAGGCAACTTGCCGCAAAGATCAGTGACCAAATTCTTCAAGGTGTTTGGTTAGAGCAACAAGCATTACCCTCTGTGCGTGCGGTTGCTGCCGATCTCAAGATCAACCACCTTACTGTCATGAAAAGCTATCAGTTACTGGTGGATGAAGACTTGGTAGAAAAAAAACGCGGCCAAGGCATGTATGTGGCCGAAGGGGCACTTCAAAAATTGAAAGAGTCTGCACACCAATCATTCATCAACACACAGATCCCAGCCATCGCTGAGACGCTAGGCATCATTGATATGAGTGTCGAAGAACTCGTGAAACAGCTAGCACAACATATAAAGGACAAGTCATGAGTACTTTACTTTCCGTGAAAAACGTAACCAAAACCTATTCAAATCAAGTGGGTGTCGAAAACATCAGCTTTGAGTTAAAGCCAGGGCAAGTACTTGGTCTGCTGGGCCACAATGGCGCGGGTAAATCGACTCTGATCAAATCACTGCTTGGTGGACACAACTATCAAGGTGAGATTGAAGTAAACGGCTACCACCCTATCCACCAGCACGCAGAGCTCATGCAGCACTTGTCGTACATCTCAGATGTTAACGTGTTACCAGAGTGGATGACGGTTAAACAACTGCTTCGATACACACAAGGTGTGCACCCTAGCTTCAACAAGCAAAAAGCAGAACAGACGTTAAGCAGCACCAATATTAAGTTGTCTTCTACTATCAAGCAGCTTTCTAAGGGAATGAAGGTACAACTTCACCTTGCGATCATCATCGCGACTGACACTCAAGTGTTGATCTTAGATGAGCCTACACTTGGCCTAGATTTGCTGTACCGCGATACTTTTTATCGCCATCTACTCGAGTGGTTCCACGACGGTGAACGCGCCATGATCATTGCAAGCCATGAGGTTTCAGAGATTGAACACCTATTGACGGATGTGCTGATTTTGAAGCAGGGCCATTGTGTGCTGCAAAAGAGCATGGAAGACATCGAAAACGACTATTTCATTATCGAAGTCGCAAACAACCATTCAAGCGAGATACAGAAACTCAACCCACTAACCTCGCAATCAGGCCTGGGCACCACTAAGTGGTTGTTGGAAGGTCAATACAAAGCGCAGGTTGAATCACTGGGCAACATCTATAACGTTGGTCTCGCAGATCTATTCCTTGCAACACAGACGGAGAAGGCATAATGCATCCAAGTTTTTACATGCTAGAAAAAGAACTCATCGAGCACAAAATTAACACTCGATTGCCTCTGTTTGTCGCGTTATGTGGTTTCTTACTGTTCGTTAGTCTGTTCTTCAATGGCGCAGCGCAGCATGAGTTTTTCTTCGAAATGCAAGTGAACGGTGACGTGAGCGACATCCACAGAGAGTTCGCACAAGACCTCAACTCAGTGATCTACTTTGGCGCGGGCCTTATTTCACTGATCCTGTCGACGCTTTACATCCCTAAAACGCTGCGTAAAGAGCGCCAAGAAGGCAGTTCGATGTTTTGGAGAAGTATGCCAGTATCTAACGCTATGACTCACGGCGTGAAACTCGGCTTCGGTTTAGTGGTGATTCCAGCAATCTGTGCGTTGCTCGTGCTGTTCGCCGATTTCCTATTCTGGATATTGAACGTGTCTAGCGAGCAACAACTGGCGCTACTGGTTGAGCAGCAATCCCTACTCTACGTGCTGAGCAACTGGCTCGTATTCTTTGGGAGAATGTTGTTAGTTGCACTGGTTTTACTACCACTGGCAACTGTGACCCTAGCGATTTCGCAACTGGTGAACTCTCCATTGCTTGTCATTTTTATCTCAAGCTATGCGATTAAGTTCCTCTCTGTCGCTGTATTTGGGTTCTATGGCATCAACGATTTCCTATCTCTCATCGCATCACTGCCAATGAAGGTACTGACAGCAAACAACCCATTCAGCGCGATTGCTGAAGCGCCAGTTTTATCGTTAAGTATTTACGTACTGATTGGCGTTGGCGGTTATCTGCTGAGCCTAAAGCTAAATAGAACGGACGATGTGAGCTTAAAGACGTTGTTCCAACGCTAGAGTCTATCCTAAGCACGAGCCTTTATCGGGCAGTCACATCGGATTTCAAAATCTAAATCAAAGCTTCTGAGAAATCGGGAGCTTTTTTATTATCAGGACTTTAACGAATACAGGGGTGCGAAACCAAGGAACAAGGAACAAGGAACAAACAGTTTTAGTTTAGGAGAACAGGTTTAACAAACGAAGGTAAACTTAAAGGAGGTATTAATGAGCTGACATTGAATTGCATTGTTGTTAATGCCTGCCAGCTCTTTGGGGATGATTTCGTTAGTCGCCGACCAGATGAAGGTCCTTGAGAGTGCTAATGAAATCGATTTGTTGCGTTTTACATTTGATTAAGCTTTTCAGCTTTTTTATCTTAAAGCTTTACGATTTAAAGCTTATTTCTTTGAAGCTTCTTTCGCTGTGTCTTTCCAGTATTGGATGCGAACGCGATGAAGCTGTGCTCTTCTCATTTTTTTCATAAGGGATATTTCCTTTTCTTTAACTGCTCTTCATGAGCTATTTTTATTGCCAACCATTCGAATCTAACGGTGTTTGATGCCCAGATCAATGATACAAATCACAAAATATATAGAGTTTTGAGTACCATTTACATCAAAGTATGACCTAGACATCAACTATGGCTCAATTCAATCCTATGAGCCGCTGTTCAAAATTAAGGTTAGTTCTCTCAGATGACAAATTCATTTCAGTATCAATACAGTTCAATGATACTAATTTAATAGACCGGACCAACGCTGATTTAGTTCCAGTATCTTATCATTTATTGATTACATCGCCCTTAAAGTTACGGCGTAACTATAAATGCATTCGATGTGAGCAAATAATCGTCACATTAGCCTATACGTCACAACATCAAAATGGGATTATGTTTGTAACGGATAGAGCTTTTGATAGAAAAAAGCCGTAGTGGACAAAATTAAATAGACGTAATTAAATGGACGTAATTATGAGTAAAGTAATTCTGCAAGGGCATATTCTAGTGCCAGGCAACGACCTCGAAGCCGTAACACAAGCCTTGGTTGTGCACAAAGAACTGACACTGGGAGAACCTGGTTGTATTGTGTTTCGAGTCAGTCAAAGCACGCTTCAACCTAATCGCTTTGAAGTGTATGAAGAATTCACTAGCCGAGAAGCATTCGAAATGCACCAACAGCGAGTAAAAGCCTCTGAATGGGGTGAAATCTCCCAGAACGTGACACGTAATTACCAAGTCACTGATGTTCCGACATCATAATGATACATCCGCTAGCCAAACGCATCGTCACGTTGATCAAACAAGATCCCTTACGAATGAAGGTTTTAGACTGTGTCGCTCAGTTGGATTTGCCGCAGTGTTATGTCGCTGCGGGCTTTGTGAGAAACCTCGTTTGGGATCACCAGCATGGTTATGCCTCCCCGACTCCATTCAATGATATTGATGTGATCTACTTTGATCCCATTGATACCTCTTACGAATCGGATCTTAGATACGAGGCTCAGCTTAAACAACGGTTACCCGAACTGAATTGGCAAGTTCGCAATCAAGCCTACATGCACACTAGAAATGGGGATGAACCTTATCAAGGCTCATTGGATGCGATGAGTTATTGGCCAGAGAAAGAAACCGCCGTCGCCGTGAAACAAAGCCTCCATGGAAACATCGAGTGTATTTCTGCCTTTGGCTTAGAGAGTTTGTTTGATTTGCAAATCACACCCAATCCAAAGCGTAGCCGAGATATCTTTGATCAAAGAGTGCAATCCAAAGGTTGGCTAACCCAGTGGCCCAAGTTAACGATGAGTCACAGTTAACTAGCAGTCGAATTCAAACGCTAAAACCATTGACTAAAAGTCCAATCAGATCGAACATGCCCCACTTATTAGCTTATTAAGTTAGTAATTAACCAACTCATCAACCACGCGTGGCGACTAGCTGCTACGCTCTCTCGTCATACTGAGTAACGACCATGAACCAACAATACATGCTGCAAGCACTCGAAGCTTCGCGCCAAGCCTTACCTGATTGCCAACCAAACCCGCCAGTAGGGTGTGTTTTGGTGAAAGACGATAAGGTGGTGTCTGTTGGATACACGCAAAAAGTCGGCGGAAACCACGCCGAGGTTGAAGCACTCAATAACTATAACGACAAAACGGACGGAACAATGGAAGGGGTTACCGCTTACGTAACTTTAGAGCCATGTTCGTTTGTCGGCAGAACACCCGCTTGCGCCAATACATTGGTTAAAGCAGGTGTAAAACACGTAGTCGTGGCGATGCTAGACCCAGACCCTCGTAATAATGGTCGTGGAGTTGCCATCCTTGAATCGCACGGCGTGAAGGTGGATGTGGGGTTATGCCAAGCGCAAGTGAGCGCCTTTTTAACCCCTTACCTTGGTAAGTCCTAGATCTTAAACAGCCAGTATTAGTTCAATTTCACTCGGTAAAGCGGATTGACTGGCTTATCGACAAAATACGACCAGATATGATCATAGACGGCATGTTGGTTGGGGAACGGCGCAAGTGCTTTCGCTTCCTCTAAATCGCACCAGCAGTACTCTGTATGTTCGTCATTCAGTTCAATCGCTTGGTTGGGTGGGCATAGCACCGCAAACACAGGGATTAGCTGAATTACATTAACGTGCGCCTCGTAAAACTGCTCCAGAAACTGCGCGTTATACAAAGCTTCCACTTTAATTTGCGTCTCTTCTTCAAACTCGCGCACGATAGCCTGCCAGCCTGTTTCACCCGCTTCAATCGAGCCTGCGACGTGACACCAAAACTCACCTTTAACACGCTTCATTAATAGCATTTTCATTTGTCCGTCGCTCTCTGAAATAGCGACACCGGAAACAATCGAAGTATTGAGTGGAATCATAACGTTACCTTAGGTTGAATAAGAGGGCGGCAAGGCTACCACCCTTCACTTGTTAAGTTACCTTCTCTGATTAGAAACGAGAAGTCACTCATCAATTCATGAAGTTCAAGCCATAACTCATGGGTTCAGTGTTAACCATCTCGCTTAGCTATCCTGTAATAGAACCATTTCTTATTTGAGGCGTATTTCGATAAAGAGTAGAATCGCCGCCTCGTACTGTGTTTAAAGCCTTTAAACATACACAGTAGACTCACAACCATTTATCACCACGATATAAGTAGTAAGACGACAATATGCACTCATCCAAACCAACGCACGACTCAGAAAACAGCCACACACCTGAGCATTGCTTCACTCGCTTTCTACAGCCGATCGAGTCATATTCGTTGCCTGAGCGTTTCACCTTCCCGTTCTATTATGAACCACACGCACTGTGTGAAATCGCTTCTCATCAGCTTCAACAATATCTAGAAACTCAAACCGACTGGCAGCATGACTTCGGGCTAGATTCTGACGCTGGTCGCGGAAAAATGTTTGGTGTGTTATTGGTGAAAAGCCCTGAAGGTGAATTGGGGTACTTCTCTGCTTTTTCAGGGAAAATCGCCGACCAAAACCTACTGCCTCACTTTGTACCGCCCGTGTTCGACATGCTCAGCAGCGACAGCTTTTTCCATCAAGACACAGCCGACATGATGGCTGTCAACGCTGAGTTTAAAGCGCTGCAAGCAAATACTGAATACCTTGAATTGTGCGAGCAACTGGCACAGCAAAAAGCGCAAGCCGAGCAAGAGATTGAAGCTCAACGTCTATTGATTATTGAAGGCCGAAAAACGCGTAAAGAACAACGTGAACAAGGTAAAGAAAACCTTGATGAGCAAGCTTTCGAACAGCTAAATAATGAGCTAAACAAAGCCAGTGTTGCCGACAAGAACCAGCAGAAGTACCTAAAACTTAACTGGGAACAGACCCTGCAAGTGTTGCAAGCTAAAGTTGATGTGTTCAACACTCAACTGGCTGAGCTAAAAGAGCAAAGAGCACACATTTCTCATCAGCTTCAACACAAGTTGTTTTCACAATACGCTTTCCAAAATGCGGAAGGAAACGTTGAAGACCTTAACCAAATCTTTGAAAACACGCCAAACAAGATACCACCAGCTGGCTCTGGTGAATGCGCTGCGCCTAAATTGCTGCAATACGCGTACTTACATGGTTACACGCCACTGGCATTGGCTGAATTTTGGTGGGGCCGCTCTCCAAAGTCGGAAATCCGCAAGCACAAGAAATACTACGCTTCTTGTCAGAGTAAATGTGTGCCGATTTTAGGCCATATGATGAAAGGCCTAGAAGTCGAACCAAACCCATTGCTAGAGAACCCAGCAGAAGGCAAAGAGCTGGATATTCTGTTCCAAGATGAGCACATCGTGGTAGTACACAAGCCAGCAGGTTTTCTATCCGTGCCGGGTAAAACCATCAAAGATTCCGCCTACACACGTGTTCAAGAAATGCATCCCGATGTTGAAGGCCCATTTGTGATTCATCGCTTAGACATGGCGACCTCTGGCATTCTAATCTTCGCTCTCACACGACGTGCGAACAAGAGCTTACAGAAGCAGTTCATTACTCGTGAAGTCGAAAAGCGTTACGTGGCAATGATTGAAGGCGTTCTAACAGAAAATGAAGGCTATGTTCGACTGCCATTGCGTGGTGATTTGTATGACCGCCCTCGTCAAATTGTCTGCTTCGAACACGGCAAGCCAGCAGAAACCAAATGGGAAGTGATTGAGCGAAACGGGCAAACCACTAAGGTTTACCTGCATCCTAAAACAGGGCGTACACACCAGTTGCGTGTTCACTGCTCACACCAAGAAGGCCTTAACATGCCTATCGTCGGTGACGGCTTGTATGGCAATAAAGCCGACCGATTGCACTTACACGCAGAAAGACTTGCGCTGCACCACCCAGTCACCAAAGAGTGGATGGAATTCCAGTTCGACGCTGAATTCTAAAATCTCTCATTAGTAGCGAGCTTTGATAAGGAGTCACAACCGCTTGTGGCTCCTACCTCTTTTGGGTATATCTCCACGCTTATTGCACTACATCAAGATTCACTTTGTTGTGAAGAGTAGCATGCCCACCTTCTTCTCTCCTTGAGGCCTTTGATATGTCATCAGCTGCTTTGAATTTACAACCTAACAAACTGACTTCCCCATTAATTGCAACTCAAGCACCAAGCTTGAAGCCACTTACATCCAAAAAGCCAGACTTAAACTCGGCAATGCTTAACTTAATTGAAGAAGTTAAAAACGAACTCCCACTTTACGAGTCAGAGACGTTTATCTGTGGTCCAAAAGGAAATTGCTCGGGTTGCTCTAAGAAACTACTTGAGATGGTCGACAGCGAGTTAATGTATTGGGAGCACAGTATTTCCATTGGCCAAGGCCCTAACTTCGAAGAACTGCGCCGCTTTGGTAAACTATGCAGCAGCGTTCGACGTGGTTTAGAGCGTAACGGTTTAGTCGAAAAACGCCCAAAGAAAAGATAACAAGCCAAGTCGATAATCATTACAATGTGTCGCTGGCGATTACAAGCTACACTGCTACTAACTGATTGAACTCGTTAGCTATAAAAGCAATAATGTTTTGTAATACAATTCAGTGCACAGACCGACTTCGTAGATTCGAACTCATTAGAGATAAGTTCATCGTTACTTTCACCATATTCTTGAACGACTCTATCCTTCTTGTCTGACGTGCCTTAGCCTTCTGTATAGCAATATCACACCAATTAAAAACCTATTTTGGACAACGGAGAGCCACCTTGAAGAGACCACAACCAGTACTGGGAAAGACCGGTATGCTATTTTTTCTCGTCATAATAAGTGCTTTCCCTCCATTGACCATCGACCTTTACTTACCTGCACTCCCGCAGATGGTCGAGGTGTTTAATACTGACCGATCAATGGTCAACCTAACCCTGAGCAGCTACTTCGTTACTTACGCCATCGGTCTTTTGTTCTGGGGGCCACTCAGCGAAAAATTTGGTCGTAAGCCGATCCTATTAATTGGATTAGCGGGTTATATGGTCGCGAGCATATTGTGTGCGATGACCAATAGCATCGAACAGTTAATTGGCGCTCGTGTATTCCAAGCCTTTGCTGGCAGTGCTATCACCGTTATCACTACCGCCATTGTCAAAGATCTTTATGACGGCCGAGAACGTGAAAAGATCATGGCGACTATCATGTCACTGGTGATCATCGCGCCAATGGTTGCGCCTGTATTTGGTGCCTTTCTACTGAAAATTGCTTCTTGGCGAATGATGTTTGTCACGCTCGCCATTTTTGGTGCATTTGCGTCAGTATTAGCTTGCTGCTACCGAGAAACACTCGAAAACAAATACCAAGGTTCTATATTCCGCTCATGGGGAAGAATGGGCGTGGTCATGAAAAACCGCTCGTTCGTCAAGCTGCTGGTCATTTTCTCTATCATACCGATGGCGTTGATGGGCTTTCTTGCGGCGGGTTCTTATATCTACATCGATCACTTTGGATTGACCGAACAACAGTTTAGTTACGCGTTCGCATTCAATGCACTGTGCGCCTCATTTGGTCCAACAATTTACATGAAGTTGTCCTACCGAATGCCGGTTCAAAAGGTCATCTCAGGATGTTTTGCTTTATTAGCGCTTGCGGGAATCTTCACCCTAACCATTGGTGACCTGTCCCCTTGGTTCTTTATGTTCATCGCTGCACCAGCGACACTGATGGCGATCATCATGCGAGTACCGGGCACCAACTTGATGTTGAACCAGCAAGATCATGACACGGGCTCTGCCGTCGCACTGATTCAGTTCTTCAGCATGATTTGTGGCTCGCTAGGCATGGTATTAGTGTCAATCCGTCCAGAGTCGCTGATTGAAAACCTCGGCTTTATCCAATTATCCATCGGTACGCTAGGCGGCCTGATGTGGCTAATGGTCAGAAACAAAGAGTTCGTGACTAATAAGCTGAATTAAGCCCTTCCAAGATAATCACTGACAGTATGATTCGATAAACCTGAGGAATGGAGACTAATTAAAATCAATCCTCAGATAGAAATCTAGAGCGAAACCTTGAGGGTGTTAAGCCAATGATTTTCATAAAGACTTTTCGGAAGCTGTTTACGTCCTCATAACCAACTAGGTAGCTGATCTGCTCAACCGGTTTGTAGGAGCTTTCCAATAGCTCGCACGCACTTTGAATACGTATGTGTTGGATATAATTGATAGGCGTAAAGTTGGTCGCTTTGGTAAATTGTCGGATAAAGGTTCTTCGTGTCATGAAGGCTTCTTCTGCCAATTGATCGAGTGTCAAAGGAAGGTGGTGATTCTTTTGAATAAAGCGCTGCACAGACACAATCTTGTCATTCCCATGAACGTAGTTAGGCACAAAACTTTGGTAGTAGCGCTGCTCTCTCAGCCCCGTATCCAACACCAGATATTTACCCAAATTACGCGTATTGGTTGGCGTCGTGTATTTAGTCAGGATAAACAGAGCCAAATCCATCCACGACATCAAACCACCAGCAGTAATGATGTCATCGTCATCGATCAAGATTTTGTCGACATCAACATCGACCTCAGCATACTGCTCCGAAAACTGTTGCTGCGCTTTCCAATGCGTTGTCACGGTTCGTCCTTGCAACAAACCCGTTCCCGCCAAAATAAACACGCCCGCGCAAGCTGAACACAGGATCGCCCCACTTAGATGAGACTGCACAAGGTAGTCCAACAGCCCTTCATCTGGCTCTAGGTAGTATCTGCCATCTAAGTTTGGCGGCACTAGAATGATGTCGGCCTTTGAGTTCTCAAGTGGTCCGTTGGTCGACATAGACAAGTCGTCATGAGGCTTAATTTCAACATGAAACTGAACCTGCTCATTGGAAGACTCAATGCTATTCGCCAATTGAAGAAACTCTTTCACTCCAAACACGGCACTTTGCAAAGAGCCCGGGTAGTCGATGATTTCGACCACAACTGATTTTGTCACTATTGCCATAGAATCTGTCATTTTTGACGTGCGATAAAAACTAAAGAGTATTCATAATATCCCTACACCGCAACACACCAAATACAAAGGTATAGACTATGAAGAACACTGCATTACTACTTATCGACTTTCAAAATGACTATTTCCCTTCATACGAAGGTGCAAAGTGGGCACTGTCTGAAACAGAAAAGGCAGCTGAAAAAGGTGCTCAGTTATTACAGGCTTTCAGAGAGAAGCAACTACCAATCGTTCATGTACGCCATGAATTTCCGACCAACGAAGCACCCTTCTTCTTGCCAGATTCAGACGGTGCTCAAATCCACAACAGCGTGACTCCGCTAGAAGGTGAAACTGTTATCGTAAAGCATCAAATCAATAGCTTTAGAGATACGGAACTGAACAAGGTACTAAAAGATCAAGGTATTGAGAAACTGATCATCGTTGGCGCAATGAGCCACATGTGTATTGATGCGGTGACTCGTGCAGCAACCGATTTAGGCTACGAATGTCACGTAGCGCATGATGCTTGCACAACCTTAGACATGGAATTCAACGGTATTAAGGTTCCAGCTGCGCATGTCCATGCAGCATTCATGGCAGCATTGAGCTTTGGCTACTGTAATGTTGCGACAACCAGCGAGCTTGAAAGCCAACTTTAATAAAGCTCAAAACCGTCCACAATGGCGGTTTTGTCTATATTCAAATCAGAATTAGCTTCCAAACAATTCGTTCAGGCGCAAAAAAGGCCCCTGTCGGAGCCTTCTTATCAAAATCAGTGATCACTCAGTTTGGTCAATTACTACTAAGCGTTAGCCACTTTACGCGCTGGGTGTTTAATAAACACAGCGACTACAGCCACGATTGCAAGCGCGAAACAGTAGTAAGAGTTAGACACGATCTCTAGCGGCGATAGGTTAAACACAGAGCCTAATAGCAATACCTGAGCACCGTAAGGCAGTACGCCTTGAATCACACACGAGAAGATATCCAATAAGCTTGCAGAGCGGCGTGGAGATACATCGTTCTCTTCAGCTAATTGGCGAGCCACACTACCAGAAACAATGATTGCTACAGTGTTGTTTGCCGTACATAGGTTCACCATTGATACCAAGCCTGCAATGCCTAGCTCACTTGCGCGGCCATTCGCTTGCTTAGAGTGAGAAGAACCAAATGCACGAATCAAACCGCTCACTAAGTTAGTCAGAAATGCTAATCCACCTTGGCGACGCATCAGCTCACTCAAACCACCAATCAGCATCGACAGTAAGAAGATCTCTTGCATGTTGCCAAAGCCTGCGTAGATATCTTGAGCGTAATCCGTCATACCGTAGTTCTCAATAGAACCTAGGCTCACTCCACCCGCTAGCAAGATACCAATCGTCAACACAACGAACACATTCATGCCCGATACCGCAAGGATTAGGATAGTGATGTACGGAAGGACTTTCAGCCATTCAATTGGGCCTGTTTCAGGAACTTGAGTTGCTGTGCTGTTGAAAGCAAAGATAACAATCGCGATAAGTGCAGCAGGAAGTGCTATACGGATGTTCTCTTTAAACTTGTCTCTCATCTCACAGCCTTGCGAGCGAGTCGCGGCAATCGTGGTATCTGAGATGATAGAAAGGTTGTCACCAAACATAGCGCCACTTAGCACTACGCCAGCGGTTAGAGGAATACTCATACCAGCTGAGTCAGCAATGCCTAGTGCAACAGGAGCAACCGCAGCGATAGTACCCATAGAGGTGCCCATTGCTGTCGCAATGAACGCCGAAATAAGGAAGATGCCCGGTAGGATCATGCTCGTTGGGATAGCCGATAGACCAAGGTTTACCGTCGCGTCCACGCCACCAGAAGCTTTAGCCACAGCAGCAAAAGCACCCGCCAATAGGTAGATCATACACATTGCGATAATGTCTTTGTGACCCACGCCACCTAAGAACTGCTCAATCGCACGGTTCAATTTATCTTTGCTCAATAGCAACGCTAACATCACAGCAGGCAGAGCCGCAATCGGAGCTGGAAGTTGATAGAAAGCAAAATCGACGCCTTGTAGCGACAGGTATGTACCCATGCCAATAAACAGCGCAAGGAAAACGATCAGAGGGATAAGCGCCACTGCAGAAGGGGCAATTACCGCGTTAGAATTTTTTGAATTGGACATGGAACGACAACACAATAGAACAGGAAGGTGAGCAGACTAATGTCACACTTAGAACTTGTCAACGTCTAGACGTCTAAACGCCTAATTTAATGCAAAGTAATAAGAACCCTATTGAGCATCACGTAATAAAAAAGGCTATTTACTCATCAGTAAACAGCCTTTCGATAACAGATAGTGCGCCGCTAGAAGTTAGCGTTTCTGCTTGAACGTTACTTGGTATTCACCAATGCCTTCGTAGTGGAAGGTCGTTGGTTTATCGAATTCCATTTCCACGATACCGCAGTAAGAGCCCGTGATAATGGCTTCACCCGCTTGGAAATCAACACCACGACGTGTCATGTAGTTAATCAGCCAGTAAATTGGGCTTGGTGGCAGTGTATTCGGGTGCTTACCGTCGAATGCTTGAACTTGCTCGCCTTGAGTCACTTCAATACTGATCTCTGCAGAAGTGAACGCTTTTTCGCGATCAATCTCAGAGCCAATAAATAGACCTTGGTTTACTAGGCCATCGGCCAGCTTTTCATAGAACTCAGCGCCGCTGTCATCCGCAAAACGAGACTGCATTAACTCAAGTGCCATGTGGCAAGAACCAATCGCTTCGTTGATTTGCTCTTCGCTGTAGCCTTCTTGGCTTGCAGGCAGGCTCTTAGCAAGCGTAAATGCGATTTCAGGCTCAACGCGTACTACGCCGTTGTCAGCAAACAGTTCACAAACTTCGCCTTGTTGAACGCTGCCCGAGAAGATTGGCGCAACAACAAACTTGTCTTCAGCCAGAGGAAGTAAGCACTTCCAACCGCCGACTTTATCGCTTTTCAAATCGATCATTGAAGATTGGATCTTTAGCGCATCTTCCAAGTTATTCGGACGGTACTGTTCGTCCAATCTTGGTGCTTTGGTGCCAGCAACACGACGACTCAACAGTTCTTCAGCTGCTTGTTTAAATACATTTGTCATATAATACCACCTTTAGTTTTATGACCAGTATAATATCGGATTTCTTAAAGCTTGAATAGACAATTCAACAACGGTGCTACACCGAAAATTCAGCCATCAATTTTCGCATATTCTAGACGCAAACAACTGAAACTATTTTGATTTAAATGTAAAAAAGCCAGTAATTTGATTACTGACTTTTCGATGTATTACTGATGTTCAGGCTTTACTGCCCTTTCAACGTCTTCTTCAAATTCTGCATGAAGTTTCTGAAGTGAGGCATGAAATCAACAAACAGAGGGTGTTTTCTATCTTGCATCATCAATGGGCCTAACAAGCGAATGCTCACTCCTAGTCGCGCTGCTGATTGCTCGTCTAAGCCGCTGTCATGTTTGATCTTCTCAACAATCGCGAACATATCTTCTCTGTCTTCAATTTCAAACTGCATGGTTTGAAGTTCACGATCTTCTTTGATGTTCACTTCTTCGATAGTGATACGGTAGTTATTGTGTTTGCCTGTGAATGCTTTCATGTGGACCTCCTAAAATGCTTAAAAAGTGTTTTGGTTAGCTCTTCATGAATCGTTCGAGCTTAGGTTTAACCGTCATCGACATCACGACCATGATCGCAAGGCCAATGGGAAGTGCGGCAATAAATCCATTAAACCATCCACTGGTAAACGCCGATGTATCCGAAAATCCAATGTTATTTGCCGCTGTTACAAAAGCCATCATGGACTCCATTATGAATGCCATGATCAGTCCTACGATCAGGTTGCGAACTTTCTCGCTATAAGTTGTGAACACTCTAGCAACGGCTTTGGTGACTAAAGCCATCATCACCGTGCCCATTGGCATCATGATCACGACAACAAGGGCTAACGAAGAAAGCCAGTTGCCAATAAATTCCTCGCCGAATCCGACATTCATGTAAGTCATCACAGCCGTTAAACTGCCGCCAATCGTCAGCATTAAGCTCATCATGACCAAAACTTTGTATAAAACCGGTGTGCCTTTTTGCTCAGGAAGAGTTGGCGTTAGAGTTGCTTGAATCGTCATATCTATTTCCTGTCTTGAATTTACGAACAATTAAGTTGATAATGTCAACTATAAATACAGTAGTTGCTAATATCAACTATATTTCTAAGGATAGTTTATGTCTGATAACACATCGCTAGAATCAATCTTTCGTCTAGTGCACTCTTTGAAACGTCAAATGAGCGAACAGATTGAGAGCTTAGACTCAGAGATCGCACCTATGAACATTCGTGTCATGAAGATCATTACTAAGAAGTCTCCATGTACCGCTATCGATATCGCACACTTCCTAGATCGTGATAAAGCACAGGTCACTCGGCTCATTAATGCCTTGATCAATCAGGAACTTGTGAAGAAGTCTCCGAACCCGGAAGACAAGCGCAGCCAGTTATTGGTTCTGACTGATAAGGGTCAAGAGATCATGAGTAAGGTCTCGGATATCGATCGAGACATGCTGAAGAGAATGACCAAAGGCATGGCCGAAGACGAGTTAGAACAATTCAGAAAAATTGCGAAGAAAATGGCGCAGAACTTAGAAAGCTGATCTTAAAAATAAAACGAAAAAACGCCACCGAATCGTAAGATCGGTGGCGTTTCGTGTATAAGTTGGGTTGTACAGCTTAGTGGTTTAGCTATGTCTATTTGGATAACAGCTCTAATTCGATGCTAGTTTCCACCATGCCTGAACAGGTACAGGCTCTGAGATCACCAAACGTTCACCCATCACCGGGCTTACCATTTGTACATCTCGCTCTTTGCTTATCGCCAGTGCTTGTTCCATTGGGTCTTGCCAATCATGCATAGAAAGGTCGAAGGTACTGTTGTGGATTGGCATCATCACCTTACCTTGCAGATCAATGTGTGCCTGAACACTCTGTTCTGGGAACATATGAATATCCGCCCAAAGTGAGTTATACGCACCCGTTTCAACCATGGTTAAATCAAACGGCCCAAAACGGTCGCCAATCTCTTTAAAGCCATTGAAGTAACCAGAATCACCGCTAAAGAAGGCTTTCTTGTCTGAAGCGTTAATAACCCAACTGCCCCACAGTGTTTGGTCACGATCAAGCAAGCCACGACCAGAGAAATGCTGTGTCGGTGTCAACGTGAACTCAATGTCTGAGGCCGTTGCCGATTCCCACCAGTTCAATTCGATGATCTTCTCTTTATCCACGCCCCACTTTTCCAACAGTGCGCCCACTCTTAATGGCACTAAGAACGTCCCTACTTTGTCGGCTAATACCTTCACGGCACCTTTGTCTAAATGGTCGTAGTGATCATGGCTGATCACTACCACATCGATGTCAGGTAGATCTTGCAGTGAGATTGGGGTTGGGTGAAAGCGCTTTGGCCCCATCCATTGCACTGGTGATGCTCGATCACTGAACACAGGGTCAGTCATCACTAGCTTGCCATCTAGCTTCATCATCACACTTGAGTGACCTAAGCGGTACGCAACGTCTTCTGTCTCTTCGATCAATTGCTCGGCTGTCATCGGAATCAAAGGCAATGCAGCACGTGGCACTGGCTCATTTCTTTCCACGGTTACATACGCTTTCAAGATTGAAAAAATATCAGACATGCCCGATTTGTACTCTAACTCACTGTTAGCAAACTTCTTTGGAAGCTTATCTAGATTGTCATTTGATTGTCATTTGATTGTCATTTGATTGTCATTTGATTGTCATTTGATTGTCATTTGATTGTGAACCTGTGCTTACGATAGCAACCACGGCAAGTACTCCTAAAATCGGTAATAGATATTTTTTCATTGGTATCTCTTCAACCGTTGGGAAAGACCCAACTCAAAAACTACACTGACCAGTTTACACACCAAAACCAAAAAGTAAACCACAGAGTGTAATTTTTAATTTATCTAGACGTAAGCGTGTCAAAGTCGATTTTGGAAAAACCAACTTTGGCAACGAGTTAACTTAGTTATTTAGCTAGTCAGAAAGGTTAATCAGCAGACCATACATTCTTGAAATCTGGCCATCCCCAGTTGGTGATGGCTACGTTTTTAAGAATCCCTTGGAAACGAACGGTCTGTAAGTGATGGAACATAGGCACTAACCAATAATCTGAGATCAGAGTAGACGCGATAGGTTCTAGCTCTGCCAAGTAATTAGGCAGTTCCACGGATGCTTTATGACTATCCAAGCGCTGCTTGAGCCAATCGCTGTTCATCTCTCCTAAAGCAGAGTGCAAAACAGGGTCGTTCATCATCCACGAGAACAGCGAAGACGGGGCATTGTCATCGAGGTTCAAGTTACACAGCACCAAGTCCTCCTTTAACTCGCCACTCTGAGAGAGCTGCGCCAACTCTCGAAAACTGTAGGTGTTCACCTCAACTTCCACACCATATCGTTTGAGTATATCGGATACGCAAATCGCACATCGATACAACGCATAATAGTCGTAAACCGCAATACTCATCTTTTCCGGCAGTTGTGCCTCTTTCGAAGGCGTTCGATACAATTTCTGCCAACTTGGCAGTATATTTTGAGCTAAAGAGACACTAAACAAACCCTTGTTGTGTTCCAGCTGAGACAAAATCGCTTGTGGGTTGGTCAGTTGTGAAAGGTATTTGCGCTGCTCATTATTTAGTGGGCTAGCCGCTGAGTTCTGATTGAACAGGATAAACAAGCATCCATCCTCGACTCGGCTACGAAGGCCGTCTGTGTCTGCTGAAACAAATTCCGCATCGCTTTTCCCTAATTGATGGAAACAAGAAGAATTTCCATAAGGCGATACGTGCATTTGGCTGTCATCGAAACGAGCAGTGCCCGTCATTGATTCCTCAAACTGCCAGATAGTCACCTCATCGGTTAACGAGCGGCAACCATAATAGTGTTCAAATGCGGCAAGCTTGATTCGTTCATTATTGGTCTCAACCACTTTGAAGGGGCCGGTTCCAATCACAGCATGAGAGACCGAATTTAATGGCGATGGCTCTCGTGTAACTTGCGCAGCAGGTTGAATCGAATACTTAACGCCAGCCAATAAGCCCGCGAACCCGGTGTCTGCTTTGGTGAGTTGAAAGCTGATCCTCAATGGCTGTTCACTGTAGATGGAAGAAACATGATCTAACTCAGCTTGATAGAAAGGCAGAGCTTGTAAAGCAGTAAACAAAGCAACCAGCTGCTTGGCATCAACTGGCTGACCATCATGAAATGTCAGACCGGGGCGCAGATAGAAAGTCCAAACCAGTTGCTCAGTGTCATATTCCCAATGGTGAGCTAGTTCAGGCTTTAACTCACCTTTACCATTACACGTCACTAGGCAGCTAAACACCTGTCTGATCAAAAATCGTTCGCTACTGCGGTGTATATGGTGCGGAAACAAATCCTCAAACTTACGCTTATAGGTTAATTGAACGTGCAGCAGCCCTTCACGCATGGTCGCGCCGGAAGTTTCTTGCAGTAAAGAACCAAACACAGCGCGGTCATTATCCAATATGGAAAGTGCTTTTTCGTACTTGCCCTGCTCTATCAGTTTAATTGCAACATGCTGCGCCAACTCTGAATTGCTAAAACGCAGTGTTAAGTTAGAGCGTTGATTCCTGCCAACTTTTGGCTCCCACACCACCCATTCAGCTTGATGCATCTTACCAAGTAAAGTTCGAGCGTGACGCAAGCTTGTAAACAGCATATCCGCTACTTCGGCTAGGGTGACTGAATGAGAAATGTTTGGCTCGAACGATTCTAGCCGCGTGTAGTAACGCATCATGTTTAGATCAGACAAATAGTGAACCTTTTAAAGATAGCTCTTCCTAATTAAGCTCATTATAAAACACATTCATCAAAAAGTAGTGTAATGCGACCAAAACAGGAACAACCAATAAAAATACCATCTGTTTTTTAGTTCCTCTTAATTATCCATAATGAACGGGTCAGCAACAAACCATAGGTTGTAAATAAAGCCTAACCAGAGAGAGTAATGACCATGAGAAAATACTATCTTAACAAGCTAAAAAGCACCTGCAGTAAGCTCGAAAGAGAAGCACTACGAACACTTTTAGATCTATGTAACTGGCGTTATTAGTACACTTTTTAGCACCGAGTAAACGCGAGTTGGGTACAACCTAATATGCTCCTACCCCCAATATGAGTTAGGTCTCAACTCGCTTTTCCATTCCAATTCCCCTCTCAAGCCTGCTGTACCAATAGCTCACACAATCGATAAATTTCCGTTGTCGACTCGACAAATTTAATTCGTTTTCTTAGTTGAACGAAAAGCCTTAAGGTTCGCCCCGAAGCAAGCAAGGAGCCTCAGAAAAAACTGAAAGCTCAGCTAACAACTAATTTATTTGCAGTTACCAATCAGGTATTAACTAAGGAAACGCCATGCGTATCGCAATTCTTTCTCGCAACGAAAATCTATACTCTACCGCTCGTCTAAAGCAGGCTGGAGAAGCACGTGGTCATCAGGTCGATGTTATCGACACGTTGCACTGTGATATAGATATCGCGAGTAACAATCCGAAGATTCGCTACATGGGTGAAGAGCTACCTCAATACGATGCTGTTATTCCACGTATTGGCGCTTCCATTACCTTTTACGGAACTGCGGTTGTTCGCCAATTCGAAATGATGGGCACTTTTTGTATCAATGAGTCAGTAGCAATCAGTCGCTCTCGCGACAAACTGCGCTCACTACAACTGTTGTCTCGTAAAGGTATTGGCTTACCAAAAACAGGTTTCGCTAGCCGCCCAGACAAAATTCAAGACCTGATCAAAAACGTAGGTGGCGCGCCACTTGTGATCAAGCTACTTGAAGGTACTCAAGGTATCGGTGTAGTTTTAGCTGAAACAAACAAAGCAGCAGAAAGCGTTATCGAAGCGTTCATGGGCCTAAAAGCGAACATCTTGGTTCAAGAGTTCATTGAAGAAGCAAATGGCGCAGACATCCGTTGTTTTGTTGTTGGCAACAAAGTAATTGCTGCAATGAAACGCCAAGCTGGTGAGGGTGAATTCCGCTCTAACCTGCACCGTGGCGGTACTGCTCAACTGGTTAAACTAACCAAAGAAGAGCGCGCAACAGCAATCAATGCAGCGAAAATCATGGGACTAAACCTATGTGGTGTAGATATTCTACAATCTAAGAACGGCCCAGTGGTAATGGAAGTAAACTCTTCTCCAGGCCTAGAAGGCATCGAGAAAGCAACGGGTAAAGATGTAGCAGACATGATTTTCGAATTCATCGAGAAGAATGCAAAACCAAACGCTAACCGTACTCGTGGCAAGGGCTGATTGAATACCGATAACTCATGATTGGAAAGAAAATGAACAATAAAATGATCATAGGGAATACCGAAGCACTTTGCTTACCAGAGTTAGGGATAACTGGACTACATACACGTGTTGATACAGGGGCTAAAACCTCTTCTCTACACGTAGACAATCTACTATGTGTAAAAACAGATGGTGAAAACTTCGTTGAGTTCGATCTTCACCCAGACGTTTATCACCTAGAAGAGACGGTGCGCTGCAAGGCGAAACTGAAAACAAGTAAGAAAATTAAATCATCTAACGGCGAAGTTGAACACCGTTGCGTGATTGAAACCATGCTAAGAATCGGTGGCCAACAATGGCCGATCGATATCACGCTAAGCAACCGTCAAGACATGACTTACATGATGTTGCTTGGACGTCAAGGCATGAGTGACAAAGTGATTGTTGACCCTGCGGGTGAATTCCTGCTGACTCACTAATCCGAGTCATCGTAACCGCTCCACAGGTTATAACTAAAGCTACTCACAACGATATAAGGCCAGTCTCATGACTGGCCTTATTGCTATCTATTTTTCTATTTCTACTTTCAGCTCTGAATACACGACTTTGCATTCAGACTTCTGATCTATTTCTTCGATTTACCATGAGATTGAAAACCAAATCGCCCAATCGATAAAAGTAATTTCTTGGTTTTGATTTTCGTCACTCGCCAATGTGTAACAGGCCTTCTTGGGGCACTCATCAGCAGGTGTTCAAAAGCCTTCTGACTGAAATCGACTTGCCCACCATGCGCCACCAGCAAGGTATCGAGCTGCATGTCATAAATGCGCGATACAGACGCTCGATACTTATTAGGGTGAAAGATAGGAAACGGCGGAATCAGCTTCTTCTTAACCTCGACCATTAAATCGGCAACATAAGCCACGCTGTGTGATGGGCAATAGACCGAGAGATCACGGTCGGTATGGCCCGGTGTTTCAAGAACCAACCAATCATCAAAGCCAGGAATGCTATCACCATCCGACAGCTTGTAGTCCGGCTTCAGCTTTCTTGAATACCATAGGTTTGCTTTGGGCTTGCCCAATCGGTTCGCCATCCACCGTGCTAATGCCAAATCGGTCAAATGCATCACTATGCCATCGATGCCGTGGTACCAATCCTTATCTCGATTTGCTGCAACCAAATTACAATTCGTGAGCTTTCTGAGTTTGTGTGCTGCTCCTGCGTGATCTGGATGCATGTGCGTCACAACCACTGTGTGTAGGTCGCTAAATTCACGGCCAAGATCATCTTCAATGAAAACTTTAAGGTGGGGAATATCCGCTCGGCACGCACCATCAAGTAACAACAACCTGTCAGGGTACTCTACGAGATACATGTCTTGGATATAGCCTTTGATGGTATGAAGTTGCAAAACCGTATTCCTATTCGTTATTCCTGCCGTTCAGAACAAATTAACAGTTCAGCAACAAGTGGTCTAACCAGAATATAGCAAAGATCAACGAAATGTGGTTTTGTGAGTTCAAAATTACTGACACTGATAACAAAAAGATGAACCTGTTACTCGAAAAAGGTAATCACAATATTACAACCCCTTCATCATTATGATTTTTAAGAACTAAATTCAATTTAACTGATTTTCAATACGCACTGATATGAATAGGTTAAAGCTAATTATCAAATTTATTTTGAAAGTGTGACAAATACAAGGCTGTTGATGATTGTTAACCCATTGGTAACATTTGCGTAAATTATCAAGGGAAAGAAAATGAAAAAATCAATAATCTACACCGTACTAGCGAGCGCAATTTTGTCTACTTATGCACATGCAGAGGCAAAGATCACTCCAAAACAAGCTACCGTGGTCGCGACCATGACTGAACGCCCAGGTAACCCTTCGGTTACACCAGATGGGCGTTTATTGTTAAGCGTTCATCCGCTCGATCATCCAACGACTAAAGTCATCGAGTTAAGCGTGGCTGGAAATCAAACGCCATACCCGACGATGAAATATGCACAAGGTGAAAACTCTCAATTTAAGGCTGTCATTGCCATTCGTACCGATGATAACGGAGTCGCGTGGATTCTCGATCTGGCAACTCATACAATAACGGGCTGGGATACTCGCAATGAAGCATTAGTAAAAACGATAAAAATACCCGCCTCTGTTCTAAAACCGACAAGCTTCCTACAAGACTTTGCTCTAGACCAAAAAAGACAACGTATTATCATTGCTGATATGACCCAGAACGATCTAAAAAGTGAAGCCATTCCAGCCTTTGTAACGGTCGACCTAAAGACGGGAGAAGCGGTTCGAGTGGCAGAAAACCACCCATCTATGAAGGCCGACAGTAAAACTGGTTTTGCGTTAAACCCAATCACGATCGATCCATCTTACGAATGGGTCTATTTCGGAGCTGTCAACGGACGCACTATTTATCGAGTGAAAGCGAGTGAGTTCGATAACGATGGAAAGACTGTCGCAGACAATATTAAAAGATACGCAGACAAACCTTATTCAGATGGTATTACTGTAGACAGTGCTCAGAACGTTTATGTTACGGATATTGAGAACAATGCAATTGGTGTGTCCACACCAAAAGGGTACCGAATTATTGCGACGCTGTCAGAGAACCAAACTTGGCCTGATGGCATGTCATTTGGTCCTGATGGTTATGTTTATGTAACTGTCAATCAGCTGAACCGAACCGCAGCTTTAAATAACGGCAAAGATACTGGCATCAGACCATTCGAAGTCGTAAAAATCAAAGCACTGGCGACAGGAACGACCGGCCGATAATCAAACGAAAGTGAGCCTTTTATACTGGCTCACTTTCCTTTCTGAAGAACCCCTTCTCTATTTCTACGAGCAAACGAAAGACATTTATCGTAACGACAAAACATGTGATTTGGTGACCTAAGTTATTCGGACTATATATGCGCCTCTAATTTATTGTCTGAGTGCTATACATGAACCAATTGATCGATGCTCTTTCTACCCAAGGTTACTTTGTTTGGGATGACTTCTTAACTCACGAAGAAGTGGTGGCATTGAGGGATTGCATTCCAGAGAACTGGAAAAAGGCTAGGATCGGCCGTAACGATGACGTAGCACGAGAAGCAACGATTCGTAGTGACAAAATTCAGTGGGTACGCCGTGATATGGGCGAACCAGCATCTCTGTTCCTAGACAAAATGGAACAAATTCGTTTAGAGGCAAACCAAGCGTTCTTTTTAGGTCTGTTCGAATACGAAGCGCACTTTGCGAAATACGAAAAAGGTGATTTTTACCAGAAGCACTTAGACTGCTTCAAAGGCAATGAAAACCGCCGCCTGACCACCGTGTTCTACATGAATGACGAATGGTCTAAGGAAGACGCAGGAGAGCTCGTGGTTTACGATCTAAAAGACAACCACATCGCGACCATTCCACCAAAGGTTGGTCGACTGTTGGTATTCTTGTCTGAACAATTCCCACACGAGGTTCTGCCGACAAACACAGAGCGATTCAGTATCGCGGGTTGGTTTCGCATTAACGGTGTGAAAGACAACCAATTGGACATCGCGCACTAAATCTGTATCCACATCGAACCTTCTTCTAAGCCTCTCCATCGAGAGGCTTTTTTATTGAACAACAGTTGTCCAATAAAACGCCTTAAAAACCGAACATGTTCAACATCAAAACCATCAATAACTTTTCTCTTAAATAAAATCGAAACGAATCTTTCATATCACTGAAACGGTTTAGCCACGTAAGTGAAATATGGCCTGTTCAAGATAGCTTCAAACGACACCCCTACCGTCTCGTTAATACTCTAATTCAATACCTCTACATCGATTTCATCCAAAAGGAAAAGAAGATGAATAAGCTAATTTTGGCAGGCGTTCTTTCTGCGACAGCGGCAATGCCAGCGTTCGCAACGACTCAAGTCACTTGGTGGCACGCAATGGGCGGCCAGCTTGGAGAAACAGTAAACAAAATTGCGACCGACTTTAATGCGTCACAAGATGATTACGAGATCACGCCAATCTACAAAGGTTCATACACAGAGACCTTAACAGCCGGTATCGCGGCATACCGAGCAGGTGAAGCACCCAATATTCTGCAAGTCTTCGATGCAGGCGCAGCAACCATCATGAACGCGAAAGACGTCGCGAAACCGGTACAGGATATTCTGGTTGAGTCGGGTTACAACTTTAATTCAAACGACTACCTAGCGGGCGTTCGTAACTTCTATGCCGACAACCAAGGCAAGATGGTTGGTATGCCTTTCAACAGTTCGACACCGGTTCTTTACTACAACAAAGATCTTCTCGCGGAAGTGGGTGCAGACGCGCCTAAAACTTATGAAGAACTAGAAGTGGTCGCTAAGAAACTGAAGGCTGAAGGACACATCGCGTTTTCTCAATCTCTGACGCCGTGGATCATGTTCGAGAACTTTAAGTCTCGCCACAACCTGCCAGTCGCAGATCAAAACAACGGCTACGATGGCTTGTCCACTAAGATCATGTTCAACACCAAAGACATGATGATGCACGTTAGCAAGATGAAAGAGTGGTCAGATCTAGGTTACTACAAGTATTACGGCAGCGACTGGGATGCAAACCAAACCCCTTTCGAGCGCCAAGAAGTGGCGATGTGGATGGGTTCTTCAGGCTCATTCGGTGGCTTACGTAACCGCGTACCTTTCGAACTCGGCACCACATACCTTCCATACTGGAAATCGGTTAACCCAGACGCAGGCTTAACCTTCATTGGCGGCGCAGCTCTGTTTGCACTCAATGGCCATGACCAACAACAAGACAAAGGTGTCGCAGCGTTCTTTGATTACCTGACTAAGCCTGAAACTCAAGTCTACTGGCACAAAACCACTGGTTATGTACCTGTAACAACGGCTGCCTATGAGCTAGCGAAAGAGTCTGGCTACTACAACGAACAACCAGATGCAGAAGTGGGCGTTAAGCAGCTAAGCCTAAAATCGGGCGAATGGACTAAGGGCTACCGCTTAGGTTACTACCCTCAAATTCGTGAAGTGATGCATCGTGAGTTCGACAATATCTTCGCTGACCGCTCTAGCGTCGAGAATAGCCTAGATAAAGTCGAAGATGAGAGCAGCAAACTGCTGAAACGCTTCGCTCGTACGATGAACTAATTTGGCTTTTTAACCAAAGCAGATTACTGAGCTAAAGGCTTAACAAACCAAAGCCGTTCATTGCTCCTCACCACTTGTCACTACGTCATTAAAAACGTAATGGCAAGGAGTGAGGAGATTCTTCACTAGCGCCATTTCTTGCTCCAAAAACTACAACTCAACTGGATGCATTCCTTTGCTATAGCGCTAGTGCTCACCGTAACTAACAGTGATAACAGTCACTAATTTTTGGGGATTACCCTGTGGAACGACGTCAGCAATTCTTTCACTCTCCGCTGCCTTACCTATTTTTGGCGCCTCAGATACTCATCATTGCGGTTTTCTTTATCTACCCTGCGGCAAAGGCTGTTTACCTGTCCTTCATGCTAGAAGACCCTTGGGGCACCTCTTCCATCTTCGTGTGGTTCGAAAACTATCAGATGCTATTCGAATCGAGCGAGTATCTGAACTCGATTGGCTTCACATTAATGTTCGCAATCGTGGTCTCTTTCTTATCGCTTGCCTTAGCGCTGCTGCTCGCGGTTAAAGCCGACAACATCATTCACGGACAAGGCGCTTACAAGGTCACTCTTACTTGGGTTTACGCGGTTGCTCCTGCGATTGCAGGCGTAATCGGTGCTTTCTTGTTTAACCCACACATTGGCGTGTTTACCGAGATATTTGCGGTTATAGGTTGGGACTTTAGCTTCCAAACCGACCCTTTAGATGCCACGTTTGCTCTGATTTTGGTTTCGGTTTGGAAACAGGTTTCGGTGAATTTCATCTACTTTCTGGCTGGGCTTCAATCGATCTCTTACGCCGTAAAAGAAGCGGCGATGCTCGATTGCGTCAGCGACTCAAAACGTTTCTGGACCATTACTTTCCCGCTACTCGCACCTACAGGCTTCTTTCTTCTGGTCATCAACCTCACCTACTCGTTCTTTGAAACCTTTGGCGTGATCGACACCATGACCAATGGCGGCCCGGGTGGCGGCACAACGTCGTTGGTGTACAAGGTGTATCGAGACGGGTTTGTTGGCGCAGATTTAGGCGGCAGCTCTGCGCAGTCAGTTGTGTTGTTGCTATTAGTGCTCACTCTTACATTTATCCAGTTTCGCGTTGTAGAAAAGCGTGTTCACTACTAGCCCACCACAGCTAGGTTTTAACGCGACAGGAGTTATTTATGAAAAGTAATAAGGTCTATGACCACCTAATTCTAATTGCTGGGATGCTGTTCATGTTGGTCCCTATCTGGCTAATCTTCGCCAGCTCGACGCATAACCCGAACACCATTGTCAGCGAAGGCCTGCAATGGGTACCAGGCGATAACTTTACGGCCATTTATAGCGAAGCTTGGAACAAAAGCATGGGCTTCAGTGGCGAAGTCACCGCCAGCAAAATGATCGCCAACTCGATGATCATGGGGCTAGGTTTTGCGATCGGTAAGATCATCATTTCGATGATGGCTGCGTATGCTTTGGTCTACTTCAGACTGCCTTATGCTACAGCTTGGTTCTGGTTGATCTTCGTGACGCTTTTGCTGCCATTAGAAGTGCGCATTATCCCTTCCTATGAGGTTGTCGCTGGGCTTGGGCTTCTTAATAGCTACACAGGTTTAATTCTGCCTTTGATCGCCTCAGCCACCGCGACGTTCTTTTTTAGGCAGTTCTTCAAAACCATCCCCGATGAATTGTTAGAAGCCGCTCAGCTAGATAACGCAGGTCCATTTCGATTCTTTGTCGACATCTTATTGCCACTGTCTAAAACCATGATTGCCGCAATCTTCATCATCATGTTTGTGGTGGGTTGGAACCAATATCTGTGGCCAATCATGATGACCACGGACGAAGGCTACAACACCATCGTGATGGGCATCAAACAAGTACTCAACAACATCAATGAAACCAGTTTACCGCGCTACGACTATGTTTTTGCCATGGTGATTTTAGCTATGTTGCCACCCGTTTTAGTGGTGGTTGTATTTCAACGTTGGTTTGTAAAAGGGCTAGTAGAAAGTGAAAAATAATAACGACAAAAATCAAATGAACGATAACCGCATTCAATCACTCGCTGAGTACAAGATGTCTCACCTGCATTCTCACCAAGCTATCCACAAAAATACAGAGGACACCCCGATGCCAAAGTTAAAACAAACGTTAGGGCACACCCAAGCCACTCACAACCATACGCACAAAGCACCTACCATGTTAGGCATCAAAAACTTGGTAAAGACTTATGAGAACGGTCATCGTGCAGTGAAAGATGTCTCGCTTGATATCGAAAAGGGTGAATTTCTTGTGTTGGTTGGCCCATCGGGTTGCGGCAAGTCTTCTATCCTACGTTCAATAGCGGGGCTGGACAGTATCTCTGGCGGAGAGATTCACTTAAGTGGCCGCCGTGTTGATAACGAAAAGCCAGCTCAACGAGATATCGCAATGGTCTTTCAAAATTACGCACTCTACCCTCACATGACGGTATACAAAAACCTCGCTTATGGTTTAAAGAACCGAGGTGTCAGCCAACACGTAATTGAAGAGAAGATTGAGAAAGTCGCCAAGACACTAAAGATCGAAGAATACCTAGATCGCAAGCCAGCCAAGCTTTCGGGTGGTCAGCGCCAGCGCGTTGCTATGGGACGAGCGATTGTACGCGACCCTCAACTGTTCCTGTTTGACGAGCCTTTGTCTAACCTAGATGCCTCATTGCGCGCTCACATGAGGTTAGAAATCAAAAAGCTACAACGCGAGCTAGGCGTAACCAGTGTTTACGTGACTCATGACCAAGTCGAAGCCATGACACTGGCAGATAGAATCGTGGTTCTCAACAAAGGCCAAATAGAACAAGTCGGCACACCAAGAGAAGTCTACCACCAGCCTGCCAGCACCTTTGTGGCAAGCTTTATTGGCAGCCCAGCGATGAATTTCTTACCAGCAACACTCGACGACGGCTACCTTGAGATTGGCGACCAACAAATGTACTTGCCCGAATACGCCCACGTAAAAAATACAGCCATCACACTTGGTATTCGCCCAGAACACTCTGAGGTTTGTGCCGAATTAAAAATGAACACCTTGCCTCTCGAACTGCGTATCAGTGTGGTTGAGCCATTGGGGCCGAATCAATTGGTTCATGGCCTGGTGAACGACCAACCCTTTATCGCCGTCACGCCAGAAACGACACTATGCCAAGTACTGCCGCTCGGAGTAAGCATTAATAAATCCAACCTGCATATTTTTGACAGTCGTGGGAAGCGTATTCAGCCGAATAACTTTACTTCACAAGAGTCACGCGAAGAGACGACAAGCATAACGACGGCTCTCGATTAATCGAGTACACTGATATTTAATGCGTTTTTACGGTGCGTCTTTAAGAAGGATTAATTATGTCGTCTATCATCGTAGGTCATCGGGGTGTAGCAGGTACTCACCCAGAAAATACCAAAGCAAGCATTGAACAAGCCGCTAAACTCGGCTTGAAATGGATTGAAGTAGATATTCAGCCAACTCAGGATGATCAACTTGTGGTTTGTCACGACCACACCCTTGAGCGCTGCAGCGATGGCAAGGGTCGTGTCGACGAACACACCCTTGCAGAACTGCGTCAGCTCGATTTTGGCAGTTGGAAGTCTGAGCAGTTCGCTGGTGAAAGAATATTGACGTTGGAAGAGTTGCTCGCGCTTGCTGAACAGCATGATCTCAGCGTGAACTTAGAGATCAAAGTCGACAGTCGACATCAAGCGCCTCATGTCGTTGATTTGCTGCATACCGAGTTGATTCGTTCAAATCTAGACACCGACAGAGTGCTGCTTTCAAGTTTCAGCCATCAAGTCGTTTCTGAAATGGCTCGTCACCTGCCGAGATACCGCGTAGGTCTGATCACCGAGCAACTGACTCAAGCCGACTTGATGTTGATTGACGAGGTTAAAGTGTTCAGTTGTCACATGAACTACGAGCATGTGAATCAGAGCGATCTTGATACACTGAGTGAAGCAAACATTCAAACTTGGTGCTACACAGTAAACGATCCGTCTCACTTCAAATTCATCTCAAAAGTAGATGCCGTATTCACTGATTTTCCGAATCAATTTACCTCTATAAATTGACCAAACAAATACCGCAAAAACAACCCCGAGAGACTTTAAAATTAACTCTCGGGAAACCTTAAAATTAGGTAGCAAACACAAGTGAGTAGGAGTACATTCCGCTACTCACTTGGTTTCATTAGCTCGCTCTATACAGACAGCTTCATTGGTTACTTAATTTATGGATCTCATTTTTAGTCCAACCTTCCCAATTTTGGGTGCAATCTTCATTTTCGCCGCTATTGTTCGTGGCTTCTCAGGTTTCGGTTTCACCTTAGTGGCATTGCCATTAAGTGCGTTATTCGAGCCTGTTATCGAACTGGTTCCCGTCTTCATGTTGATCGATCTCCTAGGCAATGTTCAATTACTGCCTAAAGTTCGAAAGCATGTTAACTGGCGCTGGGTTTTAAAGGTATTTATCCCTTGTTTTGCCTTCACACCAGTCGGCTTACTTCTGCTTAAATCCGTTAGCCAAGACACGATCATCTTGATCATCAGTGCCTTCATTTTTGCGTCTGCACTTATGATCTACAAAGGTTTCCATTACAAAAGCGAACCTAGATTTACTCCCTATATTCTAGGAAGCCTTGCGGGTGTAATGAACGGCGCGGCTTCGATGTCAGGGCCTCCAATTGGCACTCATGCATTAGCAAGCCCAGTCGCTCCGCACATTGCCAGAGCAGGCCTGATAGCCTTCTTTGTATTGGCTGATTCCACTGCGTTTGTTTCGGCATCTATCGCTGGGTTAGTCGACCGCGATGTAGTTTGGCTGACTCTCGCGCTTCTACCAAGCAGCATGTTTGGCGGTTATGTGGGTTCTAAACTGTTCGAAAGATTTGGTGGAGCGAAGTTTAAGCCAGTCACCATTGCATTGCTGATTGTGATTGCAATATTCAGTGCAGGTCGAGTCTTACTGTAACGGCTTTAGCGTTTAATTTTGGACGTTGCTTTTACGAATTGGTTTCGCGAATTGGTTTCGCGAATTGGTTTCGCGAATTGATTGCGCTAATTGATTGCGCTAATTGACTGCGGAAAGTGATTAAGAAAACTGGGTACCAATGACTACCATTCGATATGGATAGGGGTACCCATTTTTACAAGTTGGAGAAACTCATCCATATCTTGATTGGTTAACGCGATACAGCCATCCGTCCAATCAAAACTTTGAATAAAGCTCGGCGAACGACGCTCGCCGTTTTTGATGCCATGGATTTTGATGTTTCCTCCAGGATCTACATCATTTTGCTCTGCCCATTGCATATCCGAAGGTTGCGGATAGTTAATATGTACTGAGCGATAAAAGTCCGACTCTTCCATCACATAATCGAGCTGGTATTCCCCTTCCGGCGTTCGGTTGTCCCCTTCAAAGCGTTTATGCCCTTTCGGTTGTTTGCCTAGCGCAATACGAAACTCCTGAATCACCTCTTCACCTTTTAGCAGATACATCCTACGTTTCGATTTATCGACTTTAACTAACGTAACCACTTGCGACAGCGAATCTATCTCAGATGCGCTATCCGGTACGTTGTAAAACTGTCGAGAGGAACTTTGAGGTGGACGTTTCGATGACCCTTGAGAAAACTGAGCTACCTTTTCATCAGGGCTACTGTTAAGAACATCATCCACAATAATCACATGCTCGGAGTTTGAGCTCGTGGAAGAGGTTGAGTTAGATGAAGACGTTGAGACACGTTGAGAATGAGCCGGTGCAGACTCGAATACGATGGTTTCGATAGCGGTCGCGTCAGAGACTATTTTCTCGACCACGACTTGCTCAGCATTCGCGTTCGAAGCCACAAACAGTAAACACAGTGATAAAGGCAGAAACAGACGCACCTTTAGATCTCCTCAAAACGCATGGACATGGTTCGTGACTGAGTTTCCATTCCTAACGACTCATAGAAACCCTGAGCTTGTTGGTTAAACTCCATTACCTCCAACCTAAGTTCTATCGCTCCTCTCGCCTGCGCCCATTGATTAAAAGACTTCATTAACGCTCGACCAGCACCTTTGCTCTGAACCTGATCGTTCACCACAATCGTATTGACCCTTGCCACCTTGTGCGGCTGAATAAAACTGACGCCTTTGTTCTGCGTTACCTTACCCGCTAAAAAGCCAACGACTTGCTTGTCGTCTACTGCAACCAAGAAAGCGCCAAGTGGGTCAAGCATCAAACCTAACCAATACTCTTCACTGTCGGCCAAGCCTTGTGACGCTGGTGCAAATACCATAGGCGCACCAAGATGATGTTGACGGTTTATCTGCTCAGAGAGCGCTAAGATCGCGTTAATATCGGTTACCTTGGCCGTCCGGATTTGCATATCATCACCTTGTTTGAATTCAATAACACCTTAGCAAAAATGGCTTAGTTGTGCACCGTTACACTGGTCAACTCAGACGCTCTGTGAAGGCTGAACATTAATATTAGGCACTATGTTTAGGGAAATTGTTCCGTAAATCTCAGGCACATTGCCAGCCGTTGAGTGCTACTATCTCTGCAGAATCAATATACTAACGACTGGATACCTATATGATTAAGTTTGCTGTAATTGGAACCAATTGGATTACACAAAAGTTTGTTCAAGCTGCGCACGAATTTCAATCGATGCAACTTGCTGCGGTTTACTCTCGAAATCTAGACAGCGCGGCACAGTTCGCCCAAGAATTTGACGTGGAAACCACGTATGACTCACTCGACGCATTGGCCAATGACAACACTGTAGAAGCCGTGTACATCGCTTCCCCTAACTCACTGCATTGCGAGCAATCTATCTTCATGATGGAACACGGCAAGCATGTTATCTGTGAAAAGCCGGTTGCATCAAATATTGATGAAGCAACACGCATGTTCGAAGTCGCTGAGAAAAACGGTGTGGTGCTGTTTGAGGCGTATAAATCTCAATTCCTACCGAACTTTAAGCAAGTTCAACTTGGGTTAGAAAAGATTGGCAAGGTACATAAAGCACACATCAACTACTGCCAGTATTCATCGCGCTACCAAAAATACCTAAACGGCGAGAACCCAAATACCTTCAACCCAGCTTTTTCTAACGGCTCATTGGTCGATATTGGCTTTTACTGTGTTGCCGCGACAGTCGCGCTATTTGGCAAACCTGAAAACGCACAGGCTTCTGCAAAGCTACTTGATTCAGGTGTCGATGCTCATGGCTGTGCGATCTTCCAATACCCTGAGTTTGATGTGACCCTTGCGCACTCCAAAGTCAGCGACTCTTATGCGCCAAGCGAGATCCAAGGTGAATTAGGGGCGATCATCATCGATCACATCGCTGAATGTACTGACGTTAAGATCCGCTACCGCGATGGCACGGTAGAAAACCTTACTCAAGCACAAAGCGAAAACTCCATGAGTTACGAAGCGCAGGCCTTTGCTAGCTGCATTGCTGGCGACAACGCAACACAAGCGCAGGCCCAACTGCGCGCTTTAACGGTTGCGAAGTTAATTACAGAGATGCGCCAACAAGTTGGTGTAGTGTATCCAGCGGATAAATAACGTCACAGCGTAAGTTAACAAACTGATTTTTAATACATAATTATTTATACATAACTGAATTTAATCTTTACGACAAATAACCGGATTAGTTGATTGAGGTCCCATCTGTTTAAATCCGCGTTCGATATCTATCGTATTTATTTAATTTATTGAAGGTGTGTAAAGTGTTTTCAGTTGATGATCGCGTTGTAGCAACAAAAGGTGTTGAACTAGGTGAAATGGTAGTAACAGGCCTAAGTGCTGGTGGCGGCTACGTTCACGTTACAACGGTAGAAGGCGCAATGACGCTTACTTACCCAGCGCAAGATCTTAAAAAAGCATAGTTTAACCACTCTGCCCTTTTAGTAGTCACTCTACTAAAGGTAACAAAATTGAGGCTTTGGCTGACTTCACTCTTCTGCATTAGAGTAAGCAGCCAGAGCCTTTTTTATGCCCGTCATTTACCCACTAGCTTTCTCATTAGCTTACTCGTTACAATAAAACCGCACTCAACTGACAATAGAATTAGGCAACGAGTTTCTACACTAGGTGCTTATTCTCATCGTTCTCTTGATATTCCCGTGCGCTTAATCGCAGTGAATAGTTCTTGTTAACAAAGGCTTATTGTCTGCGAAAGTTTCTGGTACATTAGCATCATCTTATACTAAGAATGACCCGAATGAGGGAAGCTATGAAGCTTTACATTTACGATCACTGCCCTTTCTGTGCAAGAGTCTCCTACATTGCTCAATCGCTAGGCTTGAATATTGAGCTTATTTCTGTCGATTATGATGATGCCCAAACCCTTATCGATCTGATCGGTAAAAAGATGGTACCCGTCTTACAAAAAGACGATGGCTCTATCATGGCAGAGAGCCTAGATATCATCGCGTACTTCATGGACTTGAAATCAAGCGATGAGCAGCGTGTGCCATCTGAGCAAGTGACTGTGTTCCAAACTCGCGCATTCCCTCTTACTCAACAGATTGGACGCCCACGTTGGTGGAACCTCGACTTGGCTGAATATCGCTCTGCTGGAGCCAAAGAAGCTTGGCGTGCCAGTAAAGAGACCGAAGGTTTTAACTTTGAAGAACTGTTAGAAAAGACGCCTCAGTTCGTTCAACTGATTAACCCATTACTGAAAGATGCCGAACTCTTACTGGATCTAGAGAATGGTGAGTCATCACTGCCTCTAGTCGATCAAGCGGTGTATTTCTCGATGCTTCGTGGCTTTTGCGTAGAACCAAACATCACATGGCCACCAGCACTTGAACGCTGGTTAGAAAAGAAAAGTGAAACGCTAAAGCTGTCTTTACTCCGCTAGAAAGCTATCTCGATTAAGAAAACAAGCTCTGACTCGCAAGCGACTACAACGAGCACAAACAAAAAATCGAAGCTCTCAGGTGTAAACTGCGAGCTTCGATTTTCTTTTATCTGGCCATTCTATTTCTCTAAGGCTTTGTCTTACAGCAGACGCCTTCTCAAACCTGTTCGCTCCAAGATTCGTGTCGAAATTTCTTCAACCGATAGTGAAGAGGTGTTGATGTAAGGTATCGCTTCTCGACGGAACATCGCCTCTACCGTTTGCAATTCATACAAACATTGTGAGTCACTGGCGTATTCGCTGCCTGCTAAGCGGTTCTCACGAATTTCAGTGAGCCTTTCTGCATCAATGGTCAAACCAAACAGCTTATGTCGGTAAATCTCAAACTCTGGCAACAGCTTTAAGCGTGCCAAGTCATCGTGGATAAATGGGTAGTTTGCTACGCGTAAGCCAAACTGCATCGCCATATACAAACTTGTTGGTGTTTTGCCACTTCGAGAAACACCCAACAAGATGATGTCGGCTTCTTCCAGCCCTTTTAGCGTGATGCCATCATCATGCGCGAGCGTGTACTCAATCGCAGCAATACGGTCGAAATACTTCACCGAGTCCTTGTTTACACTGCGTGAGCGCTGCAACTTAGGAACAGGCGCCATCTGAATGTCATCCTGTACTTTCTGCACGATGCTCTCTAACACGTCATAACAGTGCGCGGGCGCTTCTAGCAATTTGGTTTTGATATCAGGTATCACAATCGAAAAGAACACTAGCGGTTCTAATCCGGTATCACGATACGAAATTTCAATCTCTTTTAATAAATCAGAAAGTTTGTCCTCACTTTCCACAAACGGAAAGGTTTTTTCATTGGCTTTAAAAGGGAATTGACCTAGAACAACATGCCCTAAAGTCTCACATGTTATGGCCGTTCCATCAGAAACATAGAATACATCACGACTTTGAATATCAATTTGCATTTTTTATTTAATGTTTAAAATTATTTTGAGTAGGATGGTAACCATAATATAGATAATAAAACCCTGCTGACTATTACGTCCCCCACAGCTTTAGAAAATAATTTACATTTTTTTAAACTGACACGTAATCGTTTGCCTTTAAATCCCTACAATGCTTGCTATGTTTCTGGAGAAATAAATGCAAAATAATACCCTATGGTTCAATGGCCTATCCATGGAAGATGTCGACAAAGTCGGCGGTAAGAACGCCTCACTGGGCGAGATGGTTTCTAACCTGTCCAATGCTGGTGTTTCTGTACCTAATGGTTTTGCTACCACCTCTTATGCGTTTAACGACTTTCTTGATTACAAAGGTCTTGATGAGCGCATTCACCAACTACTTGATGAACTTGATGTTGAAGACGTTGACGCCCTGCGTAAGACAGGTGCAACGATTCGACAATGGGTTCTAGATGCACCCTTCCCAGAATCACTAGAGCAAGACATCCGTGATAACTACCGCGAGCTAATCGAAGACAACGAAGAATTGTCTGTAGCTGTGCGTTCATCTGCAACCGCAGAAGACCTTCCAGATGCTTCATTCGCAGGCCAGCAAGAAACCTTCCTTAACGTGAAAGGCATCGACGCGGTACTCGAAGCAACCAAGCACGTTTACGCGTCACTGTTTAACGACCGCGCTATCTCTTACCGTGTACACCAAGGCTTTGACCACCGTGGCATTTCATTGTCTGCGGGTATCCAGCGCATGGTTCGCTCAGACAAAGCCTCTTCAGGTGTGATGTTCACGCTTGATACTGAGTCTGGCTTCGACCAAGTGGTATTCATCACCTCTTCTTGGGGCTTGGGTGAAATGGTTGTACAGGGCGCAGTGAACCCAGACGAGTTCTACGTTCACAAGCCAATGTTAGAAGCGGGTCACTACCCAATCGTTAAAAAGACGTTTGGTTCTAAGTTGATCAAGATGATCTACTCGACCAATCAAGAAATCGGCAAGCAAGTCGATATCATCGACACCGACACTCAAGAGCGTAACGAGTTCTCACTCAACGATGAAGAGATCAAAGAGCTAGCAAAACAAGCGATGATCATCGAGAAGCACTACCAACGTCCAATGGACATTGAGTGGGCGAAAGATGGCATCGACGGCAAGCTTTACATCGTTCAGGCTCGCCCAGAAACCGTATGTTCTCAAAGCGATCAAAACGTTATCGAGCGTTACGAGCTAAACAATAAGGCGGATGTCTTGGTTGAAGGCCGCGCTATCGGTCAGCGTATCGGCTCTGGCCCTGTTCGCTTGGTTGATTCTCTAGACCAAATGTCACTGGTTCAAGAAGGCGACGTGCTGGTAACTGACATGACAGACCCAGACTGGGAACCTGTGATGAAGAAAGCGTCTGCGATTGTGACTAACCGTGGTGGCCGTACTTGTCACGCTGCGATCATTGCTCGCGAGCTTGGTATCCCAGCGATTGTTGGTTGTGGTACAGCAACAAGCAGCCTAAACGATGGCGATACCGTGACAGTGTCATGTTCAGAAGGCGAAACAGGCTACGTTTACAACGGCGAACTCGATTTTGAAATCAAACGTTCTGAGGTTGATGAGCTACCAATGCTACCAACCAAAGTAATGATGAACGTGGGTAACCCAGATCGTGCCTTCGACTTTGCACAAATCCCGAACGAAGGTGTTGGCCTTGCTCGTCTAGAATTCATCATCAACAAGATGATCGGTATTCACCCTAAAGCGCTGCTTAACTTCGATGCACAAACGGATGAGCTAAAAGCGGAAATCAACGAACGTATTCGTGGCTACAAAGATCCTATCGATTTCTACGTAAGCAAATTAACAGAAGGCATCGCGACTATCGCTTCTGCATTCTGGCCTAAGCGTGTGATCGTACGTATGTCTGACTTTAAGTCGAACGAGTACAGCAACCTAGTCGGCGGTAAAACGTTTGAACCGCATGAAGAGAACCCAATGCTTGGCTTCCGTGGTGCATCTCGTTACATCTCACCAGTATTCGAAGACTGTTTCGAGCTAGAAACTCAAGCGATCAAACGCGTTCGCAACGAAATGGGCCTTAAGAACGTTGAAATCATGATCCCATTCGTTCGTACTCCAAGCGAAGCGGCATCGGTTATCGACATTCTGGCTAAATTTAACCTGCGTCGTGGCGACCAAGGTCTGAAAGTCATCATGATGTGTGAGCTACCATCGAATGCGATATTGGCTGATGAGTTCTTGAAGTACTTCGATGGCTTCTCTATCGGTTCTAACGACATGACACAGCTGACACTTGGCCTAGATCGAGATTCAGGCGATGTGGCACACCTCTTCGACGAGCGCAATCCTGCAGTTAAAGCGATGCTGAAAATGGCTATCGATGCAGCGGCGAAAGCGGGTAAGTACGTAGGTATTTGTGGCCAAGGCCCATCTGACCATGACGACCTAGCCGAGTGGTTAATGGAACAAGGCATCAGCTCTGTTTCACTAAACCCAGATACGGTTATCGATACGTGGTTGAAGCTAGGTAACGTTGCTAGTAAATAAGTAAATAAGTAAATAAGTAACGCTTCACGCGGTACCTTAACGACAAAAGCCAGTCGCGTTGACTGGCTTTTTTAGGTTCTTTCCAAATTAGCTGGCTAGAGCGCTAGAAGTAGTATCTCACACCAACCCAAGCTTCGGTTTGCCAACCATTCGGCATTGACACACCTTTCACATCAACATCCGCTTTGGTAATGTCATAGCGCGTATTCAACCACCAAGTTCTTGCAGTGTTCATCGGCACATTTAACGATGTTTTAAATGAGAAGTTTTGCATGTCGATATCATCACCAGAAAGATCTTGCCACTCAGGAACCAAAGACACATAAGCGCCAGAGTCACCGAGATGCTTCGCGGTAATCAAACCAAGCGAGTACCCCGTTAAATCATCTTTAGATGAAGTGACGCCAGGGATTTCCATACTACCAGTCATCAGTCCTGCTCTTGGAAATACCAGGAATCCACCGGTATAAGCTGGATTAATCGCAACAACACCGCCAACCGACAATAAGTCATTTTTAATACTGTTGCGCGTATTAATATAATCTAATGAAAGACCCACTTTAGGCGTAGCTTTCGTCCCCGTTTCAAAGACGTGGAAGTACTGAATTCTAGAGTTGCTGTACTCTGTACCGAATTTGTCTGGATCGCGAAGCGCTGTGTTGCTTTCATCGACAAACGTCCCTTCGGTCAGTAGGGCAAACTGCTGACCGTTTTCTAAACCGCCAGAAACTTGCCCTTGAAATTGGATATCTGAACTACCATTCAGCATCAATGCAGCTTGAGTATAAACTTTAGTGACATCAGCAGGATCGATAACACGTTCGGAATCTGAATCGGCATGTGCAGGAAGGGCTAGACCTAAACTCAACGGGATTAATAGAGCAAACTTTTTCATTATATCTCTCGAAAGTCGTTTGCTTCCTCCTTGAAGCCTGGAACATCCTGTTAGGTAATAAATAGATTACTTGTCAGCAAGTAGTTTTGCTGCCGAACGCATTAGTGCAGGGCCTTTATTCTCACCAAAACCTGAGTGGTATGGGTTGGTTGAGAACATCACACCCACAAAGTCACGTGCAGGATCGATGTAAATAAATTGGCCTAGGTTGCCACTTTTCGACATTGCACCGTCATTGAAAATGAAATCAAATTGGTATGCGTTGTAGTCTGCTTTTTCGTTGTATGCGTGCAGTGAACTGCTCTCTTTGCTAGTACCTACGAATGCTTTTGGATCACCGCCGTTGCGGATACGATCAATCACAGCTTGTGACACCACTGGCTCATCAGCCACCGCTTTCCAGCTAGGTGTAAATAGTGTTCCCCAGCGAGCCATGTCTTCTACCGTTGATGAAACCAAGCCAACCGCGATCGCCATGCCATCTGGCGTCAAGTTGAATTGCATTGGTTGACGTGCGTGCACTTTTGACCAAACACGATCTTCGAATACTTGAGTCCAAGTTTTGTTCTCAACGTTTTCAACTAACTTAGTCAGCACCATGGTGTTGATAGATGCGTAACGGAAATGGTCACCGGCTTTTTCACCTTCCAGTTTCTGTGCACCTTGAGCCACTTCCATCCAAGTTTCCATTTCACCCGTTTTTGCACGAGGTGAGTTAAACGATGCCGCAAAGAAACGCACCACATCAGAGTCTGGGTTCAAGATAGACTCTAATGTCTCTTCATTGTCTAGCGCGGTCGACATGTTCAGAACTTGGTGTACTGTGATGCCATCCCAGTTCGTTCCTTTCAATTCAGAAACATACTCAGCGATCTCTTTTTCAGGGTCGACTTTGCCCTCTTCCACTAACATTGCGATCACTGTGCCAACCGTCGTTTTTGCTGTAGATGCCCAAACGTGCGTATCTGTCGGCTTCATACCTGGGTAAGCTTCGTAAACGATCTCCCCTTTGTGAATCAACATAAAGCCTTGGGTACGGAACTGTTCATCCGCCAAGTACTCATCCATTGTCAACTGACCTTTGCTTTCAGTATCAACTTTCAGTGCAGCGAGTCGTGGGTCGATATTTTTGACTAAAGGCTTGTACTCTTCGTTTGGAGCCGCCAGTGCCGTTGGTAGAAACTCACTCATGTGCATGTTGTAGTAAACGCTGTGGTCGCCGCCCATCTGCCAATGAAAGTTATTGAATAACTCACGAGCTGAGTCAGTAAAACTTGGGGTAAATGCTGTGCTCGCCTCTTTCACGGTCAAGGTAACTTGAGCACCTTCAACTTTCAGAGCTTCTTCAACTGGGTTTGCTGCAAGAGCAAATGATGATGGGGTCGCTAACGATACTAGAACGGCAATGTGTTTAAGTTTCATAATTGTTCTCCTGTTTGGGTTAGGAAAAGTATAGGGAGATGCGCTACACTTAATTAGGTCACTTGATGACATTTAATGGTAGGCACAAAACAATGAAAGCATCATCGAACACCACCAGCATACTGCTCACTTCGACCAGTAACATTGCTCCATATATTCAGTATTGTGACAAACATAGACTGGATTGGCGCACCGTCGCCGTTGCGTGCGGTCTACCCATTGAACTGACACAATCCAATCAATGGCTTCCTACACAAGACGTGATTCGCTTCATTCATGGCCTTGAGCGTAAGTTTGGCTATTCGATAGGGATTGAGGTTGGACGTAAGGCCTCTCTAGAGCAATTGTCACCTGAGCTAGACCGAAAAATTGAACAATGCACTTCTCTCGAGCAAGCGGTACGCTGCTTGATTACTGAAATATCGACCTTAAGTAATCACGTCACCATATGGACGGAAAAAAGCGATGGATTGTGGTGGCTGTGTCATCGAAGTTGCTATCACCCATCGACCTCAGGTTTTGAACAAGCAGAATGGTTTCGCGCCCTGACCGTGATTAGCCTATGCCGTAAGTTCATTGACAGTCGCTGGCAACCATCACACGCCAAGTTGGTCTCTAAGCACAACAGCGCACGTAAATTACCTAAGCATTTCTTTGATTCTGATATTCAGTTTGAAGAGCAATACGGTGCGTTCTCGATTCCGCTGCCCGATGATTATCGTGCCATTTCAGAACGAAATAGTACCCAAGATTGGCATCACGCTGTCGAGATATTAATAGACACCTATGCGACTCTACCTTGGTTCAATATTGAGTGGTTTGCGACCATGCTCGGCATGACAAAACGAACGCTGCAGAGAAACCTGAAGAGCAAAAACATTCTCTTTAAACAAGCCAAAGAACAAGTTCGGGAAGCTAAAGCAAAACAGCTACTTGAAGAGACCAACCTTTCTGTTCAAGACATCAGTTGGCAAGTGGGTTACAGCGACTTGAGTAATTTCAATCGTGCATTCAAAGGTTGGGTTGGAGTCACGCCACCAAGTTATCGGGATAAAGCGAAACATTAGAAATAGTCGAATGGAAAACCTTTAGACCCAATCCGCTAATATAAAACTCAGAAACAAGATACGACACCTTAAATTTCAATAAGCGAACGCATAAAGTTGCATTGCACAATGCTCACATACCGATGAAACTGTGCAAAGGTAATATCGATAGATTTAATGACATTTATTGGTATCGAGCTAACGTTACGTTATCCTTTACGCAATTCTTCATTGAGTGGATTGTCACTACGACAAACCTACCTTCAAGACTGATAAGAGTGTTATGAATTCTACGACCGCAACTCCCTCGCCTTCTCTTGGCCGACAACTCTATACAATGACATGGCCAATGCTGTTTGGGGTGCTCTCCCTGATGAGCTTCCAACTTGTAGACAGTGCTTTTATTGGCCAGTTAGGCGTACTGCCGCTCGCGGTTCAAGGCTTCACGCTACCAATTCAAATGATCATTATCGGGATTCAAGTCGGACTAGGCATCGCGACAACGGCTGTGATCGCGAGAGCTATTGGGGCTAACGAGATACGCTATGCCAAACAGCTCGGCGGATTAGTCGTTGCGATGGGCAGTGTGAGTGTCGCGCTGTTCTCGGTCATCATCTATCTGTTGCGTGGTCCTATTTTACAACTCCTCGATGCACCACCGACGGTACTGCCGATCATTGATTATTACTGGATCTATTGGCTGGTAAGCTCTTGGACAGGCGCACTGCTCTACTTTTTCTACAGTGTGTGTCGTGCCAATGGTAATACCATGCTGCCCGGTTCGATGATGATCGCGACCAGCATCATCAACTTGATATTGGACCCGATTTTCATATTCACGCTCGACATGGGCATCAACGGAGCCGCGATTGCGACCATCTTGGCGTTCGGTGCGGGTATCTTTATCGTTGCTCCTAAGGTAACTAAGAAGCATTGGATGACATTCGACTGGCACGATCTTGATATCGGCAAGAGTATTCGTTCTATAGGAAACATCATGGGGCCTGCGATGATCAGTCAGCTACTGCCACCAGTCTCTTCGATGCTCGCCACCAAACTGCTTGCAGGCTACGGCACAGCAGCCGTTGCAGCTTGGGCGCTAGGTTCACGTTTTGAGTTCTTTTCGATTGTTGCAGTGCTTGCTCTGACTATGTCGATGCCACCTATGATTGGCCGAATGTTGGGAGAAAAGAACCTAGGGAACATACGTAGTCTTGTGAAGATTGCCGTGATGTTTGTATTAGGATTCCAATTGGTGATCGCACTGGTAACTTGGGTGTTCTCTGGCGGGTTGGCAAATCTCATGACCAGCGAAGACGAAGTCTCGACCATTTTGAACTACCACTTACTTATCGTTCCTATCAGTTTAGGGCCGTTGGGTATCTGTATGCTGATGGTTTCTATCTCGAATGCGCTTGGTAAGTCTTATACTGCCTTAACGATATCAGCACTGCGCCTGTTCGCTTTCTTCTTACCTTGCCTATGGGTTGGCTCGCAGTTTGCTGGCATTGAAGGTCTATTCTGGGGAGCCATGGTAGGTAATGTACTTGCCGGTACATGTGCTTGGTTTATGTACCAACGCGCACTTGGGCAAGTCGAGGCTAAGCTTTCTAATTAATCAGTTAGCGAACTAATACCAATTAAAGTAAAAATGTGATCTAATTAAGATTGATGAATTATTGTGAAATTTAGCCATGGATAGCCTTAATAACACTGACTTCAAAAAGCTTGCGA
>NZ_VTXG01000003.1:0-236415 GCF_013114515.1 Vibrio sp. AIC-3 | reverse complement strand
TGGACCCACCTGATTCCATGCCGAACTCAGAAGTGAAACACAATAGCGCCGATGGTAGTGTGGGGCTTCCCCATGTGAGAGTAGGACATCGCCAGGCTTTAAATATCGTTACCTGTGTATACATGTAACAACATCTACAGTGTACTAATCTGTTGATGACAATTTTTTGGAGGGATGGCTGAGTGGTCGAAAGCACCGGTCTTGAAAACCGGCAACCGTTAATAGCGGTTCTAGGGTTCAAATCCCTATCCCTCCACCACCATTAGAAAGCCCGCTGAGAAATCAGCGGGCTTTTTTCTTATCTGCGATATACATAAATAAAAGGGGAAGGGCACTGACGTGCTCTTCCCTTTTTTGTATTTAAAACAATGACGACTAGTCCGCTAAATATTTCCCTTCTGCAACTTGCCAGAACGCTCGAATTAGATGGTTATCTAGCTGTGCTCGCTTACAACATACGCCTAACTCAAATGGCTTGATAGGTTCTATCTTTAAGCGGCTAACTTTATCTCTTACTGGACTGTTGTTTATGACCACATCAGGTGCGATGCCAACTCCACATCCTAGTGCCACCATACTTACAATCGCCTCATGGCCAGAAACTTGCGCGTATATGTTGGGTTTTATCTTCATCTTTTTAAACCATGCATTGGCTCGTTCACGCGCTGTTCCTGCTTCTGGGATGATAAAGGGCACTTCATTCCAGTTTGGCTTATCGGATTGCAGTTGTTGGCTAAAGCTACTCACACCAGATGGAATGATGACTGACAGTGGAATATCGCTGATGGTTTCGAATTCTAACCTTGAAGGAAGGATGTCTGGCTTTGCTGAAATCGCGATATCCGCTTCATCGTTTAAGATCTTGTCGATGGATTGAGCTGGATCACCAGTAGAGAGCTTAAATTCAATATACGGATGAATAGCCCTAAATTCGGTTATGAGTTCAGGTAGGTGACTGTAGCTAGCCGTTACTGAACAAAATATACGGATCTCACCTTTAAGTTCTTGCTCTCCGCCCTTCAGGTGAAGGTTATATTGCTGCCACTCTCCCACGATGCTCAATGCTACAGGCAATAGGTGTTTTCCTGCTGGGGTAAGATCAACACTGCGGTTGTCTCTGATTAGCAGTTCTTGTCCTGTTTCCTCTTCAAGCTTTTGTATCTGACGGCTCAGCGCTGAAGGACTGACGTGCATAGCAGCAGCGGTTTTGCTGAAACTCTTGCTGTCGCATAAATGTATAAATAATTGTAGAGATTTTATGTTCATGTTCTGCGATCGTTTCCATGTTGCATTTATTGCAATAACTAATTGTGAATATATCACTTTCAGCAACGGAGTGTCTGTTTTAGTATGAAGTCATTCGATAGAAAGATATCGACCTTACGGACTTATTTTTAAAGGAGTGCCCTAGAATGGCTAACTATTTCAATACATTAAACCTTCGTGAACAACTAGACCAATTAGGTCGTTGCCGCTTTATGGATCGTGAAGAATTCGCGACAGAAGCTGAATACCTTGAAGGTAAGAAAATCGTAATTGTTGGTTGTGGTGCTCAAGGCCTAAACCAAGGTCTAAATATGCGTGATTCTGGTCTAGACGTATCTTACGCTCTACGCCAAGCGGCAATTGATGAAAAGCGTCAATCATTCAAAAATGCTGATGAAAACGGCTTTGTTGTGGGTAGCTACGAAACGCTAATCCCTCAAGCAGACCTAGTAATCAACCTTACTCCTGATAAGCAACACACAAACGTTGTTGAAACAGTAATGCCTCTAATGAAGCAAGGCGCTGCTCTTGGTTACTCTCACGGCTTCAACGTTGTGGAAGAAGGCATGCAATTACGTGCTGACCTTACTGTAGTAATGGTTGCACCTAAGTGTCCTGGCTCTGAAGTTCGCGAAGAGTACAAACGTGGCTTCGGTGTACCAACACTTATCGCTGTTCACCCAGAAAACGACCCTAAAGGCGAAGGTTGGGATATCGCTAAAGCTTGGGCTGCAGGTACTGGTGGTCACCGTGCAGGTTGCCTAGAGTCTTCTTTCGTAGCAGAAGTTAAATCTGACCTGATGGGTGAGCAAACTATCCTTTGTGGCATGCTACAAGCGGGTTCTATCGTATCTTACGAGAAGATGATTGCTGATGGCATCGAACCTGGCTACGCAGGCAAGCTTCTACAATACGGTTGGGAAACGATTACTGAAGCACTTAAGTTTGGTGGCGTAACTCACATGATGGATCGCCTATCTAACCCGGCTAAAGTTAAAGCGTTTGAGCTTTCTGAAGAGCTTAAAGACCTAATGCGTCCGCTTTACAACAAGCACATGGATGACATCATCTCTGGTCACTTCTCTAGCACAATGATGGCTGACTGGGCGAACGATGACGTGAACCTACTAGGCTGGCGTGAAGAGACAGGCGAAACTGCATTCGAAAACTACCCAGCTTCTGACGTAGAAATCTCAGAGCAAGAGTACTTCGACAACGGTATCCTAATGGTTGCTATGGTTCGTGCCGGTGTTGAGCTAGCATTCGAAGCTATGACGGCATCAGGCATCATTGATGAGTCTGCTTACTACGAATCTCTACATGAGCTTCCACTAATCGCAAACACAGTTGCTCGTAAGCGTCTTTACGAAATGAACGTTGTAATCTCTGATACTGCTGAGTACGGTAACTACCTATTCGCTAACGTAGCAACACCGCTACTACGTGAGAAGTTCATGCCTTCAGTAGCAACGGACGTCATCGGCCGTGGTCTAGGTGAGACATCTAACCAAGTTGATAACGCTAAGCTAATTGAAGTAAACGAAGCTATCCGTAACCACCCTGTAGAATACATTGGTGAAGAGCTACGTAGCTACATGAGCGACATGAAGCGTATCGCTGTTGGCGGTTAATCTTCCAGTTCATCACTGAATAAAAATAGCCCTGAACATTTGTTCGGGGCTTTTTTATGCTTGCAACTATTTTACCGGTGAAGGCTTGATAGATTGAGGAAAAAATAAAGGCTTACCCGAAGGTAAGCCTTTATTCGAACTTGAACTGATTGAAAAAAATGACTATTTGTCTGAAAGCTTTGCTTCTAGTTCAGCCAGTTTTTGTTCCATTTCAGTGAGCTTCTGGCGAGTGCGAAGCAGTACTTGTGTTTGAACATCAAACTCTTCACGGCTCACAACGTCTAGCTTGTTGAGTTGGCCTTGGATAACTTGGCGAACTTTTTGGTCTACGTCTGAACCAAGCTCTTTTACTGGTTGAGGCATAGAATCGTGGATCTGCTTAGCAATTTGCTCTAGTTTTTTTGGATCAAACATATCGATTAAAACTCCTGACTATTTATCACTATTCTATTTAATCACACTTGAGATGTCGCCTATCGCGTATAAAAAAAGGCCACCGAAGTAGCCTTTTTGATTGTTTTACGACTTAGCGATTACTTGTTATCTGCTAATTCTCTGTGTGCTGCTTTTGCTTCATCGACGCGAGCTAGTTTTTCTAGATCTTTGTCTTCCACAAATACAGGAAGAGGTTTGTGTTTTTCAGCTAGGTAGCTGTAAATCACTGGCAGTACAAATAGCGTAAAGATAGTACCAATCGCTAGACCAGCAACGATTACGATACCGATACTAAAGCGCTGAGCTGCACCTGCACCACTTGCGTACATCAGTGGGATTAGACCCGCGATCATCGCAGCTGTTGTCATCAGAATTGGACGAAGACGAACTTTTGCTGCTTCCATCACCGCTTCAATACGAGTCTTGTGGTGATGCAGTTGTTCTTCTTTTGCAACCTCACAGATTAATATACCGTGCTTGGTAATCAGGCCGACCAGCGTGATTAAACCTACTTGTGAGTAGATGTTCATCGTTGCCGCACCCCAAGCTAGAGCAATTAGGGCACCACAGATCGCCAGTGGTACAGATACCATGATAACCAGTGGATCTTTTAGAGATTCGAACTGAATCGCCAGTACCAAGAAGATGATTGCTAGCGCCAGACCAAAGGTTGCGTAAAGTGCGCTACCTTCTGTTACGTATTGACGAGCTTCACCCATGTAATCGTGGTTGTAGCCACTTGGTAGCTTGTTCGTTGCCGTATCTTCAAACCATGCAATCGCATCACCCATCGCCGCGCCAGGAGCTGGTACTGCACCAATCGTTGCTGAGTTCAATTGGTTGAAGTGAGGAAGAGAGCGAGGCTCTGCCACAACATCAATCGTAATTAAACTGCCCAGTGGCACCGCTTTACCATCCGCAGCACGTACATAGTAGTTATTCATCGATTCAGGGTTCAAACGGAACTTACGCTCTACTTGAGGGATAACCTCATAAGAACGACCGTTTAAGTCGATACGGTTTACGTAGCCATCAGACATCATGGTACCAAGGGTGATACCGATATCTTGCATGGTCACACCGTATGCGCCTGCTTTGTCTTTATCGATGTGTACTTTCATCGTTGCTGAGTCGTAGTTCAGATCAAGATCTGAGTAAACGAACAGCGGGTTCGATGCTACATCCGCTAAAATGTCAGTAGTGATTTGGAACAAGCTCTCAAAACTGTTTGGTGTTGTAATAACAAACTGAATTGGAAGACCTGAACCTGCACCTGGTAGTTCTGGCATTTGGAATGCAGTTACCGCCATTCCCGGAACATCTTTAACTAAACCACCAACGCGGTTTGCTACGTCTGATTGGCTCGCCTCACGCTCACTCCATGGAACCATAGATGCGATACCAAACGCTTGGTTTGCGTTAGGTACACCAGTAAACACCTGTGCGTAAGCGACTTCTGGCTGATCCGACAGAATCTTGTTTACGTCGTTCATGGTATTTTGCATGAAGTCTAAGTTAGCATTTGATGGCGCTGTACCCATTAACATGATTACACCTTTATCTTCAGAAGGTGCTAGCTCACTTGGGATGAACTTAAACAGCATAGGTAAACTGGCAAATACGATAACCGCAAAGCCAATGAATACTGGGCGATGGTTCATTACCGCACCAAGCATACGCTCGTAACGGTTAGTCATACCATCCAGTACGCTATGTACCTTTTGTTCAAACTTGCTTGGCTCAGCATGAGCTTTCAGCATCTTTGAACACATCATTGGCGACAGCGTTAATGCCACGATACCGGATACAAATACCGAACCTGCTAGGGTTAACGCAAACTCTTTAAATAGCGAGCCTGTGATACCACCCATCATTGCGATAGGAGCGTATACCGCGCCTAGTGTTAATGTCATTGCAATAACTGGCACCGCGATTTCACGAGTACCGATGATTGCAGCACGGAAAGGGGACTCCCCGAGCTTGATATGTCGGTCGACGTTTTCTAGTACTACGATCGCATCATCTACTACCAGGCCGATGGCGAGTACCATTGCCAGTAGCGTCATCAGGTTCCAAGAGAATCCCATCGCCTGCATTACCATTGCCACACCAATCAAAGACAGTGGGATAGTAACGATAGGAATAAGAACCGCACGGAAAGAACCCAGGAACAAGGTAATTACAACCAGTACGATTAATGCTGCTTCAAGGATGGTCTTGATTACCTCTTGAATCGATTCGTTAATCGCAATTGTTGAGTCATACATTACGTTCATTGAGATGTTGCTTGGTAGGTTCTTCTCTAGCTGAGGAAGAAGCTCAAGAACATCGGCTGCAATGTTGATCGGGTTAGCACTTGGTGCCGCGTTAATCGCTGCAACAACCGCTTCCTGACCGTTCGCACTTGCACGGTACACATCGTGGCTTTTCTCTAGCGAAACCTTAGCAATGTCAGATAGACGGATTATTTCGCCTGCACCGCTTCGTACTACAAGATTCTCTAGCTCTTCAACGTTAGATACTTGGGTATCAGCACTGCCGTTGTAGAGAACGAACTCACCCGTTGCCTGACCGGTTGCCGATTGGTAGTTGTTGGCATTCAGTACCGACATCACATCGCTAGCGGTTAAATTAACTGCAGCCATTTTTGACGGGTCTAGCCATACGCGTAGTGCGTATTTCATACCACCATATAGGTCAACTTTAGATACGCCATTTACCGTAAATAGTTGCGGGTTGATTACTCGCTCTAGATAGTCGGTAATTTGGCTCGACACCAACTCATCACTGGTAAAACCAATGTAGAGTACCGCCGTTGTTGAACCGGTAGACATAGTTACGGTTGGATCTTCGGCTTCTTTAGGAAGCTGAGAACGTACCGAGTTAGTCTTGGCCAGTATGTCAGACAGCGCCGCATTCGGGTCTGTGTTCAACTTCATGTTCACGGTAATCGTCGAGCTACCGAGTACAGAAGAAGAAGTCATATAGTCGATGTTATCCGCTTGGGCCACAGCCTGCTCGAGGGGCTGGGTGATAAAGCCTTGGATAAGATCGGCACTTGCACCGTAGTAACTCGTGGTGACGGTTACTACGGTATTCGTCATTTCAGGGTATTCACGCACCTGCATTTTGAAGATTGCTTGTAAGCCAAGCAGCGCAATCAAAAAGCTGATGGATACCGCTAGAACTGGACGTTTAATAAAAACATCAGTAAAGCGCATTGTGCCTCCGGTTACAGCATAGGTGTTTCAGATGGTGGTGTGATTGCATCACTTTCCACAACCTTAACTTTGGCACCGTTACTTAGACGTACTTGGCCAGAAGTCACAACGGTATCGCCCGCTTTCACACCCTCAAGGATGTGTGCGATATCAGCAGTACGTTCACCTACTTTTACAACATGTTGAGTAACGCGTTGAACGCCGTCTTCTTCAGTTAGGATATAAACATTGTCGCCGTATAGAGTGAAAGTAATCGCTGTTTGAGGCAGAGTTACTTGGTTCTCTAGTTTAGGAAGAATGATGTTAGCGCGAGCGAACATGCCACTGCGAAGCTTGCCATCATTGTTTGGAATATCCGCTTGAACTTGGATAAGACCACTTTGGATGCTAACCGCAGGCTCAATGGCACTAATAGAACCTTTAAACGGTTTTTCTGGGTATGCATCAACGAAGATGTCGATCGCCTGACCAACCTCAATACGAGAGATGTCATTTTGAGAAATAGTGAAGCGTAGGCGCATAACACTGGTGTCTTCTAGGCGAACGATGTCAGTGCCAGATTGTAGGTATTGGCCTAGATACACATTACGAATACCGACAGTGCCGTCAAACGGAGCGCGGATCTCGCGACGGGCAATCGATGCTTTAAGGCTTTCAATATCAGCCGCTAACGATAAGAAATTAGCTTCTGCTTCATCGAAGGCTTCCTTAGAGATAGAGCCTTTCTTGAATAGCCCTTGGTAGCGCTTGTATTTAGCTTCAGCAGCCGGTAAGCGTGCCTCAGAGCTTTTTAGATTGGCTTTCTCTACATCAGAATCAAGGCGGATCAGTTGTTGGTCATTTTTAACCTCAGTACCTGATTCGAAAGAAATTTGATCGATAACACCGCTGGTTTCGTTCGCTAGTGTCACACCTTGGTTAGGTTCGATGAAGCCGATAGCTTCAATCACTGGAACCCAGTCGATCGGCTGAACTTCAGTTACCGTTACTGGAAACTCTGGTTCAGGGCGGTTGGCCATATACTCAGCAATTTTTTGTTGTTTGAACATGTTAAACCCAATAACGCTGCCGAAAAGTAGTACAGCGATGAGTAACATGAAGAAAGTCCACTTTTTCATTATGGTCAAAACTCCGATCTAGTGTTTAATTATTGCGTCCCAACTGGCTTCGATTGCAGATTCTAGTTCTGCCTCATCAAGTTGGTAAAATCCTAAAGAATGCTTGCGTGCTAGAGAAACACTAGCCGCCAAGCTCAATCCACCTAATACTTCATTGTTAAGTGGTTTAAACAATCCTTGTTCTTTCCCCTCATTAAATAGCAGCTCAACTTGGGCAAACATTTTACGTTCTAGTTCCCTGAAGTTTAGGCTATTTGTGATGGGTAGAGAGTCATACTGAACCCGATTTTTTATTGCGGCTAAATTCGTTCCTGCTAAGTGCCATATGTTCAACCACATAGTACGGTAGCGTTGTTTAATTGGATCCGAATCATTAACCCCTTGTTGAACAGCATCAGCTACTCTTTGAGTCACGAGCATTCGAACATCTTCTATCAAATGCTCTTTATCATCGAAGTAGCGATAGATAGTGCCTGCAGCCACTCCCGCTTCTTTGGCTAATTTTTGCATTGAAAGGCCTTGGAAACCGACCTCTGCAATTAGCTTTTCAGCTGCAGAAAGTATTTGCTGGCGTTTATCCCGAGGTGCATGAGTTGTCATATTTCAACTACCAATGAATGAACGTTCATTCATTATAGCCTAATAACCACACACATGTGCAACAAAGTTTTACATAATCAGCGTAAAAATCTTGTATAAGAGAACGTAGCATTCGTGCTGTTGCAGCATTATTATAGGCGCGCAATTGAATTCGCCCCTCTAGACCAAACTGAGAATCAAATGAAACTGAACCCAAGACAAGATGAAGCCGTGAAATATGTTTCGGGCCCCTGCTTAGTATTAGCGGGCGCTGGATCCGGTAAAACACGTGTTATCACCAATAAAATTGCTTATCTGGTTCAGGAATGTGGCTATAAGGCGCGTAATATTGCGGCGGTGACCTTTACTAATAAAGCGGCACGCGAGATGAAAGAGCGTGTTGGGCAAACTCTAGGTAAGGGCGAATCGAAAGGGCTGATTGTTTCGACTTTTCATACCATGGGCTTAACCATCATTCGCCGTGAATACAAAGCGCTGGGTTTGAAAGCGGGTTTCTCTCTGTTTGATGACCAAGACCAGTTAGCTTTGTTAAAAGAGTTAACAGAGAGACAGATCGATGGTGATAAGGATTTGCTACGCGCTTTAATGAGCACCATTTCGAATTGGAAAAATGACATGCTGACGCCAGATCAGGCGAAAGCACGTGCTCAAGGCGAACAAGAGCAGTTGTTTGCATTCTGTTTTGAGATGTACCAGAAACAGATGAAGGCATACAACGCACTCGATTTTGATGATCTGATCGCGATGCCTGTATTACTACTGAAAACCAATCAAGAGGTGCGTGAGCGCTGGCAGTCGCGTATCCGCTATTTACTGGTCGATGAATACCAAGATACCAACACCAGCCAATATGAGTTGGTTCGTTTACTGGTGGGAGAGCGTGGTCGCTTGACAGTCGTAGGTGACGATGACCAATCTATCTATTCATGGCGTGGTGCAAAACCGCAAAACTTGGTGTTGCTGGGTGAGGACTATCCGAATCTTCGTTTGATCAAACTCGAGCAAAACTATCGTTCAACCAGTCGAATCTTACGTGCGGCGAACATCTTGATCGCCAACAACCCACACGTTTATGAAAAGTCACTGTTCTCAGAGATCCCAGACGGTGAAAAGCTCAAGGTACTGAATGCAAAGAATGAAGAGCATGAAGCAGAGCGTATTACCGGTGAGATCATCGCCCACAAGTTTTTGAATCGCACAGAATACAAAGATTACGCAGTGCTTTACCGCGGTAACCACCAATCTCGCTTGATTGAAAAAGCCTTGATGCAGAACCGTGTGCCTTACAAAATCTCAGGCGGTACATCCTTTTTCGCCAGAGCAGAAATTAAAGACATCATGGCTTACCTACGTGTGTTGGTGAACCCTGATGATGACAACGCCTTCCTGCGTATTGTAAACACACCACGTCGTGAGATTGGCCCGGTTACGCTAGAAAAGCTAGGTAGCTATGCCAATATGCGTGGTAAGAGCTTGTTTGAGGCCAGCTTCGAGATGGGCTTAGAGCAGACACTGACGGGGCGTGGTTTAGAAAATTTGCGCCGCTTCGGTGACTGGATTGTTCGTATCTCAGACAATGCCGAGCGTGGTAATACGGTTGAAGCCGTTCGTTCTTTGGTTCGTGACATCAACTACGAAGATTGGTTGTACGAAACCTCAGCGAGCCCGAAAGCCGCTGAAATGCGAATGAAGAACGTCTCTGATCTGTATAGCTGGATTGTGGCCGATCTTGAGGGTGACAACTACGATAAAGAAGAGAAAACCCTGCGCGAGGTGGTTCAACGTTTAACGCTGCGCGATATGATGGAGCGTGGTGAGGATGATGACGATGCAGATCAAGTCCAATTAATGACATTGCATGCATCGAAAGGTCTAGAGTTCCCATATGTATTCCTGATGGGTGCAGAAGAGGGCATCTTGCCGCACCAAACCAGTGTCGATGAAGGCAACGTAGAAGAAGAACGTCGTCTTATGTATGTGGGGATTACTCGAGCGCAGAAAGAGCTGACTTTTACTAAGTGTCGTGAACGTCGTCAATATGGTGAATTAATAAAGCCAACACAAAGCCGCTTCCTCGATGAGCTGCCGCACGATGATGTGGAGTGGGAAAGCGTTAAGAAGCCTCAATCCGCTGAAGAAAGAATGGAAAAAGGGCAGGCGCACATTGCGAATATTCGAGCGATGTTCAACAAGAAGTAATGCCCTACTTTAATCGCACTATATAGAAGCCAATAAAAAAGGTGACCATGAGGTCACCTTTTCTGAATCTGGCATTTTTAATTACAGACCGGCAATCATGTGCTCGATAGCATCTTTGATTTCGTCGTCTGAACAATCCATACATGAACCTTTCGCTGGCATCGCATTGAAGCCGTTGATTGCGTGGTCAGCTAGAATGTCGCGACCTTGAGCAATGCGAGGACCCCAGTCACCAGCATCACCTGTTTTAGGTGCGCCACTTACGCCAGATGCGTGACAAGCGATACAAAAGGTACCGTAAACTGCTGCGCCATCACGAGGGCCTGTTGGTTCTGCGGCTACTGGCTCGCTGCCGACTAGGTAAACTTGGCCAACTGGTTTGATGCGTTCAGCAATTGCATCGTGCTCCGCTTCGCTTAGGCCTGCAGCCATTGCGCCAGTTGAAAAGGTTAAAACTGCGATGACAACGCTTAAAATTCGACGAGACATATCCATTAAACTCACTTTACATTCCCAAGGTAAGTACATGCTTACCAATTTATAGTGTTGGAAGGGTGTTTTGGCTTTAACCAGCAAAGAGCAACTGTTAAACCAATGTAAATAATGGGTGATTATATCCCGATAAGTTGTTGCAATAAACAACAACTTATAAGCTGTGGCGGGTTGTAGTACTCAAATAAGGGGTTTATCACATATTAACTGTCGAAAAAGAGACCAAACAGAAAAAAAAGTTAAAAAAGTACTAGACGGCATTGGGTGATATACGTATTATTCCACTCCGCCGACAGGGCATGCGCCTGTAGCTCAGCTGGATAGAGCGTTGGCCTCCGGAGCCAAAGGCCGAAGGTTCGAATCCTTTCAGGCGCGCCATCCGGTCTCTTACTTCGGTAAGTGAGAAATTGGCAAAAAGAAATAATGGTGGCTATAGCTCAGTTGGTAGAGCCCTGGATTGTGATTCCGGTGGTCGCGAGTTCGAATCTCGTTAGCCACCCCATTCTTTCTTTACAAAATATCGGTAGCTTCGGCTTCCAGTGTTGATTTATTATTCCCAAGAGTCGATACAAAACTAGTCGGTGAATAGCGCAGCTTGGTAGCGCATCTGGTTTGGGACCAGAGGGTCGGGGGTTCGAATCCCTCTTCACCGACCACTATTTCAATAATCGCTTTTAAGCGGTTATATAAAAAATTAGTGGTGGCTATAGCTCAGTTGGTAGAGCCCTGGATTGTGATTCCGGTGGTCGCGAGTTCGAATCTCGTTAGCCACCCCATTAATTTTGGTAGCTTCTTTGAAGTTCCCAGTTTGAGAAATCAAACGAAACGTCTCGGTGAATAGCGCAGCTTGGTAGCGCATCTGGTTTGGGACCAGAGGGTCGGGGGTTCGAATCCCTCTTCACCGACCACCTTAAGAAGCCCTAGTCGAAAGACTAGGGCTTTTTTACATCTGAAATTTAGATAACTTGAACAGAGTGGGGGTTCACCTGATGTTCAAAGAATGCCTCTTCACCGATCACTTAAGAAGCCTCAACTAGCCGTCCGCGTCAGAAATGACGGGGCTTCTTACATCTATCTCCCCTTCTTATATAAAACAGATTCCTAACGATCTGCTTGATAATGGTGCTGCTACAGAGTTGCTTTCTTTATCAAATGTACAGTTCTATATCTAATTTTATATAAATGGAGTGCTCAATAATTCGACATATTAATGGGTTTGGTCTAAAGACTTTTATGAAAAGTGAAACCTGATCCTAAATTTGCTCACTAAGGCCTGAATTTGACAGCTTTGTACGCATTTGGTCGTTCAAAAACTCCTCTGATTTATTAGGCCTTTCGTTTGTCTGTTTTGTATTTACCAAAATAATACAGATGGTTAAATGTATGGCTAATTAACGTTTATCTGGTTGTTTTATTTATTTAAATTAACAAAATTAGCGTTTGTTTCTATAGTGTTAATTTTTTTTTGGAATAATTATTTGTTTTTAGTGACTGGTAGTGAGATCTGCTTTGAAGCACGGCTTTAACTCTACAAGTAAGTAGTGGTAAGGAGTTTGTGAGTATTTCTTGCCGATAATATAATGTTGATTTTTCTTACTATATGCTCTTTTGGTGAATAGTTATGTGGCACTTTTGCTTGCTAAGCGTTTAATGTCGACTTTTTATCCTATTTTTGTTGCTTTTCTGTGAATTATTTGCCAAATTGTCAACCGTATAAAATATCAGAACAATATTCTGGTAAGAATGGATTCAATTTTGCAGACAGGGCAGAAAGCTGCCAAAGCAGTAGAGGTCTGGTAATGTCACTTTTAGAAGTAAAAAATCTTCGTATCGAATACCCATCTCGTCATGGAGTTCACGCCGCAGTTAAATCACTTTCGTTCAACATTGAACGTGGTGAGATTGTTGGTGTTGTAGGCGAGTCTGGTGCAGGTAAATCAACAGTAGGTAATGCTGTGATCGATTTGCTGAGCCCTCCTGGCCGCATTGCTAGCGGCGAGGTATTTCTGGATGGCGAAAAAGTCTCTGGTTTATCTCCTGAACAGATGCGTTCTGTTCGCGGCTCAAAGATTGGTTTTATCTTCCAAGACCCAATGACTTCTCTTAACCCTCTATTCACAGTAGAACAGCAGTTAAAAGAGACGATTCATGCCAACATGAAGGTTTCGGATCAAGAAGCCTACCAGCGCTCATTAGACTTGATGAACCAAGTGGGTATCCCACAACCAGAAAACCGTTTAAAGCAGTACCCTCACCAATTCTCTGGCGGCATGCGTCAGCGTGTGGTTATCGCGATCGCATTGGCAGGTGAACCTGACCTAATCATCGCAGATGAACCAACAACAGCACTGGATGTTTCTATCCAAGACCAGATCTTGGGTTTGATTCGCGACCTATGTATTAAGAAGAACGTAGGTTGCATGTTGGTCACGCACGACATGGGCGTGGTATCTAACGTTACCGACCGCGTAGCCGTTATGTATCGTGGTGACTTAGTTGAGTTTGGCCCAACAGCGAAAGTTCTGGGTACTCCTGAACACCCATATACACACAGTCTTATCTCTGCGGTTCCTCGTTCGGATCGCAAACTCGATCGTTTCCCTCTTGTTAGCTACATCGAAGAAGCACAAGAGATGGAACCATTGGATGTGAAGAACCACTGGTTAGGTCAAAGCCAAGATCACCGTGATTACACTGGCCCTCTGTTGAACGTTGAGAACGTAAACTTACGCTTTACCACCAAAGATTCTTTCTTTGAGAGCCGTCGTGAGTACGTTCAAGCATCAAACAACGTGAGCTTTGAAGTGCATGAGGGTGAGACGTTTGGTTTAGTAGGTGAATCAGGTTCAGGTAAATCAACGATTGCTCGTGTGATTGCTGGCTTGTACGCACCAAACTCAGGCAAGGTAACGTTTGAAGGCGTTGATCTTACTGGTCTGAAATCTGAAAAAGAACGTCGCCCTATGCGTCGTCAAATGCAGATGGTTTTCCAAAACCCTTACACATCAATGAACCCTCGAATGAAGATATTCGACATCATTGCTGAACCTATCCGATTCCATAAGCTTACTCGCAACGAAAATGAAACTCGTCAGATCGTGAACGACCTGCTAGAGCACGTTGGTTTAGGCAAAATGGCTGGGGTGAAGTACCCACACGAATTCTCAGGTGGTCAACGTCAGCGTATTTCTATCGCTCGCGCTTTGGCGACTCGCCCACGTCTTTTGATTTGTGATGAACCAACATCGGCACTGGACGTGTCGGTACAGGCTCAGATTCTTAACCTACTAAAAGACTTACAAGACGAGCTAAACCTAACCATGCTGTTCATCAGTCACGATCTACCGGTTATTCGCCAAATGTGTGACCGTGTTGGTGTGATGCAGATGGGGACATTATTGGAGGTTGCGCCAACGGAGCAGCTGTTCCAATCACCTCAGCATGAATACAGCAAACAACTGATTTCTTTAATGCCTGAATTTACAGGCTTAAGAGAAGAAAAAGCAGTGGCACAAGCCGCGGTATAAAAATCAGCAGGCTGGAGTTTAGCTTGCTAACAACAATAAACAGACGCAAATACAACAACTAGGGATCTGGATTCCCGCATGAAGGAGTTATGCAATGAAAACCATGAAAAGCAAATTAGCAGTAGCTTTGATGGCAGCTGGCCTAAGCTTTAGTGCAGCTGCAGCAGATATTACCGTTGGCTACGCAGCTGACCCAGTATCACTTGACCCGCACGAGCAGCTGTCTGGTGGCACACTGCAAATGTCTCACATGGTGTTTGACCCTCTAGTACGTTTCACTCAAGAGATGGATTTTGAAGGCCGCCTAGCATCTAGCTGGGAGCGTGTTGATGAAACGACTTTCCGCTTCAACCTACGTAAAGGTGTGAAATTCCACTCTGGTAACGAACTGACTGCTGATGATGTTGTGTGGACTTTTGAACGTCTACAAGCTTCTCCAGACTTTAAGTCTATCTTCACGCCATACGAAAAAATGGTAAAAGTGGATGACTACACAGTTGAGCTAGTATCAAAAGCGGCTTACCCACTAGTACTACAAACAGCAACTTACATCTTCCCAATGGACAGCAAGTTCTACTCTGGCCAAACAGCGGAAGGTAAAGACAAGTCTGAGCTAGTTAAGCACGGTAACTCGTTTGCTTCGACTAACGTTTCAGGTACTGGTCCATTTATCGTAACGCAGCGTGAGCAAGGCGTTAAAGTAACGTTCGAGCGTTTCAACGATTACTGGGACACAGAAACTGAAGGCAACGTAGACAAGCTAACACTTGTGCCAATCAAAGAAGACGCGACACGTGTTGCAGCACTTCTTTCTGGCGACGTTGATATGATTCACCCAGTAGCACCAAACGATCACAAGCGTGTTAAAAACGCTAAGAACATCGATCTAGTGACGCTACCTGGTACTCGTATCATCACGTTCCAAATGAACCAAAACAGCAACGAAGCACTTAAAGATGTTCGCGTTCGTCAGGCGATTGTTCACGCAATCAACAACGAAGGTATCGTTAAGAAGATCATGAAAGGCTTCGCAACAGCAGCTGGTCAGCAAAGCCCAACAGGCTACGCGGGTCACAACGAAGACCTAGTTCCTCGTTACGATCTGAAAAAAGCGAAAGAGCTGATGAAAGAAGCGGGCTACGAAGATGGCTTTACGCTAACTATGATGGCTCCAAACAACCGTTACGTGAACGATGCGAAAGTAGCGCAAGCGTCTGCGGCAATGCTGTCTAAGATTGGTATCAAAGTTGATCTTAAAACTATGCCTAAAGCACAGTACTGGCCTGAGTTTGACCTATGTTCAGCAGACATGATGATGATCGGCTGGCACTCAGATACAGAAGATTCAGCTAACTTCAACGAGTTCCTAACTATGACTCGTAACGAAGAGACTGGCCGTGGTCAATACAACTGTTCTGGCTACTCAAACCCAGAAATGGATGCGATCGTAGAAGCTTCTAACACTGAAACTGACCCAGTTAAGCGTGCTGAAATGCTGAAAGGCGTTGAAGCAACACTTTACAACGACGCAGCATTCGTACCGCTACACTGGCAAAGTGAAGCGTGGGGCGCGAAGTCTAACGTTGGTGCAGCAGACGTAGTAAACCCAATGGTTATGCCTTACTTCGGCGACCTAGTTGTAAAATAATCTAGCTTGCTAGAATCGAGAGCCTGAAGCTTTTCAGGCTCTCAAATTATTAAGATATAGATTTAAGTTTCGGTATTTGGTCTTCCTTCAGTCTGGCTAAATACCTTTTTTAAGACTGAATTTTGTTATCTAGTCGCGGATTTCGACTAGATAGTCATGGATAGATAAGGGGCAAGGAATGGTTACGTTTCTGGTCAAGCGCCTGTTTCAGGCACTGATAGTGATGTTTGTGATCAGTTTGGTGGCGTTTGCCATTCAGGATAACCTGGGCGACCCGTTGCGTGAGTTAGTCGGTCAATCTGTTTCAGAATCGGAGCGTCAAGCGCTGCGTGATGAACTCGGCTTAAATGATCCCTTCATTACAAAATACACTCGCTTTGTGGGCGCAGCTCTACAAGGTGATCTTGGTACTTCATATTTCTTTAAACGCCCAGCTGTGGACGTAATCTTAGATAAACTAGTCGCAACGCTTGAGCTTGTGTTCGGCGCTTCTCTGATCATTGTTTGTCTGTCGATTCCACTTGGCGTTTATTCTGCAATACACCCAAAAAGCTTCTTCACTAAACTGGTGATGGCGGGCAGTAGTATCGGCATTTCTGTGCCTGTTTTCTTAACCGCAATCATGTTGATGTATGTATTCTCTATTGAGTTAGGTTGGCTGCCGTCGTTTGGACGTGGTGAGACCGCAAACTGGTTTGGCTGGGAGTCTGGTTTCTTAACGATAGATGGCCTTGCACACTTAGTGCTGCCGAGTATTGCTCTAGCATCTATCATGCTGCCTCTGTTCATTCGTCTAGTACGCTCTGAAATGCTAGAGGTTCTTAGCTCTGAATATATCAAGTTTGGTAAAGCAAAAGGTCTAGCGCTGAACAAGATTTACTACCAACACGCTTTGAAAAACACAATGCTGCCAGTACTAACGGTAGGCGGTGTTCAAATCGGTACTATGGTGGCTTACACCATTCTTACTGAAACTGTATTCCAGTGGCCGGGTACCGGCTTCCTATTCCTTGAAGCGATTAACCGAGTGGATACACCACTGATTACCGCATACGTTATCTTCGTTGGCCTGATCTTCGTAGTAACTAACACCATTGTTGACTTGCTATACGGCATCATTAACCCAACAGTGAACATCACAGGGAAAGGAGCATAATCATGGAACAAACAACAACAGCTCCATCTCGTTGGGAGCGATTCAAGCAGTCAGACATTCTGTACTACTTCTTACGTGACAAAGTGGCAATGGTGAGCTTCGCTATCTTTGCAGCTTTCCTTGTTATGGCATTAGCGGCACCTATTCTAGCGCCAACAGACCCGTATGACGTGACGTCTATCGACATCATGGATTCTGAGTTGCCACCATCTTGGATGGAAGACGGCGAAGAACGCTTCCTACTGGGTACTGATGAGCAGGGTCGTGACATCTTATCTACGATGCTTTACGGCTCGCGTCTGTCATTGACGATCGGTTTCCTAGCGGTAGGTCTTCAGCTGACTCTCGGTATCATCATTGGCTTGTCTGCAGGTTACTTCGGTGGTCGTATTGATAGCTTCCTGATGCGTTTTGCCGATGTTCAGCTTTCGTTCTCAACCATGATGGTTGCGATCATTGTCTCGGCCATCTTTAAGGCGAGTTTCGGTAGTGACTTCTACGCGCAATATGCGGTTGTTATGCTGGTGGTGATCATCGGTATTGCTGAATGGCCGCAGTATGCTCGTACGATTCGTGCATCGGTATTGGCAGAGAAGAAGAAAGAGTACGTAGAAGCGGCACGTGTGATGGGCTTTAGAGCGCCTCGCATCATGTTCCGCCATATTCTGCCTAACTGTTTATCACCGATTTTGGTTATCTCTACGGTACAGGTGGCAAATGCCATCATGTCAGAAGCGGCACTTTCTTTCCTCGGTTTAGGTCTTCCGGTAGACCAACCGTCACTCGGTGCCCTGATCAGTACTGGTTTTAACTACATTTTCTCAGGAGCATGGTGGATCACAGCATTCCCAGGTGTGCTTTTGGTAACATTGGTTCTCGTTATTAACCTATTAGGCGACTGGTTACGTGACGTGTTTAACCCGAAAATTTATAAAGGGTGATAGCCCGGTTTGATTTTTAGTAAAAAAAGTCACTAAATTAAGAGCCGTAAGCAATTACGGCTCTTTTTTTGCTTAATGGATCTGGAACTTAGTATTATTGACAGTGTCAATAATAGTTAAAATGGAATTCATGTTTTATCGACATAGATTCGGTAATAATTAGCCCGCAAGGGTTTAAGTGGTGGTTATGAAATTGACAATGAATGCTGTATGTCGTGCTGTGACGAGAAATTATCGTATGGGACTTATCGCTGCATCTCTTTTGGTATCGAGCCAAGTGAATGCAGAGTCGGTTCTATGTGATGCAACTCAGGCAAGCACCAACCAATTACCACAGCTAGAGCAATCATGTCCGATCGGTAAGGGCGTGTGGGGCAGTAAAGCACCAAAACGTCATTCAGATAACGAACTGTTTTGGGTTCAATGTGGCCTGCTGAACAAGCCTTTGTCACTGAGCCGAGCAAAGCCTCTGTATGAGAAGATCTCGACCAACGTTTGGATGAAGCCGGAAGGCGGAGACTACCGTTGCTTAATCGGACCTTATTCTACCTTCTCTGATGCGAGAAAAGACCTAGCTCAGGTGCGTAAGGTTTCTGGTTACGGTGAAGCCTTTATTCGTATGGTCGATAAGTCGAAAACCTCATCACAGCCTATTGTGGCAAAACCAGCAGAGCCAAAAGCGGTGACGCACAAGGCTCCTGCAAAAGTAGAAGCTAAGCCTGCACCGAAACCTGTGGCTACTAAGCAAGTGGCGGCGGTAGCGAGCGCTGCAGCAATTCAGACGCTACCAAGCGGTAACGCGAGTTCAGACAATGATCTAGAGATCGAGATTCGCGTGAAAGCAGACATTGCGGGTAGCCAATATGCTATTCCTTACCTTCTAGATCATCAACAACAGTTCTACATGGAGCAAGGTAAGCCTTGGAGCCGCCTAGATTACGATAGCGCTGAATTGGTGTGTAATCAGGTCAACATGAAGCTGATGAGTGAGAAGCAATGGCAAAGCATCTTGAGCTCAAAGGTTATGGAAAAACAGAACTGGCCAATGCATCTCCCTTATTGGGGCGCAGATAAGAAAGGTCTGTTTACCAACGGTAACGTCAACCAGTTGAAAGGTTCTTCATTGCTTAATGTGATGTGCGTTAAGTAACGACGACTGTTACCAAACCAAATAAGCCTCAGCCATTGCTGGGGCTTTGTTGTTTATACGCCTCTCTTTTTCGACATCGGTTCGACTTTTAGACACTCGTTCTTCAAGACGAATTTGATTAAAAATCGTTAAAAATTGTTCAAATAGCGCGGCTGATGCGTAGAAAACCATAACTCAAGCAATAAGGTGATTTTGAGATTATGAGTTTAAAGAAACGATTAGAAGACGTGGCTCCACGCTTTGAAGCCGGAGGGAAGTACGAAAAGCTCTACCCAGTGTATGAAGCTTTCGCGACAATATTCTATACACCCGGAAACGTAAACCGCGGTATAACCCATGTTCGTGACAGCATTGACCTAAAGCGCATCATGATTCTGGTATGGCTGGCGACTTTCCCGGCAATGTTCTGGGGGATGTATAACGTCGGACACCAAAGCGTCCTCGCATTAACCTCCAGCTATCAACTTAACGAACTTGCCTCGGTTATTGAAAGCAGCTGGCGTCTGTCGTGGGCATTTGGTGATGCGCAGTCATTGGTGGCAAGTGGCTGGGAAAGTCAGATGTTGCTTGGTGCACTCTATTTCCTACCCGTTTATGCCACGGTGTTTGTGGTAGGTGGCTTCTGGGAGGTTTTATTTGCCGTTGTACGAAAACATGAGGTGAATGAAGGTTTCTTTGTTAGCTCGGTACTATTCGCACTCATTCTTCCGCCAACCATCCCGCTTTGGCAAGCCGCTTTAGGTATCACCTTTGGTATCGTTGTCGCCAAAGAGCTGTTCGGTGGTACAGGACGAAACTTCTTGAACCCAGCCCTTGCAGGCCGCGCGTTTCTCTATTTCGCCTATCCAGCCAACATGTCGGGTGGGCTTGTGTGGGTTGCCGCTGACGGCTATTCAGGCGCGACACCGCTGAGTCAATGGTATGAAGGCGGCAGCACGTCACTCATCAATAACATGACTGGCGAGGCGATCACCTGGATGGATGCCTTTATCGGTAATATTCCAGGTTCGATGGGTGAGGTGTCGTCACTGCTGATCATGCTGACGGGGTTGATTTTGATTGTGATGAAGATAGCGTCTTGGCGCATTGTCGCCGGTGTGATTGTCGGCCTTGTCGTGACGTCGAGTTTACTGAACTGGATAGGGTCGGATACTAACTCGATGTTTTCGATGCCGTTTTACTGGCACTTTGTGTTGGGTGGTGTTGCCTTTGGTACCTTCTTCATGGCAACAGACCCTGTATCTGCCGCGTTTACCAATCAGAGTAAATGGGCCTATGGGATTTTGATCGGCGTGATGACGGTCGGTATTCGAGTGCTTAATCCAGCCTACCCAGAGGGCATTATGCTGGCTATCTTGTTCGCCAACCTGTTCGCTCCGCTATTCGACTTTGTAGTGAAAGAGCAGAACATTAAACGAAGACTTAAACGGACATCGCGCTAATCTAGGTGATTAAAAGTGAAAGTGACTCCCATAAGAAAGGCTTGCATTGATGCAAGCCTTTCAATTTTTATCGCGATTGATTTGAGGTTGATTTAACTCCACTTCAAATCAATCTCGAAAGGCTGTGTGCTACCACAATGCTCACCGCACATCTCGTCGTAGGCGCTGTTATGAACCAACATTGCTGATGCTACGCCTTGGTCACTAAAATGATCGCGTGCTTGGTTTACACTCAAAAACTTCATAGGATGCTGGTGGTCATCTTTAATTAATTGCTTTTGCTCGCCAATAACTTGGTAAGCCAAGTAGATCCCGCCTTCAAATGATTCAATTAGTAGATTCATAACAAACTCCATTGCTGTTCTAGATAGGTCTTTGTTTTGGTATCTACGTTGATAGTTGTTTGAAGGTTCATGTGGGGTCAAAATGAAAAAAACCAGAAGCACGGCTTCTGGTTTTTGATTAAGTCATCAAAATAACTCAGTGATTAGTTGATTTTCTGCATGATGCTAACGCGACCATCGGTGTTACCTGTGTTATCCATCTTACGACGGATCAGTAGGCCTTCATCCCAATTGGTACCCGCAGGTTGGTATTCCCACTTAACGAAGTATTCATCATTTGAGGTACAAGCAGCGCCTGCAACGTAATTGTCTTGGTCGCAGAAACGAACTACTGTGTTCAGTTCTGTCAGTGTCGCTTTTGAAGCTCGGTCTGTTTGACCAAACCACCAGTAATCGATAGCGCCTAACTCCGCGTAGGTTGCATCAAACTGCCCCATATCTTCTGGTGAAGATTGGCCGCCATTTTCGCTGTCACACTCAAAACCTGATGTAGTTACTTTTGTTGTGCCGAACACCATAGTACTCACTGCAACTTCGCCATTGTCACAGTACTCTTTCGTTTCCCATGTACCAGTGAAATCTACATAACGTTCAGAATCTTTTGTTGGAATTTCGTAGTAGTAAGCAACACGCTCTGTTACGCGAGGTTGAGGATTATTTGCGTCGCTCCCCAGTGTTTCTTTCTTAACAATCTCAGAATAAATGCCAGTTACAGGATCGAAAGAGCCAGAAGTCGTATCACGAATCCAGTTTGATGGGTCGCTGTCTTTATCTTTGTCATCCCAGACATTGTTTGCGGTGTAGTGATTCAAGTCAGATGCTTTTTGTACATCGAATGGCTTCCATCCCTCGATGTCTTCGGCTGTGAATTCTTCATCAGCGGTTTCTGATTGTGCCAAGTCTCGAAGTTTGTAGGCAAACGCGTCATTCAATACAAATTTGCTATCAGGTGTTACTGAGCCATTTGTTTGGTCTACAGTACCATCCTTGTTTGTATCACAACCTTGTAGTTTCGAGCTGTCTTCATCTATCCATTGATGAGCAGAGTTAGATACACATGTTAGGTATTGCTCAGCAAAGCTTTCTGATAATGAATAGTCGTTAGATCCTGCGAACATAGTGACTGATTCTGCAGAATTCACTTTGAACGTCATCTCGGTCATGCCGCGAGTACGCTCGAACATTTCTTCTTCCATTAGCTTGTCAGCGTGGACGTATATGAATTCGTTAGAGTTCTGGGTGACATCAATGTAACGAACGAATTTGCCAGCAGTGATAAATGGATTTGTAGAGTCATCACCGCGTTCCATTGATCCAAATGTATTTTCCATATGAGTTAATGCTTGTTCTTCAGAGGCAATATTAGCCGCATCTACATCCATCGTATCTAGGAAGTCAATCACGCTAGCGCGGTCATCAAGACTCAGATCTTTCATCTTCGCTAACGTAGCAGCATCAGGCTCACGCAACACATCTGGAATTGTCAGAATTTCATCTGAAGTGCTACCAAACTGGTTATCCAGAGACTGAAGTAAAATTGCTAGGTTAAGTGCACGAGCGTATTTACCCGCCGCTTCAAATGGAGTCAGTACATCACGGTTTGATGCTGCACCTACTTTTAAGCCGTTTTCGCCGCCAATGAAGAAGGTCACCGTGTCGCTAGTTTTAGCGGTAAATTCGCCTTCGCTATTTGTAACACCATTTAAGCCAGAACTGGTGTTGTAGTAGATACCTTCAACAGCGGCATCGATAAATTTGTTGGTTGTTGTTGATGGTTCTGTCGGTGTTGTGACACCTGAATTAGAACTGTCGCTACCACAACCTGTTAAAGCCACTGCAATCGCCGCTGCGAGAATACTCACTTTTTTCATTACTCGTACATCCTTTCTGTAATAGAGCTATTTGTTATTTTTATGCGTGTAATTTTATAGCGCGCGATTGTAGCGTGATCTTTCTTCCAAGTTAAGTGTGTAAAATGCTGTTCGGTTAATAAATATTCAAACCATACGGTAAAAAACACAAAAAGCCGACAGATGTCGGCTTTTCATAATATTTCTTTGACTTACAAAGGTTTAACGCATGGTAACAAACTCTTCGCTGCCCGTTGGGTGAATCGCCACAACAGAGTCGAAATCTGCTTTGGTTGCGCCCATCTTCATTGCAACGCCGAAGCCTTGAATCATTTCATCAACAGTGAAACCGATGCCGTGTAGGCCGACTACTGTCTCTTCTTCGCCAGCACATACTAGCTTCATCTTACAAGGTTGACGGTGCTTGGTTACTGCTGTGTACATAGCAGTGAAGCCAGACGTGTATACCTTGATGTTGTCTTTGCCGTACTTCTCTTCAGCTTCTTGAGTCGTTAGACCAATCGTGCCGATAGGTGGGTGGCTGAATACAACAGTAGGAACGAGCTTGTAGTCCATCTTCGCATTAGTTTGACCGTTGAATAGACGCTCAGAAAGCTGACGACCTGCTTTAACAGCAACAGGAGTTAGCTCTATACCGCCTTCCATTATGTCGCCAACACAGTAGATGCCAGGAACGTTGGTTGCTTGGAACTCGTCTACTTTGATGTAGCCACGGTCGTTAGTTGCAACGCCAGTTGATGCTAGGTTGATAGCGTCAGTTGCTGGGTGGCGACCGATAGCCCAGATTAGGTGGTCAACGTTTTGAGTGTTGCCGTTCTCTAGGTGTAGAGTCAGTGTGCCGTCTGCTTCTTTCACTACTTCTTTTGGAACAGAGTGTGTATGAAGTGTTGGGCCTTCCGCTTCCATTACTTCAACCAATGTCTCGATGATCATTGGGTCGAAGCTACGTAGTGGAGATTCTTTACGGCAGAACAGGTGTGTTTCTGTACCAAGCGCGCTTAGTACACCTGCGATCTCAACAGCAATGTAGCCCGCGCCGATAACAGCAACACGTTTAGGTTGCTCCATTAGGTCGAAGAAACCGTTTGAATCGATGCCGTATTCTGCGCCAGGGATGTTTGGAATGGTTGGACGACCACCTACTGCGATCAGAATATGATCAGCTGTGTAGTGTTCACCGTTAACTTCAACAGTCTTCTCGTCAACGAACTTAGCAAAGCCTTTGATTACGTTTACTTTGTTGTTACCAAGAACGCGATCGTAAGATTGGTGGATACGACCAATGTACGCTTGGCGGTTTTCTATTAATTTGCTCCAGTTGAAGCCTTTTACGTCAACGTCGAAGCCGTAATCTTCAGAGTATAGGTTGATCGCTTCAGCAACTTGAGCGCCGTGCCACATTACCTTTTTAGGAACACAACCAACGTTTACACAAGTACCACCAAGGTCTTGAGCTTCGATAAGTGCAACCTTTGCACCGTGCATTGCTGCGCGGTTTGCTGATGCGATGCCGCCTGAACCGCCGCCGATACAGATGTAATCAAAATGAGTCGCCATTACTTTCTCCATTTATTGAAGGTTGTAGTCACAGTGAGAGCACCGGATACCTACGTCCTATAGATTCTTAAATTGTCTAATTATTATATTGAGGGCAGATCGGTTGAACTCAATCTCCCTGTTTAAAATTTATTCGTCCACATCACAGTCTGTTGAAGATTCTTCAGTCTATGATGTGGACTCGAGATTACTCGGGTACGATCCACTCTACTTTGAAGTGACCGGTCGCTGGCGCAATTGCTTCCTTCAAGAATGGAAGAATCTCTTTCATTTGGCTTTCTAGCTTCCAAGGCGGGTTAATCACGATCATGCCTGATGCCGTCATGCCACGCTCGTTGGTGTCTGGTGATACGCCAAGTTCGATTTGTAGAATCTTGTTGATGCCTAAGCCTTCGAGACCTTCGATCATATCTTCGATATCACAGCGATTTACTACCGGGTACCAAATTGCGTAGATACCGGTTGCCCAGCGCTTGTGGCTTTGAGCGATTGCAGTCACGACATCACGGTACTCTTTTGCCAGCTCGTAAGGCGGGTCGATCAGTACTAAACCACGACGTTCTTTTGGTGGCAGGCTGCCCTTTAAGCGCTTAAAACCATCTTCTTTGTAGATAGATACCTGACGATCACGGTGGAACTCTTGCTCAAGCAGCGGGTGATCGGCTGGGTGAAGCTCAGTCAGTACCATGCGGTCTTGGTCACGCAGGTGTGCACGTGCAACACGTGGAGAACCCGGGTAGTAACGCAGTTTCTCGCCATTATTGAGAATGGAAATAGACTCAAGGTAGCTTTGAATGTCTTCAGGAAGGTCTGTTTGCTCCCACACACGAGCAATACCTTGCTTGTATTCACCGGTTTTTTCAGACCATTCATGCGTTAAGTCGTAACGACCTACACCAGAGTGAGTGTCATGATAAACAAAAGGCTTATCCTTTTGTTTCAAAGAATTAAGAATAAGGCTCTGTACGATATGCTTTACTACGTCGGCATGGTTACCTGCGTGGAAGCTGTGGCGATAACTTAACAAATTAAACTCTCGTAACACTCTCGAATTAGAGTGTGGTTAGTGTAGGTGGGGTTAATCAGACTATTATAACCCTCAATGGACCATAAATTCTCGAACAATTCAGGGACAGTCGTCAGCTATCTGCAGTTAGTTATTGGTTCTACTATTGAAATTTGCCTTTATGGGCACTATTTAATAACTATTCGCAGGTGATTTTTTAGGGCGAACTTTAGCCTGATGACTGTAAGACGACCTCATTACAAAAAAGACGAAAGTCTCTAAAGCCAAAGGAATGTTTATATGTCTAATCCGCTATTAACCTTCACGGACTTACCTCCGTTTTCACAGATCAAGCCAGAGCACGTAAAGCCTGCAGTTGAGCAAGTGATTGAAGCGTGTCGCAACAAGATAGAACAAGTACTTGAAGGTAATACTTCACCAAGCTGGGACAACCTAGTTGCTCCAATTGAAGAAGTGGATGATCGTTTAGGTCGCATTTGGTCACCTGTAAGCCATATGAACTCTGTCGTGAACAGTGACGAACTGCGTGAAGCGTATGAGAGCTGCTTACCTGTGCTATCTGAATACGGCACTTGGGTTGGCCAACACAAAGGCTTGTTCGAAGCGTATAAAGCGATCAAGGCGAGTGAAGCATTCTCTGCACTGAACCGAGCTCAACAAAAAACTATTACCGACGCACTGCGCGACTTTGAATTGTCGGGCATTGGCTTACCTGCAGATGAACAGCATCGTTACGGCGAGATCAGCAAGCGCCAGTCTGAGTTAGGCTCTCAATTCTCAAATAACGTGCTTGATGCAACCATGGGTTGGAGCAAGCAGATCACAGACGTAGCTGAGCTGGCAGGTATGCCTGAATCAGCACTGGCGGCAGCTCAAGCGGCGGCTGAGTCTAAAGAGCAAGAAGGCTACCTACTGACTTTAGATATCCCATCATACCTACCTGTGATGACCTACTGTGATAACCAAGAACTGCGTAAAGAGCTTTATGAAGCGTACGTAACGCGCGCTTCAGATCGCGGTCCAAACGCAGGTAAGTGGGACAACACTGAGATCATCACCGAGCAACTTAAGCTGCGCCACGAGATCGCGCGCATGCTTGGTTTCAGTACTTACAGCGAAAAATCACTGTCGACTAAGATGGCTGAGACGCCAGATCAGGTTCTTGGCTTCCTGAACGACCTAGCAGTAAAAGCAAAACCACAAGGTGAGCGTGAAGTTGAAGAGCTGCGTCAGTTTGCAGAGAAAGAGTTTGGTGTTTCTGAGCTAAACCTATGGGACATCGCTTACTACAGCGAAAAGCAGAAGCAGAACCTGTTCGAGATCTCTGATGAAGAGCTTCGCCCATACTTCCCTGAATCGAATGTGGTTTCAGGCCTGTTTGAGGTACTGAACCGCGTGTTTGGTATGTCGGTAACAGAGCGTCAAGGCGTAGACACTTGGCATGAGTCAGTGCGTTTCTTTGATATCTTTGATGCGACTGGAACACTGCGTGGTAGCTTCTACCTAGATCTATACGCACGTGAACACAAACGTGGTGGCGCTTGGATGGATGACTGTCGTGGTCGTCGCATTACCGAATCTGGCGAGCTACAGACCCCGGTTGCTTACCTAACGTGTAACTTCAATAAGCCAGTTGGTGATAAGCCAGCACTGTTTACTCACGATGAAGTGGTGACCTTGTTCCACGAATTCGGCCACGGTATCCACCACATGCTAACGCAAGTAGAAGCGGGCGCAGTTGCGGGTATCAATGGTGTGCCTTGGGATGCGGTTGAGCTACCAAGTCAGTTCCTAGAAAACTGGTGTTGGGAAGAAGAAGCGCTGTCGTTCATCTCTGGTCACTTCGAAACGGGTGAAGCGCTACCAAAAGAGATGCTAGAGAAGATGCTAGCGGCGAAGAACTTCCAATCTGCGATGTTTATCCTGCGTCAGCTAGAGCTTGGTTTGTTCGATTTCACGCTACACACAGAATACGACCCTGAAGTGGGTGCTCGCGTACTAGAAACGCTAGCGGATGTTAAGTCTAAGGTGTCGGTACTGCCAAGCCTAGATTGGAACCGTTTCTCACACAGCTTTGGTCACATCTTTGCTGGTGGTTACAGCGCGGGCTACTACAGCTACCTGTGGGCAGAAGTGCTATCGGCAGATGCGTTCTCAGCATTTGAAGAAGAGGGTATCTTCAACACTGAAACGGGTAATCGCTTCCTGAACAACATCCTTGAAATGGGTGGCAGTGAAGAGCCAATGGAGCTGTTCAAACGCTTCCGTGGTCGTGAGCCACAAATCGACGCAATGCTGCGCCACGCGGGAATCAACGCATAATCACGGTAACTATCTAGTTTATTGCGAAAAGAGCCTCTAGTTAGAGGCTCTTTTTTTGTCTGTGCGTTATGCCAAGCAAGGCGAATCAATGTTATGGATTCACATTGCGGTTGATAGGGTTCTGCAATGAAATCAGTGTCTCTGTCGACTGAACTTCATCGATCGCTTGCAGCTTATCGATCAATACAAACTGCAGCTCTTCTATCGACTTACACATCAGCTTTACAAAGATATTGTAAGCACCAGTGGTGTAGTACGCCTCAACCACTTCGTCTAAGGCATTCAGCTTAGCGATCGCCGAGTGGTAATCTTTGGCAGCATTAAGGTTGATGCCAATAAAGCAACACACGTCGTAACCCAGTTTTTTGGTGTTTACCACAACTTCCGTTCGCTCGATAATGTCTGCCGATCTCATCTTTTCGATGCGAACGTGAATCGTCGCAGGGCTGACATCGAACTGCTTTGCCATTTCAGCGTAAGGAGTTCGTGCATCTTCCATCAAGGTTTTGAGAATGGCACGGTCTAGATCATCTAGACGAGCTGTGGTTGTGGACATGCATAATCCTTAGGTTGAATGAAAAACATACCGGCTTGAGTACACATCATAGCCAAGGGTGATAATATTAGCAGTAACTATAGGGTTAGGGTGAATTCAGTGCGATTTTCGTTATTTTTTATTGTGATGTGTTGGAGTGTTTTTGCTTCAGCTCAGGCAAAAGATGTGTTGGTTATTCACTCTTATCATCAAGGCTTTTTCTGGACAGATGATTTCCATAAAGGACTATCTGATGAGCTCGATCGCGATGGGTTATCTTACCGGGTTGTTTATCTCGATACCAAGCGAACTCAAAACGCTGAATACTTAGAGCGAATTTATCAGCTATACCGCACTAAGCTGTCGCATGAAGAGTTTGCCGCTGTAGTCGTCAGTGATAATAACGCCCTCAATCTGATGAAACGCTTAGCGCCCGAACTCAATGGCACGCCCGTTATTTTTGGTGGCATCAACAATTTTTCTCCGCAAATGATTGAAGGCTTGCACGCAACCGGTATCACTGAAGATATTGATATGGCGAGCAATATTGAGCTGATCAATCGACTTCAATCGACGGTTAAAAAAGTTTACGTGGTTACCGATCACTCGGTAACGGGTGAAGCTATTCGCGCTCAAGTGGATTTATTTCTACAAAAACGCCCTGAGTTTTCTGGGATGGTGGAGCAATATACGCCTGATTCTTATCAAGAACTGATGACGTTCGCGCAACGCGCTGATCTAACTAAAAGCTTGTTGTTCTGGGCCTACTACCGCGACATCAATGGTCGGGTCAGCAGCAAAGAAGACTGGCGTCAGCTCAACAAAAAAACTCAGATGCCATTGTATATTGTGCATGATTTAGGACTTGGGTTTGGTGCGATTGGTGGCGTGATCCACAGTGGAGAAACGCAAGGTCGAGACACGGGGCGCGTGCTGTTGAGCGTGCTGAACAATCCTAAGGCTCCATTGCCATTGGTGGTTGCTGGCGCGCCAGAAATCAAACTCGATTACCAACAGATCTCACGTTGGGATTTGGGTGCAGAGAATGAAGCCTCAGTAACCTTCCTCAATAAGCCGAAGTCATTCTTAATGCGCTATCGTGATGAAATTCGCACCATCGGTTTAATGTTCTTGAGCATGTCGTGTGTTATCGCGGTGTTGGTGTATTACCTTAACCGTCTGAAGAAGAGCGAACGTGCAAGTCGCCAAAGCCAACGACTGTTGGAGTCGATATTTGATCAGAGCCTGCAATTTATGGGCATCATTGATAAGGGTGGCGTGCTGCTGTCGAGTAACAGCAAGTTACATGAGCTGCTTTATAATCAAGGCTATAAACTGGGAACGCCGCTGCAACAACACCAACATTGGGAAAGTTCTGCGCGAGAAGTGCTAGCCGAATATTTCATCGCAAAAAGTGAGCACCCAGCCTTACGATTTGAAGCCGAGGTGTGGTGTCGAGATCGCGGTGCGATGGTGTTGGATATTTCATTGAAGCCGATGCCGGGCAGTGAAGACGAAGACATTCAGTTTCTCTTTGAGGCGCGCGACGTGACCTCACGTAAGCTTGCTGAGAATAAGCTGTTCCAACGTGAAGCAAACTTGAAGCTGTATTACGACAAACAGCCGGTGATGATGATTACGCTCGATGGCAATAATCGCATTCAACAAGTGAACCAGTTTGCCGAAGAGCTTTTGGGATACCCTCTCGATCAGTTGTTGGGCCATCGCCCTAGAGAATTCTATGTTGATGAGAACGCGATGATTCCTCGTCATATCTTGCTGCAACCTCAGCATAAGATTCGTGGTGTGTGGCGTCGTGATATCGAATATCGCCATGCCGACGGCAGCAAGAGCTGGATTCGTGAAAATATCCGCCCGTTGGTGGAGTCTGATCAGCTGTTGATTGTGGGTGAAGACATCACCGAAACGCACGAGCTTTCTGAAAAGCTAGAGTATCAGGCTCGCTATGACCTACTGACTGACACCTTTAACCGCAACCACTTTGAGCAAGAGCTGCAAAAGGCGCTGAAAGAGGTTGAGAGCCACATGCGAACTCACGCAATGTTGTTCCTAGATTTGGATCAGCTGAAAGTGCTGAACGATACCGCAGGACATGAAGCGGGTGATGCTGCGATCTTGTTTAGCGCCAAACTGCTAGAAGACGTACTGCCTTACAATGCGGTGTTAGCGCGAATGGGTGGTGATGAGTTTGCTGTGCTGATGAAAGACTGTACTGAACGAGATGCGGTGAATGTGTGTCGCAGTATTATCTCGATGATGAGTGAGAATCCATTCTTGTGGGATGATATTCGACTCAACCTGACGTGCTCTATCGGTATTCGATTGATCGACCATACAGCAGCTTCACCACAGATGGTGCACGCTCAGGCGGATGCAGCTTGTCATGCCGCTAAAGAAGAAGGTCGCAATCGCTATCATCTTTACCATCAAGATGATGAAGACCTGCGTCGTCGCCATCTTGAGATGGAGTGCGTTAACCTAGTGCATGAGGCCTTGGCTAACGATCGCTTAGAGTTGTTTGCGCAGCGAATTCTTGGCCTAGATGAAGACAGCGATAAAATGCACTTTGAAATCTTGGTCCGCATCAAGAACATCCAAGGGGAATACATCTCCCCGGGGATCTTCATGCCAGCCTCAGAGCGTTATAACATCGCGCATTTGATTGACCGCCAAGTCGTCACTCAAACCTTGGGTTGGTTGGAGCAACGCCCTGAGGTTATTGAGGAACTGGGGATGTGTTCAATCAATCTTTCCGGTCACTCGATGGGTAACCGTGAGTTTGTCGAATTTTTGATAGATAGCCTGAGCGATTCATCGATACCGTGTCATAAGATTTGTTTAGAGATCACCGAAACAGCGGCCATGAGTAACATGAAGCAGGCGATCAAGTTCTTCACTCGAATCAAAGAGCTTGGCTGCATGATTGCATTGGATGATTTTGGCTCAGGGCTATCGTCATTTGGCTATCTGAAAAAGCTGCCTGTCGATATTGTGAAGATCGATGGCTTGTTTGTACGTGATATTGATGTGAATGAGATGGACCATGTGATGGTTCGCTCGATCAATGATCTTGCCAAGCAGATGGGCAAGCACACCGTGGCTGAGTTCGTTGAAAATACCCAGATTATCGACAAGCTTATCGAACTGGGTGTGAACTACGCGCAGGGCTACATCATAGGGCGACCTAAGCCACTCGCAGAGCTTGTTGAAGAGTTAAGACAAGAGCGAGAGACAGAGCCATTGGTTTAGGTAAGCCGACTTTAGCTGGGAATACTTTTCACCGCTAATATGTATTGTTGAGGCAATCAGGTAAACTGGTTGCCTCTTTTGTTTTGAATACTACTGTCTGTTGGAGACGACCTTGCAACTACAACTGATTTGCGAAGATGCTACCCAAATCGATCATTTGAATGACTTAGCGACCCGCTGGAACTTATCTCATGATGAAAGCTGCGATTTTGCTTTGGTACTGACTAGTGAGCGACTTGAGCTACGTAAAGTCGATGAGCCCAAGCTTGGCGCTATCTTTGTTGATTTAGTGGGAGGCGCAGTTGGTCACCGACGTAAGTTTGGCGGTGGTAAAGGTCAGGCGATTGCCAAAGCAGCTGGTTTAAACAAAGGCGCAACGCCAACTATTCTTGATGGTACTGCAGGCTTAGGGCGCGATGCGTTTGTGTTGGCTTCTCTAGGTTGTAAGGTGCAAATGGTCGAGCGTCACCCCGTTGTGGCCGCACTGCTTGATGATGGCTTGCAGCGAGCGCAACAAGACCCAGATATCGGTGGTTGGGTAACTGAACGCATGAAGTTGATTCACGCATCCAGTCACGATGCTTTAGACAAGCTCAGTAACGATCCTGACTTTGAACAACCTGATGTGGTGTACCTCGACCCTATGTACCCACACCCAGAGAACAAAAAGAAATCGGCTCTGGTCAAAAAAGAGATGCGCGTATTCCAATCTTTGGTGGGTGCCGATCTGGATGCTGATGGCCTATTTGAGCCAGCGATGAAGTTGGCATCGAAGCGAGTTGTGGTTAAAAGACCGGATTACGCAGCTTGGTTAGACGAGCAAAAACCGAGCATGGCGATCGAAACCAAAAAGAACCGTTTTGACGTCTATGTGAAAGCATCAATGACTTAATTGAAGCATCAATAACTTAGATACACGCTAAGAAAATTTCCCGTCATAAATACGATAAATTGCCATTTAACACTTGCGATAGTCGCGTTACAGATGTATATCTAACTAAGAATCATTATTATTCTTAGCTGGAGTTGAAGCATGGCTAAACGCTTTTGTAAGTTAAACCGTCGAGATATCACCGAACACTTGGGCGAGATCCACAGCTTGGTGACTGAACCTAAGTTCGTGTGTCGTTCTTGCGCGCGTTCTTCGGCGGATCAAGCGAATCTATGCAAACCCACCGCAATTCCACCTCTTGGTTGTCAAAACAAACCCGTTGAAGAGAAAGTCGCATGCGGCCTGCTAGCGGAAACATTACCTGCACCAGAACTGTCGCTTGCGGAAATCAACGAGGCAATTGAACCGAGCGTACAAATGTTCGATCCAGCCGCCGCTGATATGGCCCCTGAGCTTGCCAAAAAAGAAGCCGCACAGAAAAAAGCCAAGCTGAAAAAACTGATGGCGAAGGCGAGCGGTGATGAGAAAGCTGAACTCAAACAAGCGAAGAAAGCGGCTAAGAAACAAGAGAAGTACAATAAGAAACTGGCGAAGATGATTAAGAAGCAGCAAAAGCTGTTTAAGAAAAGTCAGAAGCTGGAAAGTGAATTGGAACGAATCAACCTACAACTTGATGATGTTGCCTTCACTGAAACCAAGACTCAGGTAGTGAGCCACAATCAAATTCACTGAAGTTGATTTGAATGGTTTATTGCTACAGCGATGATTTAAAAAGAGCGACCTTAGGTCGCTCTTTTGCTTTTTGGGGTTATCCGAGCTGACTCATGTAGCTCGTTCAAATCAGCTAAGCGTTGCTTGCGGATCTTGCTACGCGCTTCTTCACCCACGTCTCATTGACGAATAAAGAGAATAAGATAACGGCGCCACCAATAGACAAGCGAACCAAATCGACATCTCTGTTCCAAATCAGGATATTCACCACCAGACCAGCAGGAACCAAGGCATTGTTCATCACTGCCAGCGCGCCAGCATTCACCATGCACGCGCCTTTATTCCACATAAAGTAACCCAGCCCCGACGCAATCAAGCCAAGGTAGATCAGGATTCCCCATTGAAGTGTGGTGGTGGGCAGTTTCTCTGGGTTGCCTAGTAGCATGAAAGCCACTGACGCGACACATAGCGCCCCTAAGTAGAAGTAACCAAATACGGTTCGCTGAGGCAACTCGGTCGATTCCTTCTCCATCACCACCTTGTAGCCCACCTGACCAATAGCAAAGCACAGGTTCGCGCCTTGCACGACGAGGAAGCCGACTAAAAAGTTTTCGTTAATACCTGCGAACTTAATGAATACCGCGCCCAATACCGCAATTGCCGCTGTCACTAGGTACCACGGAGAGAATTGCCCTTTGAGAAAGTCATAAATAAGCGTGACGTAAATTGGGGTAAAGACAGTAAACAAAAGGACTTCAGGAACGGATAGCAGTAAGAAAGACTGATAGTAGAAGCAGTACATCAGGCCAAGCTGGATACCACCAATTGCCATCAATTTAGCGATCAGCTTACGCGATACGCCGCGAAACTTTAGGAAAGGAAGAAATACGACGCCAGCAAGGGCAACACGCATTAAAACAGAGAACCAAGAATCAACCTGACCCGCAAGGTAAACGCCGATCAGGCTAAAGGAGAAGGCCCATAGGAGGGTAACACCAGCTAAATAGCTCATAGTAAAACTTCGTTAATAAGATATGAGCTGTATGTTACCTAACCTTAAATCATTAGTCTTCTGAATCTCTTAGAGGCACGACCAGCATATCAACCGGAGAGGCGTTGATCAGTTGGCGTGTTGAAGAGAGCAGCTTGCTCCAAAAGTCTTGATGGTGACCGCAAACCACGAGATCAACATTGAACTCGTTGATGGTGTCACACAGCTCATGACTCAAATCACCACTGCCTACTAGGGTATGGGTGATCGGGTATTGGGCGTGCTCCGCAAAATTTTGCAGCTGAATACGAGACGCTTCCATCGCGTTGTGCTGGGTTTCGGCCATGTTGATATCAATCAGGCCGGTATACAGCTCTGCGTAGTTAATATCGATATGGATAAAAGAGACTTTGGCTTCCAATGGCTTAGCCAATGCTACCGCTTTATCCACAATTAATTTGCTGTCTTCTGATAAATCGACCGCGACCAAAATATGTTTGTAACTCATATCGCTACCTCCTTTATTCATTGTCTGATTTAAGATTAGCACTATGCGATGGTTTTTTTTGCTGAAGTGATCTCATATCCACTGTCTTGCGTAATGACAGCTCGAAATATTGGTTAACTAATGGCCTGCGAGATATTCATTAAATAGTGATATAGTAGAGAAAATTGAGGATGTAATTAGGAGTCTTAAATGCTGTCAAAAACTATGGTTGAGCAACTGAATGATCAAATTAACCTAGAATTTTTCTCATCCAATCTATACTTACAAATGAGTGCTTGGTGTGAAGACAAAGGATTTGAAGGTGCAGCAGAGTTTCTGCGTGTTCATGCAGTAGAAGAAATGGAACATATGCAGCGTCTTTTCACTTACGTAAGTGAAACAGGTGCAATGCCAATTCTAGGTGCGATTGAAGCGCCAAAACATGAATTTGATAGCCTTGGTGCTGTGTTCCGTGAAACTTATGAACATGAGCAAATGATTACTCAAAAGATCAACAAACTGGCTCACGTTGCTTTCAGCACACAAGATTACTCAACCTTTAACTTCCTGCAATGGTACGTTGCAGAGCAACACGAAGAAGAGAAGTTGTTTAAAGGTGTATTGGATAAGCTAGAGCTTGTTGGTGAAGACGGTAAAGCACTGTTCTTTATTGATAAAGACCTAGCGCAATTGGCAAAAGATGGTTCATCTTCAATTATGGAAGCTCCTGCCGTTTAGGTAGTACGGGAAAGACACTGATTATCTTTTTCTTTTGAGTTTTCTTATGAAGATGTAGGGAGGAAAGGATGATCAGCGGCGACACTATTCTATTTGCACTAATGGTTGTGACTTGCGTGAACTGGGCGCGATATTTTACTGCGCTAAGAACACTCATTTATATAATGCGAGAAGCACATCCTCTACTTTATCAACAAGTAGACGGAGGCGGTTTTTTCACAACCCATGGCAATATGACCAAACAGGTTCGCCTGTTCAGTTACATCAAAAGCAAAGAGTATCACCATCATCATGACGAAGTTTTTACTTCGAAGTGCGATCGCGTAAGACAGTTATTCATACTCTCTTCCGCTCTGCTAGGTGTAACCTTGCTGTCTTCTTTCATCGTCTGAGTTTTTAGTACGTGTGAAGTAGAGCTTAGGTTCTGGTGTGAAGCTTCGGTTGTTGGTTCGCTAAGTTAAGTAGTGGTTTTGCTGCTGTCTGCTAATTGTACAATTGAACATCAATTGCAAAGTTTAAAATTGCCGCTAAAATAGCGAGCAATTAGTAAGGATGTGCTGTTTATGCACATCCTTTTTTATTGATGGCATTTCGAGAACAGGGTGTACTCGGGCTGCAAAAGTGAAGAAAAGCAGAACCACATGAGTGAAAAATTTGATGTAATCGTAATTGGTGCGGGCGCCGCAGGCTTAATGTGTGCTGCGGAAGCTGGTAAACGTGGCCGACGAGTGCTGGTGGTTGATCATGCAAAGAAACCAGGCAGAAAAATTTTAATCTCAGGTGGCGGTCGTTGCAACTTCACTAACTATGATGTTTCAGCCAACAACTTCCTGTGTGACAACCCTCATTTCGTGAAGTCAGCTTTATCTCAATACACCAACTGGGATTTTATCTCGATGGTCAGCAAGTACGGCATTGAGTTCGAAGAGCGCGATCACGGCCAGTTGTTCTGTGTCAATGACCACACCGCAAAAGACATTGTGAGCATGCTGCTTGACGAGTGTAAGCAAGCGAAAGTCGAACAACGCTACCGTTGTGATGTTCACTCTATCGAAAAAACAGATGCTGGCTTCAAGATGCACCTCAATACCGACGAAGTTGAGTGTGACTCGCTAGTTGTCGCGACAGGTGGTTTGTCGATGCCTAAGCTGGGCGCAACGCCATTTGGCTATAAGATTGCCGAGCAATTTGGTTTGTCTGTGATGCCGACTACTGCGGGTTTGGTGCCATTTACTCTGCATAAAGAAGACAAAGAAGCCTTTGCTGAGCTTTCAGGAATCGCGATTCCTGCCGAGATCACCGCGCAAGACGGCACCTTATTCAAAGAAGCGTTGCTGTTTACCCACCGCGGCTTATCTGGTCCTTCGGTATTGCAAATTTCTTCGTTCTGGAAAGCGGGTCAATCGGTTTCGATTAATCTAGTACCAGAAGTGGACGTTGCTGAACTACTTGAAAACTCTCGAGAGAAACACCCAAATCAGAGCCTGAAAAACACCTTAGCGAAAGCATTACCAAAGCGTTTTGTAGAAGTACTGATTGACCGCAAAGAGCTTGAAGACAAGCCGCTCAAGCAGTTCAATGAAAAACAGCTGAATGACATTGTAGAGCATTTAGAGAACTGGAAAATTGCGCCAAACGGCACGGAAGGTTACCGAACAGCGGAAGTGACTCTAGGCGGTGTGGACACCAATCATCTATCTTCAAAAACCATGGAATGTAAGACGGTTTCTGGCCTCTACTTCATCGGTGAAGTAATGGACGTAACAGGTTGGTTAGGCGGCTATAATTTCCAATGGTGTTGGAGTTCTGGCTTTGCAGCAGGTCAGTGGGTTTAAGCTTACCCATAGATTCTAAATTATATAAAAATGGCGAGTCATACGACTCGCCATTTTTGTATCTAACATTGTGTACTAGCTCTAGATTCGACTTTATTGATAGCTTTTCGCTCTCAATCGAATCTTTTAGCGCTTATTTACGCAGCTTTGTTTTTTGAAAACTTGATCTGTTGAATCACCAAACCAGCAATAATCAGCACTAAACCAAACAGTGTTGCAGGGTGAATCTCTTCGCCAATGATGGTGGAAAGTAGCATCAGTGAGATAAATGGCGAGGCAAAAATTAGGTTGCTGATACGCGCCGTATTGTTGGTTAGCTTGAGTGCTGATAACCATAATACAAAGGTAATGCCCATCTCGAACAGACCAACGTAAGTCACCGCCATCCAACCCTTCGCCGTAATTTGGCTAAAGCTTTCGCCCTCAAAAAGGGTTAAACCGATCGCGAAAGGTAATGCCACTAAGAAACCAAGCAGTACGCCAACCACTGGGTCAGCCTTGTTTTTGGTGTTGAGAATCCAATATCCTGCCCAAAGCAGAGTAGAAAGCAGCGCCAGTGCCACACCGAGTGGGCTATCGAACTGCATGCCTAACACATCGCCTTTGGTGGCAATAACTACCACACCCGCATAGCTGAAGGTACACGCAATCCAATCTTGCTTACGAATCTTTTGCCCCAGAAAAACCGCCGCCATTAAGGTTAGCGTGATAGCCCAGCTGTAGTTGATGGCTTGAGCTTGAGAAGCGGGCAACAGGTCGTAGGCTTTGAATAGAATCAGGTAATAAGCCAATGGGTTAACCAAGCCGAGCAGCAGGTAATACCAAGGGTTTGAAAGGAACGTTGTACTCAGCTGAGAGAGCTTACCTTGAAAGGCGCAGACTGCGATCAGCGCAATCGACGACACAATACTGGCAATGGTCAGCATTTGAATCGGTGAAAACTCAGCAAGGGTCAGCTTAAAAGCAGTAGCGACCGTTGACCACAGCAGTACTGCGGAAAGGCCAAAGCCCAAGGCACGATGTTCGTTCATGGCAACTCATTCTAATTTGATGGGACAGAATACGGAGCGCCTAGTCTATCTGTCGAATTTTAATACGGCAAACTGGACATTTATCCAGTATCAAAATACCATTTAATGAGTTATTTCAAATTAGGCTAAATCATTATCATGCAATGGATTATCGAACATCAGGCAACGCTTATTGCTGCAATTTCTGGCGCGCTCGTCAGCGGCGGTGTCGTGGGTTGGTGGATTAAACAGAAGCTCTCTTTTCAGCAGCGATTGCTCGAGCAGCAGCTAGAGTCCGATCGTTTGTTGCATGAATCTCAGCAAGCTCAGCTCAAAGCATCACTCGCAGAGGCGCAACAAGAGCTCGATGAGTTAGATGATGACCGAGACAAAGCGGCATTCGAGCTCAAGCAGGCGCACGGTAAGGTGATGGCTGCAATGGAAAAACTGCGCTACTTTGAGGCGGTAAAGCAAGAGCGCCAGCAGTACGCTGATGAGATTAATGTGCTTAAAGATCATAAGTCTGAATTAGAAGCCGAGCTGCGCGAGCAAGAAGCAAGGCATGACCAAGAAAACCTCGCCAATAGCGAAAAGCTGCAGTTGCTAGAGCAAGCTGAATCACGACTTAAGCAGCAGTTTGAATTGTTAGCGAACCAACTGTTTGAAACCAAAACCGCCAAGGTCGATCAGCAGAATAAGCAGAGCCTAGAAGGTTTGTTGTCTCCACTAAGAGAGCAGTTGGAAGGCTTTAAGAAACAAGTGAACGACAGCTTCAGCCAAGAAGCCAAAGAGCGTCATACTTTGGTGCATGAGCTTAAAAACCTGCAGCGTCTTAATGAGAGTATGACGCGTGAAGCGGTGAACCTGACTCAAGCGCTAAAGGGTGACAACAAACAACAAGGTAACTGGGGCGAGGTGGTACTGGCTCGCGTGCTTGCTGAATCAGGACTGCGCGAAGGCCACGAATACCAAACGCAAGTGAACCTGCAAAACGATGCGGGCAAGCGTTATCAACCGGATGTGATTGTGCATCTGCCACAAGACAAGCAAGTGGTGGTCGATTCAAAAATGGCGCTGGTGGCATTTGAACGCTATTTCAATGCCGAAACCGATCAGCAACGCGATGCTGCATTGCGCGATCACTTGGTGTCACTGCGAGCGCACATCAAAGGCTTGAGCCAGAAAGATTATCATCAGCTCAAAGGCATACAGAGTCTGGATTACGTGTTGATGTTTATCCCGGTTGAACCAGCATTCCAAGTGGCGATTCAGGCGGATCCTAGCTTGGTGAAAGATGCGATGGAGCAAAATATCATCTTGGTCAGCCCAACGACCTTGCTGGTGGCACTGCGTACCATTGATAACCTGTGGCGTAATGAAAGACAGAACCAGAACGCTCAAGTCATCGCAGAGCGTGCAAGTAAGCTTTACGACAAACTGCGCTTGTTTGTGGATGATATGGAAGGCCTTGGTAGCTCGTTAGATAGAGCCAACCAAAGCTATCAAGGTGCGATGAATAAGCTAGTAACAGGCCGTGGCAACGTGATTCGTCAGGCCGAAAGCTTCAAGCAATTGGGTGTTGAAGTGAAGAAACCGATCTCGATTGGTTTGGCTGAAATGGCGCAAAATGAGGCTTTTTCAGAAAATGCCTCCTTAGTAGAAAGACAACCTGCTGAGGATAAAGTAAACTAATCGGCCGCAGCGCCTCTAAACACAAAGAGCGCTGTCGATGAGAACTTACCATGGTAGATAACAGCATTATGGACACAAGCGTGCAGACAAATTCAGCAGTAGAGTCAGAAACCACACACTTTGGTTTCGAAACAGTCGCAAAAGACGAAAAAGTCGCGAAAGTAGCAGAGGTATTTCACTCTGTAGCCGCTAAATACGACATCATGAATGACTTAATGTCGGGTGGTGTTCACCGCTTGTGGAAGCGATTCACGATTGATTGCAGTGGCGTTCGCCCTGGTCAGCGTATCCTAGATCTTGGTGGTGGTACTGGCGACCTTACTGCGAAATTCTCGCGTATCGTTGGTGAAAAAGGCCACGTGGTTCTTGCTGATATCAACAACTCAATGCTGAATGTTGGCCGTGATAAGCTGCGTGATAGCGGTATTGTTGGTAACGTACATTACGTTCAAGCAAACGCTGAAGAGCTGCCTTTCCCAGACAACTACTTCGATTGCATTACGATCAGCTTCTGTCTGCGTAACGTAACCGATAAAGACCAAGCGCTGCGTTCTATGTACCGCGTACTTAAGCCGGGTGGCCGTCTGTTGGTTCTTGAGTTTTCTAAGCCAGTGCTTGAGCCACTATCAAAGGTTTACGATGCCTACTCTTTCCACCTGTTGCCAAAAATGGGTGAGCTGATTGCCAACGACGCAGACAGCTATCGTTACCTTGCAGAATCAATCCGCATGCACCCTAACCAAGAAACCTTGGAAGGCATGATGCAAGACGCGGGTTTCGAGAATACTAAATACTTCAACCTAACGGGCGGCATTGTTGCGCTGCACCGCGGTTACAAGTTCTAGTCGAACTTGGTAGTAGGCTCTTAGGGCGTGCTAAACAATAAGAATAAAGACAGAACGGATAGGTTAAGGCTTATCCGTTTTCAAAGGTAAGGACAGTCATGCCATTTGATCCATTGGTCACCGCAGTTATTGAAACCTCTTTAAATACTTTCGTGAACGATGATCCAGCCTTGGTTCGTCGTTTGTCTCGTTTAAAGGGGCAGATCATTCAAGTTAATTTGAAAGAGTTGAATAAAACACTCACTTTCGTTTTCAGCCAACAAATTGATGTGTTGTCGGAATACGAAGGGCAGCCTGATTGCTACCTATCTTTGAACCTATCGGTATTACCGGAATTGCGTGAGCAATCGAACATCACCAAGCTGATCAAGCAAGATAAGTTGATCTTAGAGGGTGATATTCAACTGGCTCAGAAATTTGCTCAACTGATGACAGACTGCAAGCCTGATTTGGAAGAGTGGTTATCGCGCGTAACGGGTGATGTGGTTGCGCATACCTTGGTGCAAGGCGTTAAAAACGTCGGTGGCTTTGTAGCAAAACAGGCGACTAAGCATCAAAACCATGTTGCTCAAGTTCTGACTGAAGAGTGGAAGATCGCACCAGCACCGTTAGAAGTCGCGCATTTTTGCGACCAAGTTGATGACGTAAAAAGCTCTGCTGCTCGTCTTGAAGCTAAGTTGAACGCTCTGTTGGAGAAAGCATGACCCCAGCAGAACTGAAACGTCTTTATCATATTATCAAGGTACAGTTGGAATACGGCCTTGATGAGTTGATGCCGGAACACCAACTGACTAAAGCTCCTTTGTTGGCGCGAAAGTCACTGTTTTGGCTTAAGAACAAGCATCAAGATAAAGAGTTGGGTCATCGCTTGCGCCTTGCGCTGCAAGAACTTGGTCCAGTGTGGATCAAGTTTGGACAGATGATGTCGACACGTCGTGATCTGTTCCCTCCTCATATCGCCGATCAGTTGGCGTTGTTGCAAGACCAAGTTGCGCCGTTTGATGGTCAACTGGCGAAGCAAGATATGGAAAAGGCGTTGGGTGGCAGTTTAGACAACTGGTTTACCGACTTTGATATCGAGCCACTGGCTTCTGCTTCTATCGCTCAGGTGCATACCGCAAAGCTGAAAGAGAGCGGTCGTGAGATTGTTCTGAAGGTAATTCGACCTGATATTCGCCCGGTGATTGACGCAGATCTAAAACTGATGCACCGAATGGCGCGTATAGTCGCTAAGTCGCTTCCTGAAGCACGTCGTTTGAAACCGGTTGAAGTGGTTCACGAGTACGAGAAAACGTTACTTGATGAGCTCGACCTGCGCCGTGAGGCGGCCAATGCCATTCAACTGCGACGTAATTTTGAAGGCAGTGAAGAGCTGTATGTTCCAGAGGTTATCCCTGATCTAAGCAGCGAAACCCTGATGGTGTCAGAGCGAATCTATGGTATTCAAGTCTCCGATATTGAGACGCTAGAAGCCAACGGCACCAACATGAAATTGCTCGCGGAACGCGGTGTGACGGTATTCTTCACCCAAGTATTCCGAGATAGCTTTTTCCATGCAGACATGCACCCGGGCAACGTATTTGTTAACCCAGAGAATCCAGATAACCCTCAGTGGATTGGTTTGGATTGTGGCATTGTTGGTACGCTCAATAGCGAAGATAAGCGCTATTTAGCAGAGAACTTGTTGGCTTTCTTCAATCGAGATTACCGTAAAGTTGCTGAGCTACACGTTGATTCGGGGTGGGTGCCACACGACACTAACGTCAATGATTTTGAGTTCGCGATCCGTATGGTGTGTGAGCCAATCTTTGCAAAACCACTTGGCGAGATCTCATTTGGCCATGTGTTGCTAAACTTATTTAATACAGCAAGACGTTTCAACATGGAGGTTCAACCTCAGTTGGTGCTTCTGCAAAAGACCTTGTTGTATGTCGAAGGCCTAGGCCGTCAGCTGTATCCGCAACTTGATTTGTGGGCAACGGCGAAGCCTTTCCTTGAAACCTGGATGATGAATCAGGTGGGGCCGCAAGCTGTGATCAACGCAGTAAAAGAGCGTGCGCCATTCTGGGCAGAAAAACTGCCAGAGCTGCCAGAGCTACTTTATGACAGCTTGCGCCAAGGTAAAGCGATGAACCACAGAATGGATCAGCTTTATCAAGGTTACCGAGATAGTAAGCGTCAGCAAGCAACTGGAAAGTTTTTGTTTGGCGTTGGAGCCACTTTAGTCGTATGCTCCGCAATATTAGTTTCAAGCCCTTATGAGCAGCTATCTATGGGCTGTGGCATCGCAGGTGTCACATTTTGGTTGCTTAGTTGGCGAGCTTACCGTCGTTAGACAGTAGACTCTCTTAATATTTTTATGTGTAGACAGACCCGAGGACAATGACAATGGGTGGTATCAGTATTTGGCAACTTCTAATCATTGCTGTAATTGTAATTTTGCTATTCGGAACAAAGAAACTGCGCGGTATGGGTGGTGACTTAGGTTCAGCGGTTAAAGGCTTCAAAAAAGCGATGAGCGATGAAGACAAGCCTGCAGATAAGAAAGATGCAGACTTCGAACCAAAGAATATTGAACAGCAGAAGACAGAAGCTCACGCTGAAACAACTGCTGAAACAAAGAAAGACAAAGAGCAGGCGTAAATCGTGTTTGATATCGGTTTTTGGGAACTGGTATTAATATCTGTCGTTGGGTTAGTGGTTTTAGGGCCTGAGCGTTTGCCCGTGGCGATTCGCAGTATTTCCAAGTTTGTTGGACAAGCGAAAAGCATGGCAAACAGTGTGAAAGATGAACTTTCTCATGAGCTTAAGGTGCAAGAGCTGCAAGAAAACCTACGCAAGGCGGAAAAAATGGGTATGGAAGATTTATCTCCAGACCTTAAAGCGTCAGTCGATGAACTCAAGCAGGCCGCTGCTGAGGTTCAACGTCCGTATGCTAAGCCTGAGTCTGATAAGCCAAGTGAGACTAAACCTAGTGTCATGGAAACTGTGGAATCTGAAACCATTCAGGTCAACAGTGAAGCTTCAGCACCGTCAGATAAGAAAGCCGAATAGTCTCGCAAGGAGGAGTCGCCGGATACTTGATTCGCTAGATGTTTAAATAGATATCTATTCAAGTAAATAACTATTCAAGTGGATACCAATTCAACTGGATAGATACACGCGCGGCTCCTTTTCGATCTTCCTGTTTAAGAGGTTTGACATGTCTTCGACTGAGCAGACACAGCCTTTAATTAGCCACCTTCTAGAACTACGTAATCGCCTACTACGTGCGATTGTCGCGGTGCTAGTGATATTTGTCGGGCTAATTTATTTTGCTAATGATATTTATGAATTCGTATCAGCACCTTTGGTAGATCGTCTACCGGAAGGGGCGACGATGATCGCAACCGATGTTGCATCGCCATTTTTCACACCGCTGAAATTAACCTTGATCGCGTCTATATTCCTCGCGGTTCCGTTTATTTTGTATCAGGTGTGGGCTTTTGTTGCTCCGGGTTTATACAAGCATGAAAAACGCTTGATCATGCCGCTATTGGCTTCAAGTTCATTGCTGTTTTACTGTGGTGTGGCGTTCGCTTACTTTATTGTATTCCCGTTGGTATTTGGCTTTTTTACGGCCATATCATTAGGAGGAGTAGAGTTCGCAACCGACATCTCAAGCTATCTTGATTTTGTACTCGCGCTGTTCTTTGCTTTTGGTATTGCCTTTGAAGTGCCAGTTGCGATTATCTTGTTGTGTTGGACGGGTGCAACAACGCCTCAATCTTTGTCTGAAAAGCGTCCTTACATTGTTGTGGGTGCTTTCATCATCGGTATGATGCTGACACCACCAGATATGATCTCGCAAACACTGTTGGCGATTCCAATGTGTATTTTGTTTGAGATTGGTCTGTTCTTCGCACGTTTTTATACGCGTAAGCCAGATGCGGATGAAGAGGAAGAAGCTGAATCTTGATTTGGAATGCTTCAGTAAAAATTACATAATAAAAAAGCGGCCTAGGGCCGCTTTTTTATTATGTCTGTTTATCGAATCTTTAACTGATAGCCACAGTTCTGACATATATAGAGCTCTTTGATGCCCCAAATTTTATGCCATAGAGTTCGATGTTGACGTTGTAAGTGCTGTGAATGGTCACACATAATCAACTACCTCCATATGCAGGTGGTTGATACTATACATGTCACTTAGCTTTCTCAAATAAATTCAGGAAAAATCCGTAATAATTACTTATTAATAGATTTGTTATAAATTAAACAATGATTTAGCATTGATAGTGGTTATGTTTTCGACTTCTTTAAGAGTAATTCCGCGTAATTCGGCGATGCGTTTTGCCACCAATTCTGTGTAGGCCGGTTCATTGCGTTTGCCGCGATTTGGTGTAGGTGCCAAGTAGGGGCAATCTGTTTCTAGGATGACGTAATTCATATCCAGATGTGGGATCACCTTATCCATTCCTGAATTCTTAAAGGTCGAAACACCACCTAATCCGAGGTGAAAGCCGAGCGCGTTGATCGCTTGAGCCTCTTTTAAGCTGCTGCCAAAACAGTGGAATACGCCACGTAAGCTGCCATCTTGTTCTTTACGAAGTAGGGCAAGTGTCTCTTCAATAGAATCACGAGTGTGGATCACCACAGGTAGATCGAGCTCTTTGGCCCATTGCAGTTGAGTCACAAACGCCATCTCTTGTTCAACCTTGAAAGTTTTATCCCAGTACAAGTCGATGCCAATCTCACCCACAGCGATAAAATCATGCTTATCAAACCAAGCTCGAATGGTTTTGAGGGTTTGCTCGATATTCGCATCCACATAACAAGGGTGTAAGCCCATCATTGAACGGCACACATCAGGAAACTGAGCTTCCGTCGCTAGCATTGGTTCGATAGATTCTAAATCGATGTTCGGCAATAGAATGGTATCAATCCCTTGAGCCAGTGCGCGCTCTACAACTTGCTCGCGGTCTTCATCAAATTCGCTCGCGTAAATATGAGCATGAGTGTCGATCATTGTTTTGTCCTGAAAGCGGTCTTTACTGAGTTGTCATGAGTATACGGCAGTGTGAGGAGAAGGTCATTTTTTGCCATTTCTCCCTGTTTTTGAGTGGGTTTTATATTTTACTGCTAGCGTCCTGAGCCATCAGTGATATGCTTTTGCCTGTATTTAGCACTTTTCATATCTAAGTATTTCGGTGCTTAGACTAGGCAAGGAGAATCTAGTGTCTGTTTCAATTCAAGGTCAATTCCCAGGTCGCCGTATGCGCCGTATGCGTAAGCACGACTTTAGCCGTCGCCTAATGGCAGAAAATCAATTGTCTGTGGATGATCTAATCTACCCAATGTTTATCCTGATGGGTAAAGACCGTCGCGAGCCTGTCGAGTCAATGCCAGGTGTAGAACGCTTGTCTATCGACTACATGCTTGAGGAAGCAGATTACCTGTCAAAACTGGGTGTTCCTGCGATTGCTCTATTCCCAGTCGTGAACCAAGATGCTAAAAGTTTATGCGCAGCTGAAGCTCATAACTCAGAAGGTTTGGTGCAGCGCGCTGTACGTTTACTAAAAGAGCATGTGCCAAACATGGGCGTTATTACTGACGTAGCACTAGACCCATTCACCACACATGGCCAAGATGGCATCATCGATGAAGATGGTTACGTGATGAATGACGAGACGACAGAAGTCTTGATCAAGCAAGCATTATCACACGCTGAAGCGGGTGCAGATGTGGTTGCACCATCAGATATGATGGATGGTCGTATTGGTAAGATCCGTGAAGCGCTAGAAGAAGCGGGCTATATTCATACTCAAATCATGGCGTACTCTGCGAAATACGCATCGTGCTATTACGGCCCATTCCGCGATGCAGTCGGCAGTGCTTCGAACCTGAAAGGTGGTAACAAGAAGAACTACCAGATGGATCCAGCCAACAGCGATGAAGCGATTCATGAAGTCGCGATGGATCTTAATGAAGGTGCGGACATGGTGATGGTGAAACCAGGCATGCCTTACCTTGATATTGTTCGTCGTGTTAAGCACGAACTGCAAGCGCCTACGTTTGCATACCAAGTGTCTGGTGAGTATGCGATGCATAAAGCAGCGATTCAAAACGGTTGGCTAAAAGAGCGTGAAACCGTCATGGAATCACTGTTGTGCTTTAAGCGCGCTGGTGCTGATGGCATTCTTACTTACTTCGCTAAAGATGTGGCTGAGTGGCTTGCAGAAGACAATGCACAAGCCGCAGAGCACTTAAAAGAAAAGTAACCGTGTAGAGCTCACTTAAGTGATCAGTAAAAGGGTTGGCCATTGTGCCAGCCCTTTCGTTTATGAGGATGGATAAGATGTCAGTTGTCGTACGTCAAGGTTCTTTAGAAGAAGTGGTGTCTGTGGTCGAGCAGATCTCTGAGTTCGCTAAAAAAGAGAGTGTCGCTTCTCTTTCAGAGCGGCTGGCAGGGAAAAAGAGCCTTATCTTAGTGGCTGAAGAAGCTGGCGTGTTGCTTGGCTTTAAGATCGGCTATGAATTGGATCAAGATACTTTTTACAGCTGGTTTGGTGGCGTGTCACCGCTCGCGAGGAACAAAGGCGTTGCACAGGCGCAATTAGACGTTCAGGAACAGTGGGCGAAAGAGCAGGGCTACAGACAGTTAAAGGTTAAGTCTCGTAACCGGTTCCCTGCAATGTTGCGCCTGTTATTGAGAAACGGTTACCTAATCGAAAGATTTGAAGAAAAAGAAGACATTAATGACCATAGAATCCATTTTTTGAAGCAAATTTAAGCACTGCTGTTAACGGTTTATAAATCAAATGAGATTTATTATCATTTAATTGTTGACTATTAAATGAGAATCATTATTATTAACTTCGTCTTAGGGAATGAGGAAATGTTCACAAGGATGTTAAGTACTCAAGTATCTACTTGGTTACCCAACAGAATTCTCGCGAACTTGTACTAAGTTCTTTTTGACACGACATTGCTCACATTGCTTCCAGTGTAATTTATAGCTTTTAGGTAAAGCTGTGGTATTCAATTTGAATGGCTTTACCGGTTTTTGCTAGGCGACATCTTCGGGTGTCGCTTTTTTTATACCTACCATTTCAACAAGATGCATATTTAGTGGCACGTATTTTTATGAATAAAACGCCATCAGCATTCTTTTCCACAACGCAAGATCGAGAAAAGATCGTTGATCATCTGTTCGATCTGTAAAATTATTCTTTATTTTCAGTTGTTTATTGGTGTTTTTTGAGTTGTTCACCGTAGTTCTCAACAGGGTGGATAAATAATATAAACAGAGTTATCCACAGAACGCTTGCGTCTAAGAACAAAAAATAACAACAAATCGATTATAACGAACACAACCGAGTGAACGGATACAGATCGACAACGTGGAATCCAACCAACAGACGTGGCATTCTTAACAGATAATTTCTGTACTTACTGGATACACAAACATTATGGCTCGTATTCCTGATAATCCATTGATTCTGATCGATGGCTCTTCTTACCTATATCGCGCGTTCCATGCTTACCCTGGCACAATGAGCAATGGTGATATCCCAACTAACGCTGTTTACGGTGTAGTTAACATGCTGCGCAGCATGATGCGTCAATTTTCTTCTGATCGTATTGCGGTTATTTTTGATGCAAAAGGAAAGACGTTCCGTGATGACATGTACCCAGAGTACAAGGCTAATCGTCCACCTATGCCGGATGATCTACGTTGTCAGATTGAACCTTTGCACAACGTGATTCGCGCAATGGGTCTACCACTTATCTCGATCCCAGGCGTTGAAGCGGATGATGTGATTGGTACGCTAGCTTCTCAAGCATCTAAAGCGGGCATGCCGGTTTTGATCAGTACTGGCGATAAAGATATGGCGCAGCTGGTTGATGACAACGTTACTTTGATCAACACCATGACCAACGTGGTTATGGATCGCGAAGGCGTGATAGAGAAGTTTGGCATCCCACCTGAGCTGATTATCGACTACCTTGCACTGATGGGCGATAAAGTGGATAACATTCCTGGCGTTCCAGGTGTTGGTGACAAAACAGCAACTGCTCTACTACAAGGCATTGGTAGCATCGAAAAGCTGTATCAAAACCTGGATGATATTGCCGCTCTTGGCTTCCGTGGTTCAAAAACCATGGCTAAGAAGCTGATTGATAATAAAGACAACGCTGAGATGTCTTACGAGCTTGCAACGATCAAACTGGACGTCGAGTTAGAAGAGACACCTGAGTCGCTTGTAAAAGCACAACCAAATACGGATGAGCTGATTAAGCTATACGGTCAACTGGTCTTCAAATCTTGGTTGAACGAGCTACTTGAAGGCGGCAGCGGTGTGGTTGAGGCGGATGAGAAGTCGGGTGCAGTGCGCAGCAGCGAGGCATCAACTACATCTACTGTAGAAATGAACACCTCTGCAGTGACGATTGATCGCAACAACTACGAAACCATCCTAGATGAAGCCTCTTTTAATGCGTGGCTAGAGAAACTGAAAGCGTCAGAGGTGTTTGCCTTTGATACTGAAACGGATAGCTTGGACTACATGGTGGCTAACCTTGTTGGTCTATCATTCGCAACTGAAGAAGGCGTTGCCGCTTACGTACCGGTTGCTCATGACTACTTAGATGCACCTCAACAACTGGATCGTGATTGGGTACTTGAACAGCTTAAGCCGATTCTTGAAGATGACGCACAGGCTAAAGTCGGTCAAAACCTGAAGTACGATATGAGCGTTTTAGCGCGCTACGGTATCGAGATGAAAGGCATCAAGCACGACACCATGCTAGCGTCTTATGTTTTTAATAGCGTTGGCGGCAAGCATGATATGGATAGCCTAGCGCTGCGTTTCCTTCAGCACAGCTGCATCTCATTTGAGCAAATCGCAGGTAAAGGTAAGAAGCAGCTTACTTTCAACCAGATTGAGCTGGGTGAAGCGTCTCCATACGCAGCAGAAGATGCTGACGTGACTTTACGTCTTCATAACCGTTTGATGGAAAACATTGAGCAAGATGAAAAGCTAAAAGCCATCTATGAAGAAATCGAAGTACCACTGATCCCTGTTATGTCTCGCATTGAACGCACTGGCGTATTCATCGATGACATGCTGCTAGGCGCTCAATCGCAAGAGATTGCGGTTCGATTGGATGAGCTAGAACAGAAAGCCTACGAGATTGCAGAGCAAGAGTTCAACATGAACTCGCCAAAACAGCTGCAAGCGATCCTGTTTGAGAAAATGGGTCTGCCTGTTATCAAGAAAACGCCATCAGGTGCACCTTCAACCAACGAAGAAGTGCTGCAAGAGTTGGCTCTTGATTACCCGCTACCTAAGCTGATCATTGAGTATCGTGGCCTTGCGAAACTAAAGTCGACCTACACAGATAAACTACCGAAGATGATCAACGCTGAAACGGGTCGTGTTCATACGTCTTATCACCAAGCGGTGACAGCAACGGGTCGATTGTCTTCAACAGATCCAAACCTGCAGAACATCCCAATTCGTAATGAAGAAGGCCGTCGTATCCGCCAAGCATTCGTTGCACAACATGGTTGGAAGATTCTAGCGGTCGATTACTCTCAAATTGAATTGCGTATCATGGCGCACCTTTCGGGTGATAAAGCGCTTCTGGAAGCATTCCAACAAGGCAAAGATATCCACGCAGCAACTGCGGCTGAGATCATCGGCGTTAATATTGAGGATGTAACGACGGAACAACGTCGTCGTGCTAAGGCCGTTAACTTCGGTCTTATCTACGGTATGAGTGCCTTTGGTTTGGCTAAGCAGCTAGGTATTCCTCGTGGCGAAGCACAGCACTACATGGATACTTACTTCGAGCGCTACCCTGGTGTGATGCAGTACATGGAAGACACGCGCAGTGCTGCTTCAGAGCAGGGCTTCGTTGAAACCATTTACGGTCGTCGTTTGCACCTTCCTGAAATTCAATCTCGTAATGGCATGCGTCGTAAAGCTGCTGAGCGTGCGGCGATCAACGCGCCAATGCAAGGTACAGCGGCAGACATCATCAAGAAAGCGATGCTATTGGTTGATGAATGGATCCAAGCGGAAGGCGATGGTCGAGTTAAGTTATTGATGCAAGTACACGATGAATTGGTATTTGAAGTGGAAGAGTCATCTTTAGCCGAAATTGAAAGTAAAGTACAAGAATTGATGGAATCAGCTGCAGAGCTAGAAGTGCCGCTGGTTGCGGAAGCTGGCCACGGTGACAACTGGGATCAAGCCCACTAATCAGTTTTTGACCTTAATAAGCAAATTAGTATGAGCCAGTGCACAAACACTGGCTTTTTTTTGTCTCAAATAAAGTTAAGTCGTAATAAGAATTTAGGTGTTTTAATAAAACATTCATGAAAAAAAACTACAAAAGTTGTTTTCATTTCTGAGCAATTGTTGTACATTAAATCTCGTAGGGTACAGAGGTAAGATGTTCTATCTTTCAGACCTTTTGTTTCACGTTATTGGATTAGGCTGATTCAGCCGCCCCAGTCAGTATTTGACTGGGGCGTTTTTTCTTGTGCGAAAGAAAAATATTTCCAACCTATCATTCCCCCGTAAAACCTCTCATTTTTAGTGCCTTTTATTACACTTTCTCAAGCACAGTGATAAACCCCTGATTTGCCTTAGATCTGGAATTCGATCAGCTTTTGGTAATTTAAATCCGTCTCTAAGTCGATTGTTTTATCACTTGAAATAACTTTTATTTTACAAGTTATCGATAAAGGATTGATGGCTCACGCCTTATTTATCAGTGTATTGAGTCGGTGAATGCTCAATGTAATCCATGATTTTCTGTTGTTTCTCGGTGCTATATTTCAGAGCTTCGGCGGTGATCTGGATGGATTGCGCCATTGAAGAGATATTGTTGGTCGCTTTTACCAAGGTTTGCTGCATTGGCTTCAAGATCAGTAGATAAATCGCGGTTAGGGCGATAATAATCACACCGACAACGGCAACCAACGCAATGATGATCTTGGTTTGGATATCATCGAGCAGCGTTTGGCTTGTCTGCTTAAAGGCAACGCGAGATTGGTCTAAGGCTTGTGGCAGTTGATTGAGTGATGTCTTGGTGGAGCTCGCAAGCTTATTGATACTTTCAACGGTTTGATTGAGGGCTTGTTGCTGGTCGTCGCTTAGGTTGGGGTTGTTGACTATCGCCTGCAAAGATTGCGATATCACCTCAAGAGACTCACTCGCATCTTGGGCGTACTTTTCCATGCCATCGAGGTCTAAGGTCATATCGACATTGATCAGTGGGGCTTGTTCTTGTTCTGCTTCAGAGGCAAACCCTGTCAGTGAGACCAACATAAGTGCAATGATGGCCAATGGTGTTTTCCACATGAGTATTCCTTTCTCATTGTTCTGATTATTTAGATGTGTCTTTTAGTATGGTTCACTTCTATTGGTTTTAGTGGCTAAATCCGATTTTTAACACTAAAAACTTATGCTTAACTCACTCATTTTTGGGCAAAAAAATACCCCACCTATATAAGGAGGGGCATTGATAAGGCTAAATCACGTGTTGTAAGTGCTCTAACCTATAGCGATAAGTAGAGGAACTACTCTGAGTCGTTGTGCTCTTCGTCTGCTAACTCATCAATGATTTGATCAGCAAGCGCAGGCGCAAACCACTCATCCATCTTGGCACGCAGTTGGTCAACGCCGATGCCCTTCATTGAAGAGAAGACATCAACCGCAACATCACCACCGAAAGATTTTGCATCGTTACGGATTTTCAGTAGCTGTGCTTTACGCGCACCACTTTTCAGTTTGTCTGCTTTTGTTAACAAAACCTGTACTGGGATGCGGCTATCGATAGCCCAGTAGATCATTTGTTGGTCAAGGTCTTTCATTGGGTGACGGATATCCATCAATACCACTAAACCTTTCAGGCTTTCACGTCGTTGTAGGTATTCACCTAGCGACTTCTGCCATTTTTTCTTCATCTCAAGTGGTACTTGAGCAAAGCCATATCCAGGTAAATCGACGATATGACAACCGTCCGTTACCTTAAATAGGTTGATTAGCTGAGTTCGACCGGGTGTTTTACTGGTTTTCGCCAAGCTTTTTTGGTTTGTAACGCGATTTAGCGCGCTAGATTTACCAGCATTGGAGCGTCCTGCAAACGCAATTTCGATCCCTTCGTCTTCTGGTAAATGACGAATATCAGGTGCACTGGTAATGAAATGCGTGTTTTGATAATGAATTTTTACGCTCACTGTTAACTCCATCTCGACTTTGTGTAGTCGATTGATTACTTTTTTGTGAATTTGTGTAAAATAACCGTGCTCGGCATAAGGTCGCCTATTGTACCATGAGTGGCAACATAGAGTGGTACTGGAAGCTTGATAATTATAATGGAATGTCATGAAGAAATTAGCGCTAATTTTGAGTCTTTTAGCCAGCTGCTCAGTATGGGCTCAAGGTAGTATTGAAGCTGGTAAAGCCAAATCACAAACATGTGTTGCCTGCCACGGTGCTGACGGCAACAGCCTGATCACTCAGTACCCTAAGCTGGCTGGTCAACATGAGAAGTATCTAGAGAAGCAGTTAAAAGAGCTTAAGCTAGGTATGACAAGTGGTGGTAAGCAAGGTCGTTACGAACCTGTAATGGGTGCAATGGCGATGCCTTTATCTGAAGAAGATATGGCTGACCTAGCGGCATACTACGCCTCTCTACCTATCTCTAGTAACTCTACTCCTGAAAATGTATTAGATGAAGGTAAGGTTCTTTACACAGCGGGTAACGCAGAACGCGGCGTAACGGCGTGTATTGCTTGTCATGGCCCTCGTGGTAATGGTACCGAACTTTCTGGTTTCCCTAAAATTTCAGGTCAGCACGCAGATTACATCAAGGCTCAACTTGAAAAATTCCGCGATGGTGACCGTAATAACGACATGAATGCGATGATGCGTGATGTAGCTAAAAAGTTAACAGACGCTGATATTGATACCTTATCGAAGTACGTTGGTGGTCTACACTAATTTGTCGGTTTCTTGCTCTTAGCCAGAGTAAAGGAATGTACGTTCGAGCGAGATTGAAGAGACGCCCCGATCAGTAATGGTCGGGGCGTTTTCTTTTGTATTGGTTTTATTAATGCGTTTTGTGTTTATGTCTGATTTATCAATGTGTGATCGATTTGTGTACAAAAGTGTGAAGTCGCACTCTTGTAGTCTTTTTGTAACACGGTAAAGTAACCGCCATCAGCTAGGAGCTGACTTAGATATGGATGATCATCTAGTCTAACGGTATAGACAGAAATGGATCAGGCTAGGACAGCCCAGCAACAAGGTGTTAGAAAAGGATAGCCAAAACTCATCAGGACGATGAACAACAAACAAATTTGGCATGGAAAGCACCAATAACAAATGGAGATTTGTGTACCAAGTTGAGTATGCAAATTTTGGCCGATATAGGCAGATTTAGAGAGCGATAGGTTTTCCTATCGCTTTTTTTATTGATTTGATGAAAAAACACCCAATACCTCTCCACTATAAACTCAGTTTCTGGTATGTTTCGCATCCCTGTTTAAGGATGTGCTATGTATACTTGTCCCTTATGCCATCACCAAGGCGTGAATCACTATTTTGAAGACAAACGCAGAGCCTATCTGCAGTGTCAGCAATGTGAACTGGTATTTGTTAAACCTGAACAAAGGTTAGAAGCAAAAGAAGAAAAAGCACACTATGATCTCCATGAGAACGATCCTAGTGATGCAGGCTATCGCCGCTTTTTATCTCGCATCGCGGATCCACTAACAGACAAAATTTCATCTAACTCACACGGGTTGGATTTTGGTTGTGGCCCAGGCCCTACGCTATCTATTATGTTAGAAGAAGCCGGACACACCATGGAGTTGTACGATATCTATTACCACCCAGAACCCTCTGTGTTGGAAAAAACGTATGACTTTATGACTGCCACGGAGGTGATAGAGCATCTTTATCACCCAGACAAAGTGTGGCAGCAATGGTTGAATTTAGTTAAACCCAAGGGCTGGATTGGTCTTATGACTAAACTAGTAATAGACGTAGACGCGTTTGCTGGTTGGCACTACAAGAATGACCCGACACATGTCGTCTTCTTTAGTCGTCAAACATTCCAGTTTTTGGCAGAGCGGGATAAGCTCGAACTAGAATTTTTTGGAAATGATGTAATTTTACTGAGGAAAGTGCAGTAATGGGTCGTAGTAAGAAATCAAGAAAGCCGGGAGCACTTGGCGCTCCGGAGCCTATGGTTACTCGTAACCGTAGTGAATCTGATGTTGAAGGTCGTGAACGTAAGCGTGTTAAAAAGCGTAAAGGCCTTAAGTCTGGCAGCCGTCACTCAGATGGTAGCGAAGCAAAACAGCGTAAAGCTGCACAAGCTCGTGATCCACGTTTAGGCAGCAAGAAAAAAATTCCGCTGATCGTTGAACCAGCGAAGAAGCCGACTAAACAAGAGCGCAAGCTATCTAACGAACAAGAGTTAGAGATGCTTGAGAATGACGCTCAACTGAACACACTCCTAGATCGTATCGAAAATGGTGAAAACCTAGGTGCTGGTCTACAGAAGTTTGTTGATGAGAAACTTGATCGTATCGAACACCTAATGGGACGCTTAGGTCTACTAGAGCCAGAAGACGATGAAGAAGAGATCTTCGAAGAAGCACCGGTTGCCTCTAAGAAGAAAGCGAGCTCTGACGAAGACTTGCTATCTCAATTCGAAGATTTCGATTTAGACAGCTTTAAAGGTTAATAGCCAGTGAACGTAACCTTATTAGCAATTGCTGGTGGAATTATCATTCTCGGCTTGGGCTCTTACGCAGGTTACCTTCTACTTCAAGTGAAGAAGCAGACGGAGTTGCAAAAGCAGCATCAAGCACTAGCCATTGAAAAACGCAACGCGACGATTTACGAAAACGTAAATACTTTGTGCTTAGCGGGCATTCAAGGGCAATGTGACTTACCTGAGATCAGTATCCGAGTGTGTATCATTATGGATAATGTTCAGGGTGATGAGCGTGTCGATTTTGATTCTGAGTATCCTGCTCTTTCTGAGCTGTACCATATCGTAAAAGATATGGCTCGCGGAGAGGCAAGACAGGAACTGACGAAGAAAGAGCGCATGCAGCAGAATCTCACGCGCCATAAGGCAGAGACTCGCTTGAATGATGCGGTCATTGAAGATCTGAAAAGGTTGCAAGAGAAGGTTAAACCTCTCAACAACCAAATCAACATTCAGATGATCTAGTCGCTAAGACTATTTAAAATAGAGGCTTGTTTAATACAGGGTGTTCTTGAGACACCTTATCTTTATAGATAGTGTTAAATGAGCCTTCTTACCTTTTGCGTCTCGTTAATCCCGACGCTTTGTTAGTGATCAAGCTAGCAGTTCTGAGTTTTTGTCTAAAAAATTGATTTTGTCTTGGAACGACCTTACAGGTCGTGTGGCAAAATAACCCGTCTATATTTTAATGTATGTAAAATGATTTGAGAGACCTTAGGTTCTCGCGGATCTAAATTGGAAATACCGCTATGTCGAGCAAGCCAGTAACAACGAATCAGCAAATCGTTTGGGATCAAGAGATCTTAAACAAGTACAACTATTCGGGACCTCGTTACACCTCATACCCAACTGCGTTGGAGTTTCATGAAGCGTTTACCGTCGCTGATTACGACATGGCGTGTACTCAATATCCTGAGCGTCCACTCTCTCTTTACGTGCATATCCCGTTCTGCCACAAGCTTTGTTACTACTGTGGTTGTAATAAAGTCATTACTCGTCACTCGCATAAAGCGGATGAGTACCTTGATGTGATTGAACATGAAATCCGCCAACGCGCCTCTTTATTGAATGGCCGTGAAGTGACGCAATTGCACTTCGGTGGTGGTACGCCAACGTTCTTGACCAAAACACAAATCACTCGTTTGATGAGTATTTTGCGTGAAGAGTTTAACTTCACCGCTGACGCTGAAATCAGTATTGAAGTTGACCCGCGTGAGATTGAGCTAGACGTACTTGACCACCTGCGTAACGAAGGCTTCAACCGCCTGAGCATTGGCGTGCAAGACTTCAATAAAGAAGTGCAGAAACTGGTTAACCGTGAGCAAGATGAAGAGTTCATCATTGCGATGGTTAAACGAGCGAAAGAGCTAGGCTTCCGTTCAACTAACCTGGATTTGATCTACGGCCTACCAAAGCAGACTCAAGCTTTGTTCGCTGAAACATTGAAGCAAGTGTTAGAAATGAAGCCGGGCCGTTTATCGGTATTTAACTACGCACACATGCCTCAGCTGTTTGCGGCGCAGCGTAAGATTAAAGACGAAGATCTACCTGAAGCGAAAGAGAAAATGGCTATCTTGCAAGATACCATCGAGACGCTAACGGGAGCGGGTTACCAGTTCATTGGTATGGATCACTTCGCACTACCTGAAGATGAGCTAGCCGTAGCACAGCGTGAAGGTATTCTGCATCGTAACTTCCAAGGCTACACGACCCAAGGTGAAGCTGACTTAATTGGTTTCGGTGTCTCTGCTATCTCTATGGTCGGTGATGCTTACGCTCAAAACCAAAAAGAGCTGAAGAAGTATTACGCTCAGGTGAATGACCTGCGTCATGCACTTTGGAAAGGTGTGGTATTAGACAGTGATGACCTAGTGCGTCGTGAGGTCATTAAACAGCTTATCTGTAACTTTAAGCTTGATAAAACCATGATCGAGTCTGAGTTTTCTGTAGACTTTAATGGTTACTTCAAAGAAGACTTAGGGCTACTGCAAACCTTCATCAATGATGAGTTGGTTGAAGTGGATGACAAAGAAATCCGCGTGACTTTGCGTGGCCGTTTGCTGATCCGTAACATCTGTATGTGTTTTGATAAATACTTACGTGCAAAGGCTCGCCAGCAGCAATTCTCTCGCGTTATCTAATCGCTCGATAGAGAATAGAACAATAAAAAATGCCAGCATCATGCTGGCATTTTTGTATCTGACTCATTCGATTTCTGCCTGGTTTAGGTGAGACTCTCAGTGGTATTTTGTTTGACCTTGGCACTTTGCTTGGAGTTGATGAGGTCGGTAGGCCATTGGTCAAACGGAACTGGGCGACTGTATAAGAAGCCTTGAGCAAGCGGGCACTGCAGCTGCTTGAGAAGTTCAGCCTGTTGCTGTGTTTCAACGCCCTCTGCCACCAAGCTTACTTTGAAGCCCTTAGTGATGTTAACGATGGCCGCGACGATGGAGCTATCTAGGTTCTCTTTATCAAGTTTGCTGACAAAGCTGCGGTCGATCTTAAGGCAGTCGAATGGCAGTTTGTGTAAGTAAGCCAGTGACGAATAGCCGGTACCAAAGTCATCAATCGCAATTGATATCCCTAGTGCTTTTAGAGTCAGCATGTTATCGATGATGGTCGGGTCGTTGTCGACGATGCGTGATTCGGTGATCTCTAGTGTCAGGTTGCTTGCTGGCAGATTTGTGTCTCGCAACGTGCCTTTTACTTGTTCCACAAAGCCACTTTCACTCAGTTGATCGACCGACAGGTTAACGTGAATAGAGAAGTCCTTGCTCCATTTTCCTGACTCAATCGCGATGGCTGTATCTCGACACGACTTATGCAGAATTTGTTTTCCGATATCGTCAATGAGCCCGCTCTCTTCCGCGAGAGGAATGAACTCGAGTGGCGAGATCACCCCTTCATCCGTTATCCAGCGAGCTAAAGCTTCTGCTCCTATGGTCGAGCCAGATTCCAGATCAATAATAGGCTGATAAAACGGTTCGAACTGTTGAAGCTCAATCGCTCGGTTCATCCGCGCTAACATCTTGGTGCGATGTCTCGATGCTTTGCCCATTTCAAGGCTATAAATACAGACACTGGTTTTGTCTTGTTTCGCATTGCTCAATGCAATGCTGCTGCTGCGTAGCAGGAGTGTAATGTCGTGAAGATTCGAGACATTCACTATCCCCATCGATACCTTAATCACCACGCTTTCCGATTCCATTGAAAATGGGGAAGCGAAGGTTTGAAGTAAGCGGTTAGTCAGCAGCTGAACATCATCGCTTTGCGTTACGTTTGGCGCGTAGATGGCAAACTCATCACCACCAGTGCGAGCTAGTAGGTATTCGGATGGCAGTGTGCCTCTTAAACGAGCGGCCGCAATGATAAGTAGCTGGTCGCCATTGTAATGACCTAGGCTGTCATTGATGTCTCGGAAGCGATCAATACCAATCAAATACAGTGTGCCTTTTTCGTTGTCGGGGTGTTTCTTGGCAGCGTCAATAAAGCCTTCACGGCTGTATAGCTTGGTTAATGAGTCATAGGTAAGTTGAGACTGTAATGCATGAAACGAAGCCCTTAAGTTGTTGGTCATTTCATTGAATGACTCGACCAACATGCTGGTTTCATATATATGCCCTGTTTTTGGCATGCTCGCGTCCCAATCGCCCTTAGCAAGGCGTTTTGCCGCATCCGCTGTCGAGGTGATGGGTTGGGTTGCGCGATTAAAGGCAATTAATCCTGCAATGACCCCAATGCAGCTCAGTGCTAGCCCAAGCAACCAACTGTTTCTTTGATTTTCTGGCAATTCACCGAGCAGATTGCTTTCAGGGATCGACACCCCAATAAACCACGTGAGCCCGTGCTCATCTTCGTATGGGGTGATTTGGTTGAAGTAGCGTTCGTTGTCTAGGCTAAAACTAAAGCGCTGCTCGCCCAAATTCTCGATTAGGTGGAATTGCTCTACGTAGCTAGCACTCTCACGTATGACTGGATTAGCACTCTCTGTTGCTAGTTTGCGTTGCCCTTTGTTGGTTTGTCCTGTGCCCCATGAAACGACACTGCCTCCGCCTGAGTGCGCGACCAAGCGTTGCTGCTTATCGATGATGTAAACAGAGGCATCCGTTCTATCTTTGAGCTTTCTGAGAAACGCATTGAAGGTATTGATTTTGATGTCGCTGACTACGACGGCTTTGAATTCATTATCATCATAGATAGGCGCTAGAGCAGATAAGGTGATTTCTTGACGTTCGTCAGCATTGGCATAAATTGGTGACCATAACGGTTTTTTCTGTGTCGCAATGGGTGTGTACCAAGGACGGATTCTAGGATCGTAACCTGAAATCACCGATCGAATGTCTTCACTAATTTTGCTGCCACGGTAAATGACCAGCTGATCATTGGTGCGTTCGTCTTGCACCATCAAGGTGTAGCCTTTGTTGGCCTCTTTGCGGAAACCGACGTAGTTACCATCTTCAGAACCAAAGCCGATCGCATCGAGTTGAGGTACAGCAGTGTAATGGTCTGAAAACGTATAAAAAATATAGTCTTGGACCTTACTAAGATTGCCTGCTTGATAAAGATGGTGGTAGCCGATGTTATGGCTGAGCGAGAGGTTGGCGTGAAATGGCTTTTCTAAAAAATTAGACAGGCTTTGATGAACATTGTCAGTCAGTGATGTCAGCTGGCGTGCACTAACATCACTCACCATCTCTTTGTAGCTTAGCTTTTGAGTGAAAACCATTACACCCATAGTGAACAGAAAAATCATCACGAATGGCAGAACCACTGCGGTTCTCAAAGTAATTTGTGTTTTCAAAGACATCTTTAGCTACAACTTTGGTGAATAGTGTACTGTAATTGTACCGACACTATTCAAACCAAGCGACACTTTTTTGGTTAAAAAGTAGCTGCATCGAGAATCATATAAGGTCTAGTACAGTTCTTTGAGTTTACGAGTTAGGGTGTTTCTTCCCCATCCCAAAACCTTAGCTGCATCCTGTTTATGACCATTAGTGTGGTGGAGTGCAGCTTCTAGCAGTATACGTTCAAATTCTGGCAGAGCATAAGTTAGCAGCTCTTTTTCTCCTGAATCAAGCGCACACTTTGCCCAATTAGCGAGCAGTTGTTGCCAGTTATCTCCAGTTCCTGAGGTGGTCACCACTTTTTCTTCTAGCAGCTCTGGTGGCAGGTCTGAAGGAAGAATTTCGCTGCCGCTGGCCATCACGGTAAGCCAACGACAAATGTTTTCAAGCTGACGCACGTTACCCGGCCAATTGAGCTGGTTGAGCTTCAAAATGGTCTCAGGATGCAGTGTCTTCACTTCAACACCGAGCTCTTCGGCGGCGGATGCTAGGAAGTGATGAGTCAGCTTTTCAATGTCTTGTTTACGTTCGCGAAGTGCCGGGATATGGATTCGGATAACGTTGAGTCGGTGGAAAAGGTCTTCACGGAAGTCGCCTTCATGCACTAAGCGCTCAAGATCTTGGTGGGTTGCGGCAACGATACGAACGTCTACCTTAACTGCAGAGTGACCGCCGACACGATAGAACTGACCATCAGAAAGTACACGCAACAAGCGAGTTTGGATATCGAGTGGCATGTCACCGATCTCATCCAGAAATAGGGTGCCGCCGTTGGCTTGTTCAAAGCGTCCTTGGCGAACGCTGTTAGCACCGGTAAAGGCACCTTTTTCGTGGCCAAACAGTTCAGACTCGATCAGATCTTTGGGGATTGCTGCCATGTTCAAGGCAATGAAGGGCTTCTTAGCTCTTGGGCTGTGACGATGCAGAGCGTGAGCGACCAATTCTTTACCGGTACCCGATTCACCATTGATCAGCACGGATATGGATGAGCGAGACAAACGGCCAATCGCTCGGAAAACCTCCTGCATTGCCGGTGCTTCACCGATGATTTCTGGCGCGTTGGTGTCTTCAGCGACCTCACTGGCTTGTTCGCGTTTCTGCTCTTGGCTGTGCGCGATCGCTCGTTCGACTAGAGTCAGTGTTTCATCAATATCGAACGGCTTTGGAAGATATTCAAAGGCGCCTTTTTGATAAGCATTCACCGCCGCATCAAGGTCTGAGTGCGCGGTCATAATGATCACGGGCAGGTCGGGAGAGCGTTGATGAACCTGATGCAACAGCTCAATCCCGTCAATGCCGGGCATGCGAATGTCAGACACCAATACGTCCGGTGTCTCGCGCTCAAGCGCAAGCAACACGCTCTCAGCATCAGCAAATGTTTCACACTTAATATCCGCAGATGAAAGTGTTTTCTCTACTACCCAGCGGATAGAGCTGTCGTCATCGACGACCCAAACGTATCCCTTACTCATAATTCAATTCCTTTGCAGCCAAATCTATTGTGATAATCATTGTTGTTTTTATGATGTCTTAATCTTTGTGTTACCGAGCTAAGCCTTTCATCTCGCTGTCCAATAGCGAGGTTCTTATGACCTAAATCGGTAGATAAATCGTGAATGTGGTGTTGCCTGGCCAGCTTTCAACATCAATTTTCCCATTGTGTTGATCGATCAGGTTTTGAGAAATCGATAGCCCCAGCCCTGTTCCACCTTCTCGTCCGCTGACCATTGGGTAAAACAGCGTGTCTTTTAAATCATCGGGGATGCCCGGACCGTTATCGCTGATCTCAATACGAGCTGCGAGTTTGTGTCGCTGCCCGTGAATATTTGCTTGATGCACCGTTCTGGTGCGAATGGTGATTTTGCCAGAATCTTGAGTCTTTAGAATCTGCGCTGCATTGCTCACGATATTGAGCATCGCTTGTTCAACCTGTGCCGAATCCATCAAGATGTCCGGTAGGCTCGGGTCGTAATCCCTTTCGATGGCGAGCGTTGAACCCGATTCGAGCTCTACGAGCTGCCTGACTTTCTCAAGTATCTGGTGAAGGTTCTCTTCTGATTTAGTCCCCGGCTTCTGTGGGCCAAGCAGACGGTCGACTAATGCTCTTAAGCGGTCGGCTTGCTCAATAATGATCTGCGTATATTCATTAAGAGACTGATCAGGAAGCATTTTCCCAAGTAACTGCGCCGCACCTCTTAAGCCACCGAGTGGATTTTTGATCTCATGTGCTAACCCGCGTACCAGCAACTTAGCCGCTTGTTGTTGTGCATGTTGGTTGAGCTCTTGGCTAAGGCGTCTTTGCTGGTCTATCTTGCGCATCTCAACCAATAACAGCGTCTCTCGCTGCCAAGATATTGGGCTAACCGTGACTTCAAGCATCAGTGGGCGGTTATCAACAACGAAGGTAACGTCACTGTCGGTAATGCTCTGGCCACTTTGTAGCGGTTGCGTCAGAAGCGCCAAATCAAGTGAAGCGTGTTGGATAAGTTGGCTCAGTGGATGATCAACGATGCGTCGTGCGCTCTGTGAAAAGAGCTGCTCAGCCGCCGGATTTGCGTATCGGACATACAATTGCTCATCGAGCATCAATGTCGAAGTCACCATATTGTCGAGAATGGCGCTGGAAAGATGATGTGTATCTATGCTGTCGCTTTTGGCTGATCGATTCACTATTTCGTCCTTGAACTGGTGTTTTTCTCACTGCACCAAATTGGTGCGTGGCTAAGTTCAAGTATGGCGCATATCAACCAGAAGCTAAAGATAATTCATTAGAGTCGCTGAAAGCTGCTTCGATTAGGTGAAAAGTAGAGGTTATTTGGCCTCTTTTAACACATTGGCCTACTTGAGCGTCGCTCGATGTAAATACACGGTGACTGGACTAGTAGATGCAATAAGCTTGCCGCTTCTATGTGCTTGAATTGCAATGGTGTGAGTACCTCGATCGATACCTTTTAATTCCCAAATAGGCTGGGTCTGTGGGGCGCCATATCGACGGCCATCAAGCATCAATTGTAATTGCTCCCCAATACCAAGTTTTCGGTTGAGCTCTATCTGAATCGGGATTAAGCCGCGGTTGTTGCGAATGGTTTGATCATGAACTGGAGTCAGCATGGTGAGGGCTAATTGAGTAGGAACCTCGCGCTTTGTGGTTTCGGTTTCTGCCTGAGTTTTGGCTGGCGTTGCCGTTTTAGTTGTAGAGGAAGCAGCAGCGTCAACCGGAGTTGAGGCCTCAAATTTAGGGGCGGGTGCTGAAGCTTGCACATCTGGCAGGCGAAGAGCCTCGGCATCTTGAGCGCTAGGGTTATCACTAAAGTGGAGCACGCCATCTTCATCTATCCAGGTATACACCGTTTGAGCAGAGCACGAGAGCGCGACTGTTAACCCGATTATGAACAGTATGTTTTTCATATCTTTAGCCTCTTTTCACCGCTAGGTGATTTCACGTTTGGCGTTGGTTTTATTGTATTTAGCGCGACAGCCTCTGAGGGCTTTTGTCTAAGGTATGTTACGAGGAGGGGAGCGTCGGGAGAATATAAAAAAGGCCCGCCTGCGAGGCGAGCCTAATATTTAGTCAGCGATTCTTACAAGGTTGCAGTAAGAAATGGCTTATCTCTACAGGAGATTAAACTGAGTAGTACAGTTCAAACTCAAGTGGGTGTGTAGCCATGTTCACGCGTTGTACGTCGTCAGATTTCAGAGTGATGTAAGAATCGATGAAATCGTCAGAGAATACGCCGCCAGCTGTTAGGAACTCACGGTCTTCGCTAAGCGCTGCTAGAGCTTCTTGTAGAGATTCTGCAACTGTTGGGATTTCAGCTGCTTCTTCTGCAGGAAGGTCGTATAGATCTTTATCCATAGCTTCGCCTGGGTGAATCTTGTTCTTGATGCCGTCAAGGCCAGCCATAAGCATTGCTGAGTAGCATAGGTATGGGTTAGCTGCTGGGTCACCAAAACGTAGCTCGATACGACGTGCTTTAGGGCTTGGTACTACTGGGATACGGATAGAAGCAGAACGGTTACGTGCTGAGTAAGCAAGCATTACAGGTGCTTCGAAACCAGGTACAAGACGCTTGTACGAGTTAGTTGATGGGTTAGCAAACGCGTTGATTGCACGAGCGTGCTTGATTACACCACCGATGTAGTAAAGAGCCATTTCAGATAGGCCGCCGTACTTATCACCAGCAAACAGGTTAACGCCGTCTTTTGCTAGAGATTGGTGAACGTGCATACCAGAACCGTTGTCACCAACTAGTGGCTTAGGCATGAATGTCGCTGTTTTACCAAATGCGTGAGCAACGTTGTGTACAACGTACTTGTAGATTTGAGTTTCATCAGCTTTCGCTGTTAGCGTGTTGAAGCGAGTAGCGATTTCGTTTTGACCCGCAGTTGCTACTTCATGGTGGTGAGCTTCAACAACTAGGCCCATCTCTTCCATTACTAGACACATTGCTGAACGGATGTCTTGAGATGAATCTACTGGAGCTACTGGGAAGTAACCGCCTTTAACGCCAGGACGGTGACCTTTGTTACCGCCTTCGAAGTCAGAACCTGTGTTCCAAGCTGCTTCTACGTCATCGATCTTGAAGAAAGAACCAGACATGTCGTTTGAGAACTTAACGTCGTCAAATAGGAAGAATTCTGGCTCTGGACCAACTAGAACTGTGTCTGCGATACCTGTAGAACGTAGGTACTCTTCAGAACGTTTAGCGATAGAGCGTGGGTCACGGTCGTAGCCTTGCATTGTTGCAGGCTCAAGGATGTCACAACGGATGTTTAGTGTTGCGTCTTCTGTGAATGGGTCCAGTACAGCAGATGCTGCGTCTGGCATCATTACCATGTCAGATTCGTTAATGCCTTTCCAACCAGCTACTGAAGAGCCGTCAAACATTTTGCCTTCTTCGAAGAAGTCTGCATCAACTTGGTGAGAAGGAATAGAGATATGCTGCTCTTTACCTTTTGTATCAGTAAAACGTAAGTCGATAAATTTAACTTCGTTCTCTTGGATCAGGGATAGTACATTTTCTACTGACATCTTGGATAACCTCCAGTGTTATTAATTCGGTATTAGCTCGATTCGGTTGAAACTAGCATTGATTAATGTCTATTAAGTGCATTAATCGATGCTGATTTATCTACTGCCAAAAACGTGCCAAAAAAATTATTCCATTAATTTCAATGATTTACTTGTTTTGCGATTTTTCTTAATCTGGTTTTTGCACCAAAATGATCTCTAGCTGCACCTTATTGGTGCAACTGTTTGTCTGTGCACCAATATGAGACATAAGCGAGCACCATTCAGCAATGAATTGCCTAAGTTGTCAATCCACTTTTGTTATTTTGCGGGAGATTTGGCTCGCCACTCGTAGGTGATACTTTTTTAGAGTCCTACGAATTTGGCTGCTCAACACTGTACTGAATCAAAGTTAAGCGGATATGAATCGCTAATAAAGAAAAAAGCCTTGGTTCAGATCACATATTTCTGGGTTTTTGTCTAGAATCTGGTATATTATTGACCGTTTTTTAAATCAAGCTAGCGGTTATTATCCAAACTTTTGAGATAAGTGACGGCTACTTTTATGAGTGAATCGAGAATCCATGTCTACTCCACAGATTGATAAGTTAAGAAATATCGCGATCATCGCGCACGTTGACCACGGTAAAACGACTTTGGTTGATAAACTGCTACAACAGTCAGGCACTCTTGAGTCTCGTGGTGAAGCTGAAGAGCGTGTCATGGATTCGAATGACATCGAAAAAGAGCGTGGCATTACCATTCTTGCTAAGAACACAGCAATCAACTGGAATGATTACCGCATCAACATCGTAGATACTCCGGGACACGCGGACTTCGGTGGTGAAGTTGAGCGTATCATGTCTATGGTTGACTCTGTTCTGCTTATCGTTGACGCAGTTGATGGCCCAATGCCTCAAACTCGTTTCGTAACGCAAAAAGCATTCGCACACGGTCTTAAGCCAATCGTTGTAATCAACAAGATTGACCGCCCAGGCGCTCGTCCTGATTGGGTTATGGATCAAGTATTCGACCTTTTCGACAACCTAGGTGCTACTGATGAGCAACTAGACTTCACAGTTGTTTACGCTTCAGCTCTAAACGGTTGGGCAACAATGACTGAAGGCGAAACTGGCGAGAACATGGAACCATTGTTCCAAGCTGTTGTTGATACAGTAGACGCGCCTGCAGTTGACCTTGACGGTCCACTACAAATGCAAATTTCGCAACTTGATTACAGCTCTTACGTAGGTGTTATCGGTGTTGCTCGTGTTACTCGTGGTTCTGTTAAGCCAAACCAACAAGTAACTATCGTAAATGCAGAAGGCAAAAAACGTAACGGTAAAGTAGGTACAGTTCTTGGTTACCTAGGTCTTGACCGTCACGAAGTTGAGCAAGCTAACGCTGGCGACATCATTGCAATCACTGGTCTTGGTGAGCTGAAAATTTCAGACACTATCTGTGACGTAAACAATGTTGAAGCAATGACTCCGCTTTCTGTTGATGAACCAACAGTAACAATGACGTTCCAAGTAAACACTTCTCCGTTCGCGGGTAAAGAAGGTAAGTTCGTTACTTCACGTAACATCCTTGAGCGTCTAGAGAAAGAACTAGTACACAACGTTGCACTACGTGTTGAAGAAACTGATAACCCAGATCGTTTCCGTGTTTCAGGTCGTGGTGAACTTCACCTATCTATCCTGATCGAAAACATGCGTCGTGAAGGTTTCGAGCTAGCTGTATCTCGTCCAGAAGTTATCATCAAGAAAGACGAAGATGGCAACCTAACTGAACCGTTTGAAACTGTGACTATCGACGTGCTTGAAGAGCACCAAGGTGGCATCATGGAAAACATCGGTCTACGTAAAGGTGAGCTAACTGATATGTCTCCAGATGGCAAAGGCCGTGTTCGCATGGACTTCATGATGCCTTCTCGTGGTCTTATCGGTTTCCAAACTGAGTTCCTAACGCTAACGTCTGGTTCTGGTCTTCTTTACCACTCATTTGATCACTACGGTCCTCACAAAGGCGGCGTAATTGGTCAACGTAACAACGGTGTTCTAATCTCGAACGCTACTGGTAAAGCTCTGACTTACGCACTATTCAACCTACAAGAACGTGGTCGTCTATTTGCTGAGCACGCGGATGAAGTATACGAAGGTCAAATCATCGGTATTCATAACCGTTCAAACGACCTAACAGTAAACTGTCTGAAAGGTAAGCAGCTAACGAACGTTCGTGCATCAGGTACTGATGAAGCACAGGTTCTTTCGCCACCTATCCGTCACACTCTAGAGCAAGCTCTTGAGTTCATCGACGAAGACGAACTAGTAGAAGTAACGCCAGTAAGCATTCGTATCCGTAAGAAGCTTCTTACTGAAAACGAACGTAAGCGTGCAGCACGTCCAGCTAAGGCTTAATTGCCAGCTGACTAGCTTCTAGCTAACAAGCAATACGTTTTAGAATAAGTAAGAAAGCCCCGAGTAGCCTAGCTGCTCGGGGCTTTTGTTTTTTAGTTTGTTTAGATACGGTTAAACGAGATTTCGTCATCCTTAAGAGGGAGGAACGACCGAGTTGGGGATCTAGCTTTTGATACCTAAGTAACGCTCAACGAATTGAAGCCGTTCTTCGACTGGCATAAACGGCACTTCAACCACCTCATAACCAAGTTCTTGGTAGACTCTTTCTAACGCGTGGTGAATCTCTAACGCCTCCTCAAACGGATAAGGTCTCACATCATCTTGTACATAAATTGAAGCCTCAGGGCGACAGAACAACACTTGGGGGTGATAACCTTGGCTCGCTTCTCGGTAGGTTGTGTTTATCTCTAGTTTCGCCTGAGCCAAGTAGCCACAGATATCTGGAATGGCGCGATCGAGAAAGGCAACAGGATGCTGACTGGCTTGGTCTTTGTGTTCGCTCATGACGGTTAAACATAGGCGAGCAAAGCCTGGAAGGTCTAACCAAGGTAAGATACCGTTCTCAAGTTGACTCTGCTGTTCGATTAACTGGCGAGAGGACTCAGCGAAGGTGGGGTAACCCGCATCACCCAAAGCATTGATCAATGTGGTTTTTCCGGCGCCAGGGCCGCCAGTAATAATGATTGGGTTCATACGGGCTTATCTTTATTTGTGCCTACGGGCGTTATTTCTGGTTTAGTTGAGCAAGGAACTTATCCGATTCGGCGATCGCAGCATTCATCTGTTCTATTGCGTAGGCGATGTCTTTTTCTAAGCTCATAAACTCACCTTGCAGCGAGCCGACAGCGCTCGCATTGAGGTTGTGCTTGAGATAAAGCGTGTTGTCGCGAAGAGTGTTCAGTACCGGATCCATTTTCTTCTCAGCTCTTTTCATTGCTGATAGCATGGTTTGGTAAGACGATTTGGTTTCACGCAGCTTTTTCTCACTTGAACGACGCAGTGAATCACTGGTGTAGAGATCTAACTCACCCTGCCACTCTTCAAATAGCGCATCGGACACATCTTCAATCGCAGCAATGCGGTCACTGACATTTTGTGCGGCTTTCTCGCTGTCTTGGTATTTATCATTAATCTTGTTGTACATGTCTTCAAGGTCGCCACCACTGAAGTTAGTCAGGCTACTCAAGGCTTCAAGTGCGCTGGTAAATTCTTCCTGAGCATCCTGCTGAGACTCTTTCGCGTCTTCTACTCTGTCGACCATAATGTCACGTTTGTGGTAACCCACTTGCTCCATTGCGGAGTAATAAGCGGATTGGCATCCAGTAAGAGTAAAAATAGAGAGGACTATAACTATTAAATAAGGCATCCTAGTTTCCTATAGTTAAATAATATCAATCGTAGTAAATAACTGCTCAATCTAGCTTGTTAAAATGCTCGATAACGGCGTTAGAATTTTTGATTGTAGAATGACTACTTATCGAAACTATTCTTTGCCGAGAAGGGCTTCCTTGTTCTCAAGCCTTTTTCCTACGCTATTTTTGAACATTTACTTACTGTGATTAATATAACGGAATAATAATTAGGACTATGAACGAGTTACCAGGGAGTTACAAGTTGAAGATAAAAAAGGTCGCCACACTCAGTATTCAGTTTTCTCGCTATCTTTTGGCGCGCATGACGCATGATAGAGTCAACGTGAATGCGGGGTACTTGGCGTACATTACCTTGCTCTCAATTGTGCCGATGTTGACGGTTTTGCTCTCTATCTTGTCGTCATTCTCAGTCTTTGCTGATGTTGGCGTGGTGATTCAAAATTTCGTCATTACCAACTTTGTTCCAGCATCAGGAGATGCGGTGCACGGTGCTTTGTTAGAGTTCGTTGCCAATACCGGCAAGATGACGGCGGTAGGTAGTGTGTTCTTATTCATTGCAGCGCTGATGCTGATCTCGAATATTGATAAGAACCTAAACTACATCTGGCGAGTAACGGAAAAGCGACGTGCGGTGCTGTCTTTTTCTATGTACTGGATGGTGCTCACGCTTGGACCTATCTTGGTCGGTGCGAGTATTGCTGCAACGTCTTACGTGACATCATTGAGCTTATTGCAAAATGAGGTGGTGTCTGGTGCCTTTAATACCGTGATTCGCAAACTTCCTTTGATTCTCTCTTTCTTTGCGTTCTTCGGTCTGTACCTGCTGGTTCCCAACAAAAAGATACACTTTTCTCATGCAGCAGCGGGCTCTCTGGTTGCGGCTCTGTTGTTCGAACTCAGTAAGAAAGGCTTTGCAGCCTACATTACGCAATTCCCTTCTTACCAGTTGATTTATGGCGCATTAGCGGCAATTCCTATTCTGTTTGTTTGGGTGTATTTGTGCTGGTTGATCGTGCTGGTGGGGGCTGAGGTGACGGCCGCATTGGGTGAGCAGGAACAGTGGAGTGACTCGAAAGAAATGGTACACTCGTCGGATAAAGACAAAATCACAGAGCAAGGAAACAACAGTGATAGCACTGATCCAGAGAGTAAGTGAAGCTGCCGTCCGTGTTGATGGCGAAGTAGTTGGTGAGATTGAGCAAGGCTTATTGGTTTTGTTAGGCGTAGAAAAAGGTGATGACGAAGCCAAAGCCAAGCGTTTGATGGAACGAGTAACTACTTATCGTGTCTTTGGAGATGAAGACGATAAAATGAACCTCAACGTGAAACAGGTAGAAGGTAAGGTATTAGTGGTGTCTCAATTCACTCTGCCAGCCGATACCAAGAAAGGGACACGAGCAGGGTTTTCTCGTGGTGCTCACCCAGAAGATGCAGAGCGTCTTTACAACTATTTCTCTGACCAATGTGAATCAGTGTTGCCAACGGAACGTGGCCGCTTCGCAGCCGACATGAAAGTGTCTTTGGTTAATGATGGCCCAGTAACATTTTGGCTGCAGGTTTAGGCTTAAAGGAATAAGCATGTTTAAACTCATAACACCGACCACCGAAAATCAGCTAAACAAGTATTACCATTTTCGTTGGCAGATGCTCCGTGAACCTTGGCGAATGCCGGTAGGTTCAGAGCGCGATGAATATGACCCAATGAGTCACCATCGTATGATTGTTGATGGCCGTGGTCGCCCGATGGCGATTGGTCGTCTGTATATCACCCCAGATCTAGAAGGTCAGATCCGCTACATGGCGGTGAAGAACTCTCGCCGAAGCAAAGGCATGGGCTCACTGATCTTGGTTGCGCTAGAGTCATTAGCGCGTCAAGAGGGCGCTAAGCGCTTGGTGTGTAATGCACGTGAAGATGCGATCTCATTCTATGAGAAGAATGAATTTGAACGTCGCGGTGAGATTAACGACCAACGTGGCCCAGTGCGTCACCAACAAATGGTTAAGCACCTTGACCCAATGGCGGATGTACTGCGCAAACCTGAATGGTGTAATGAGCTGCAGCAGCGCTGGGAACATCAGATCCCGATCAGTGACAAGATGGGCATCAAGATTAACCAATATACAGGTTACCAATTTGAGTGTAGTGCTCAACTGAATCCTAATTTGAACCCGCATAACACCATGTTTGCAGGCTCCGCCTTTACGCTTGCGACTTTAACGGGTTGGGGTATGACGTGGTTACTGATGAAAGAGCGTGGCCTGACCGGTGATATCGTATTGGCAGACAGTAATATTCGTTATCGTCATCCGGTTGAGCAAAATCCTGTTGCCTCTACTTCGTTAGACGGTATCAGTGGTGATTTAGACCGCCTCGCGTCAGGCAGAAAGGCACGTATCATCATTCACGTGACCATTCACAGCGGCGATGTGGAAGCGGTAGAGTTTACCGGTACCTATATGCTGATCCCTGATTATAAGAAAATACTATCGACGGATAGCAAGGCGAGTGAATAACTTCACGCTCGCTTGATGATAGATAGAATTATTGATTGAAAGCGCTACTCCTGAGGAGTGGCGCTTTTTTGTTGGCAGTCGTTAATCTCCGAATACTCCGCTTGGGTGAGCTTGCCTGAGATTTGATGGCATGTGTCCGATAGGGTAATCGATAGGGTGTGTTGCTCGGCTTTAAGCAAGTCGAGCTCTCCAGAAACCTCACCATTGAGCGTTTGAATCCTTTGTTCGCCTTGCTCTGCTGCCGATGCACCAATAATGTGCATCGGTTCGAGAGTGAAGCGTCCACGGTCAAAATTGGCATTGAGCTCTGGGATCTCGAATACGTTATCAGTCGATGTTTCAGAAAGCTTGTCATTAAAGGTCATCACACCCTGGCGAACGCTGCCAGTGAGTTGCCCTGTGGTTGAGTAACCGAGCATCAGTGAGTCGCCATATAAACCTGCGGCTTGAAGTTCAAACTCGCCATAGCCGGTTGCATCGAGTGGTAATTCAAGTCGCTGCAGCATAGGCGCAATGGGTAACCCATCGGCAGAAATATCTAAGCTCCATGGCTTGCTGATTTGGTTAAAATCGAGCGTTGCATTGGCTTCAATGTAGCCATTCCTGAGTGGTGCAAACAGACGAGTCAGCGTCCATTTTCCTTGTTCGCTATTCATCTCAACCACAGGCTGTGCGCTGAGAATATTTTGGTAGCTGGCATCATTGGCGCTCGCCATCAGCTTCCCTTGCCATAAGCCCAGTTTTCTATCTTGCAGCAGTTGAACTTGATGCCCCTCGACATGTAATCCAGAGACCTGCCAGTAAGGTTGTTGTGCGAGTTGGATGAGTTGACTGCGTTCTATATTAAGTCGGCTAATCTCGACGTTCTGGAGCTGTGTGAGCCAAGGCAATAGGTGAGCGGCCGGTAGAGGGCTATCTTGGTTTTCGGTAATCCACTTGATGCCTTGCAGGTCGAGCTGCGCCAATTGAATGCTGCTAGGGGCGACTTCGCCATTGAGCTGAACAGTGCCCTGCAGGAATTGAGTATAGAAATCCTCAATCAGAATCCGGTTTGCTTCTAGGTTGAGCTTTAGGCTTGGCTCGATGAACATGTCATCATCAATGGTCACTCCTTCTGCCTGTAGAGAAAAAATGGCTTTCTGTTGTTTCCAGATTTCAAAAGGCAGTTGGATATTTTCTAATGAGGCATCAAAGGCAGCGAGGTGGCCATCTTGCCACTCTACGTCGCTACGCAGAATATCTAAGCTATTGATGTGATTGATCTGAATACCTGCAACATCCCACTCTTTGCTTAGTAGGTTTTGGGTCTGTTTCTGATTGAGTCGTAAGCCATCGACGGTCACATTCACCAACGACCAATCTTGTTGATATTGTTCAGCTTGCCCAGAAATCTTGGCGCCACGCCAGTCAAACGAAGCACCATAAAGGGTGCTGTCGCTAGGTTTTAAGTCTAGGTCAATCAACAGATTATCGAATGCCTCACCTTGCCAATACAGTTGTGAGGCAGAGAGTTGGGTTTTTCCATAAGGTAGCAGCGAGTTATCGTTGTTCCACGTTGGGGCGGAGATCTGTAGGTCGATGCCTCGCGCATTAAACTCTGGCGTCGAAAAGTCGAGATTGTTGATGGCCAGCTGGTGGAGCTTGATGTTTGGTTGGGTAAATAAAGAAGTCAGTGTTTTTAGATCGTCTGCCTCTAATTGTAGGCCGCTGATCAAAACAGATTCAAAGACCAGTTTGGCCTCTGTCATCGAGCTGGGGCTGAACCAAAGATCGATCTTGTCGATATACAGAGGTGTTTGCTTTTCTGGTTGGCTTTGGGTAATGCCCATTAAGGTGATGTGATAAGGCGCCTGATACTCAACATCTTCAATGAATACAGGTTGTTCAATCGTATGTTTGATAAAAAAGTTGGCAACATCCGCACGGTATTGGGTCTGCAGGCTTAATAGCAGCGCTGCGATAGTTGCAACGGCGATAGCCAACACAATGCCGAACACCATGAATACCTTTTTCATTCCCTGAAAGCCTTAAATTTCAATAGTCTTAAAACAGAGTGGAACAAAAAGGGTCAAGCATCAACAAAAAAGCCCCTCAAAAGAGGGGCTTGCTACAAAAATATCATTTTAAATTGGGCGTTTGCTTTTGGCTAAGCCCGAGCAGATGGTTGGATTAGTCCAGTTGAGGACCAGCTGCAACCAGTGACTTACCTTCAGCGTTGTCTGTGTACTTATCAAAGTTGTTGATGAAGCGCTCGGCTAGATCTTTCGCTTTGCTTTCCCATTGTAGAGGGTCAGTGTACGTATCGCGTGGGTCAAGGATCGCTGGGTCAACATCGTGCAGCGCTAGTGGCACTTCTAGGTTAAACATAGGGATAACCTTAGTTTCAGCGTTGTCGATTGAGCCATCTAGGATAGCGTCGATGATGCCTCGCGTATCTTGGATAGAGATACGTTTACCAGTACCGTTCCAACCTGTGTTCACTAGGTAAGCTTCAGCGCCAGCTGCTTCCATACGCTTCACAAGCACTTCAGCGTACTGAGTTGGGTGGAGAGTTAAGAATGCCGCACCAAATGCAGCAGAGAACGTTGGCGTTGGCTCAGTAATACCACGCTCAGTGCCCGCTAGTTTTGCAGTGAAGCCAGATAGGAAGTGGTACTTCGTTTGCTCTGGAGTCAGTTTAGAAACGGGTGGCAGTACACCGAATGCATCAGCAGTCAGGAAGATAACCTTTTGAGCGTGACCGGCTTTTGATACTGGTTTAACGATGTTATCGATGTGGTGAATCGGGTAAGAAACACGAGTGTTCTCAGTTTTTGAACCGTCATCAAAATCGATAGAACCATCACCACGAACTGTTACGTTTTCTAGTAGTGCATCACGACGGATTGCATTGTAGATTTCAGGTTCTGCTTCTTTAGATAGACGAATCGTCTTCGCGTAACAACCACCTTCGAAGTTGAAGATACCATCGTCATCCCAACCGTGCTCATCATCACCGATTAGCTCACGCTTAGGATCGGTTGAAAGCGTAGTTTTACCTGTACCAGATAGACCGAAGAAGATGGCTACATCGCCTTTCTCGCCGACGTTTGCACTACAGTGCATTGAAGCAATGCCTTGCAGAGGAAGCAGGTAGTTCATCATTGCGAACATGCCTTTCTTCATCTCACCGCCGTACCAAGTACCACCGATGATTTGAACGCGCTCTGTTAGGTTGAAAGCAACGAAGTTTTCAGAGTTTAGACCCTGCTTTTCCCAGTTAGGGTTAGTTGTTTTAGCACCGTTCATTACCACGAAATCAGGTTCGAACGTTGCTAGCTCTTCGTCAGTTGGACGAATGAACATGTTCTTAACGAAGTGCGCTTGCCACGCTACTTCAGTGATAATACGCACGCTTAAGCGCGTATCAGGGTTAGCACCACAATAACCGTCGATGACAAACAGGCGCTTGCCAGATAGTTGAGTTGTCACAAGCTCTTTCAGCTCATTCCATACTTCAGTTGTAATCGGTTTGTTGTCATTTTTGCCTTGATCTGACCACCACATGGTATCGCGGGTCGTGTCATCTTTAACAATGTACTTATCTTTTGGTGAGCGGCCAGTAAAGATACCAGTGTCAACTGCAACCGAGCCTAGTTCCGTTACTACGCCTTTTTCGTAGCCTTCCAAACCTGGCAGTGTTTCTTCAACGAATAACTGCTCGTAGCTAGGATTACGAAGAACTTCAGTAACGCCAGTCAGTCCGTGCTTAGTTAGATCAATTTGTGCAGCCTTAGTATGTTCCATAACGGTCATAGGTGCTCCTTGTAGGATATTTTGTAGGGATTTTGTATTAATTTTTTATTGTTATCTGCTCACCATGCTAGCAACGAGACTCGGGGGAAACAGGGATACAGCTCAAAAAATATCCATATTAACCATGAGGTTTTAAGTGTCTCGTCACATATTGGCCTAACTAGTCTATCCTGTACGCAAACCTTTGCGCTAGGGGCGAGAACATTATTAATTGATTAAAATTAAGCGGTGATTTTATTACGAGATGTTACGGAGTTTGCGCTATTTTGATCACAAAAAAGGCCAGCTTAGCGCTGACCTTTTTGGGGTAAATTACGTGTTTTTGGTACGCCGTAAATTAATGAACCGTATTGCTGCCTTTATCTGCTGCTTCTGCGTACAGAGCATCAACATCGTTCTTGTCGAACGAGTAGTTTGTGCCACAGTAATCGCAGTGAAGACCAACGCTTCCTTCGGTGCTTAGGATGTCGTAGATCTCTTCTTGAGCAACGGTAATGATAGCAGCGCCACTTCTTTCGCGAGAGCACCCACAGAAGAACTGAACTGGTTGTGGTGTGAACAGTTGTACTTTTTCTTGGTTGTACAGGCGGTAAAGCAATTCGTTCGCTTCTAGAGAAAATAGCTCTTCGTTTTTAACGGTGTCTGTTAGTTGCTCTAGGTGCTCGAAGTCATCTGGCGAACCAGTGCCGTCTGGCATCACTTGTAGCAACATACCTGCAGCGTGTGCTTTGCCTTCATGCTCGCCAGTGCGCAGCCATAGACGAGTCTTAAGCTGTTCAGAGTTAGCGAAGTAGCCTTCAAGTACTTGGGCAAGCGTGTCACCTTCAAGACCAACGATACCTTGGTAACGTTCACCTTTCTTAGGATCGATGGTGATCACTAGGTGGCCTTTACCCATTAGGTCGTGTAGGCCTGCATCATCAGCAATCTCGCCTTCAAAGCGAGCGACACCGCGGATCTTTTGGTCGTGATCGCCATTGATAACAACTAGAGATACTGGGCCATCACCTTGCAATTGCATGGTAATAGAGCCTTCAAACTTTAGGGTCGCTGTTAATAGCGTCGTTGAAACCAATAGCTCACCCAGTAGCTTTTGAACTGGCGCTGGGTATTCCTTGCTAGAAATAATCTGTTGGTACGCTTCGTCCATCTGTACCAATTCACCACGTACTGATAGGTCTTCAAATAGGTAGCGATTTAAAACATTACTTGTAGACATTGGGTCTGCCATTTGGCTATTCCTTCTAGCTTATTGAGTCTTGAACTTGATGATGTCACGACGTTGCTTTTTATCTGGGCGACGTTCTGGTGCTGGGCTATGAGCATTTAGCTTGCGCTGTTGTGCAAACTCTTCTCTTTTTGCCAAGCTTTCGGTGGTTTCTTCATAGAGGGTTTGAGCGATCGGGGCTCCACCACGATGGGCTGAGATTTTCTCGATCGTTACCGTCTTTTCTTCATTACCTTGGCGCAGTGTAATCACAGCCCCAAGTTCGACAATTTTACTTGGCTTGCTGCGCTGACCATTATAGTGGACTTTGCCACCATCGACCATGTTGCGAGCAATAGACCGGGTTTTGTAAAAACGAGCTGCCCACAACCATTTATCGAGTCTGACAGCTTCATTAGCAGTTTTCATATAGGGCTGTGCCTTATTAAGTGAGAAATGAATGCGGTTTAACTGTAACGAACAGTGCGCAACATGTTTTTGATGATGCTTATCACATTAAGTAGAAGCTTAAAGTGGAGGCGGTTGGCATTTTTTTCAAGTCATAATACAAAATAGCCATGTTATGCCGATTTATCGATTTGCTATGATATAGTTCAGGATCTTATTGCTTAAATAAGCTTGGTATCGAACGAATGAATAAAAAAGCTGAAAGTTTAATGATTTGCAGCGTTTGTCGTCATGAAAAGGGACTAGGAAAGTGAACTTTTTAGAGCTCAAAAATCGCGTAGGGAATTCTCCTATGTTGAGCCGCTTATTAGAGAATGGATTTGTACTTCAGCAGAGACTAAGCTTAGCGACCTGTTGTGTATTGATTGCAGCTTCCGCATGGATCTTAGGGCAGCTTGCATGGTTTATCGAACCTGCTGAGCAAACTATCGCGCCTTGGACAGCAACGGCTTCATCGTCTTCAGCACCTCAATCGACCCTTGATATCTCTTCTTTGCAGCAGAGCAACATGTTTGGTGCTTACAACCCAAGCACGCCCGCTGTGGTTGAACAGCAAGTTATCCAAGATGCGCCTAAGACGCGATTAAACCTCGTTTTAGTGGGTGCAGTCGCGAGCTCGAATCCAAAACTGAGCTTAGCGGTGATCGCCAATCGCGGCACGCAAGCGACCTACGGAATTAATGAAGAGATTGAAGGCACTCGAGCCAAGTTAAAAGCGGTATTAATCGACCGCGTTATCATTGATAACTCAGGACGAGACGAAACCTTGATGCTTGAAGGTATTGAGTACAAGCGTTTGGCTGTATCAGCGCCTGCGCCACCTCGTAGCTCTTCTTCGGTTCGTGGTAATAATCCGGCTTCAGCAGAAGAGAAGCTTGATGAAATTAAAGCGAAGATAATGAAAGATCCGCAACAAATCTTCCAATATGTTCGACTGTCTCAGGTGAAGCGTGACGATAAAGTGATCGGTTATCGTGTGAGCCCGGGCAAAGATTCAGAACTTTTTAACTCTGTTGGGCTCCAAAACGGAGATATTGCCACTCAGTTAAATGGACAAGACCTGACAGACCCTGCTGCTATGGGCAACATATTCCGTTCCATCTCAGAACTAACAGAGCTAAATCTGGTGGTCGAGAGAGATGGTCAACAACATGAAGTGTTTATTGAATTTTAAAACTTTGCGTCTAACGAAGGACGAAAGTGTAGGAGAAGTACGTGAAGCATTGGTTTAAGAAAAGTGCATGGTTATTGGCAGGAAGCTTGATCTGCACACCCGCAGCCATCGCGAGTGATTTTAGTGCCAGCTTTAAAGGCACTGACATTCAAGAGTTTATTAATATTGTTGGTCGTAACCTAGAGAAGACCATCATCGTTGATCCATCGGTGCGCGGAAAAATCGATGTACGCAGCTACGACGTATTGAATGAAGAGCAATATTACAGCTTCTTCTTAAACGTACTAGAGGTGTATGGCTACGCAGTCGTTGAAATGGACTCGGGTGTTCTTAAGATCATCAAAGCCAAAGATTCTAAAACCTCAGCAATTCCCGTTGTTGGTGATCGTGATTCGATCACAGGCGACAGTGTAGTCACGCGTGTTGTGACGGTTCGTAATGTCTCGGTTCGTGAACTTTCTCCTTTGCTTCGTCAATTGAACGATAATGCCGGTGCGGGTAACGTTGTGCACTACGATCCTGCCAATATCATCTTGATTACCGGTCGTGCGGCGGTAGTGAACCGTTTAGCAGAAATCATCAAGCGTGTTGACCAAGCGGGTGATAAAGAGATTGAAGTCGTTGAGCTAAAGAATGCATCGGCGGCAGAAATGGTTCGTATTGTTGATGCTTTGAGTAAAACCACCGATGCTAAAAACACACCTGCATTCCTACAGCCTAAATTGGTTGCCGATGAGCGCACCAACGCAATCCTTATTTCCGGTGACCCAAAGGTACGTAGTCGTCTAAGAAAGCTTATCGAGCAGCTTGATGTTGAAATGGCAACCAAGGGTAACAACCAAGTTATCTATCTTAAATACGCAAAAGCCGAAGATTTGGTCGATGTGCTGAAAGGCGTGTCGGACAACCTACAATCAGAGAAGCAGTCATCAACCAAAGGCAGCTCATCGCAGCGTAACCAAGTGATGATCTCTGCACACAGTGATACTAACTCTCTAGTTATTACCGCGCAGCCTGACATCATGAACGCTCTGCAAGACGTGATCGCACAGCTGGATATTCGTCGTGCTCAGGTATTGATTGAAGCCTTGATCGTTGAAATGGCAGAAGGCGATGGCGTTAACCTTGGTGTGCAATGGGGCAACCTAGAAACGGGCGCTATGATTCAGTACAGCAATACTGGTGCATCGATTGGTGGTGTGATGGTGGGTCTAGAAGAAGCTAAAGATTCTACTACAACCACCGCTGTTTATGACTCTGACGGAAAATTCCTACGAAACGAAACCACCACTGAAGAAGGTGACTATTCAACATTAGCATCTGCTCTTTCTGGCGTTAATGGCGCCGCAATGAGTGTTGTTATGGGTGATTGGACAGCGTTGATCAGCGCGGTTGCGACCGACTCAAACTCAAACATCCTATCTTCTCCAAGTATCACGGTTATGGACAATGGCGAGGCTTCATTCATTGTGGGTGAGGAAGTGCCTGTTCTAACCGGTTCTACCGCAGGTTCAAGCAACGACAACCCATTCCAAACGGTTGAACGTAAAGAAGTGGGTATCAAGCTTAAAGTGGTGCCACAAATCAACGAAGGTGACTCGGTTCAGCTGCAAATAGAACAAGAAGTCTCTAACGTATTGGGCGCCAATGGTGCAGTTGATGTTCGTTTTGCTAAGCGTCAACTGAACACGTCTGTGATTGTTCAAGACGGACAAATGTTGGTGCTGGGTGGCTTGATTGATGAGCGAGCGCTGGAAAGTGAATCTAAGGTGCCGTTCTTGGGCGATATCCCTGTTCTAGGACACCTGTTCAAATCAACCAGTACTCAGGTTGAGAAAAAGAACCTAATGGTCTTCATCAAACCAACCATTATTCGTGATGGTATGACAGCCGATGGTATCACGCAGCGTAAATACAACTTCATCCGTGCTGAGCAGTTGTACAAGGCTGAGCAAGGACTGAAATTAATGGCAGACGATAACATCCCGGTATTGCCTAAATTTGGCGAAAGCATGAATTACCCGGCTGAACTTCAAGCCTTCATTGATCAGATGGAAACAGAATAATGGCTGAATTGGTAGGGGCGGCACGTACTTATCAGCGCTTGCCGTTTAGCTTTGCGAATCGCTATAAGATGGTGTTGGAGTATCAACATCCAGAGCGCGCACCGATACTTTATTATGTTGAGCCACTGAAATCGGCGGCGATCATTGAAGTGAGTCGTGTTGTGAAAAATGGTTTCACGCCACAAGCGATTACTCTCGATGAGTTTGATAAAAAACTGACCGATGCTTATCAGCGTGACTCGTCGGAAGCTCGTCAGCTCATGGAAGACATTGGTGCTGATAGTGATGATTTCTTCTCACTAGCGGAAGAACTGCCTCAAGACGAAGACTTACTTGAATCAGAAGATGATGCACCAATCATCAAGTTAATCAATGCGATGCTGGGTGAGGCGATCAAAGAGGGTGCTTCGGATATACACATCGAAACCTTTGAGAAATCACTGTCGATCCGTTTCCGTATTGATGGTGTGTTACGTGATGTGTTGGCGCCGAGCCGTAAACTGGCTCCGCTGCTCGTGTCACGTGTAAAGGTTATGGCTAAATTGGATATTGCGGAAAAACGCGTGCCACAAGATGGTCGTATTTCTTTGCGTATTGGTGGCCGAGCGGTTGATGTTCGTGTTTCAACCATGCCTTCTTCGCACGGTGAGCGTGTGGTAATGCGTCTGTTGGACAAAAACGCCACTCGTCTAGACTTGCACAGTTTAGGTATGACAGCAGAAAACCATGAAAACTTCCGTAAGCTGATTCAGCGCCCACACGGCATTATCTTGGTGACCGGCCCGACAGGTTCAGGTAAATCGACGACCCTGTACGCAGGCCTGCAAGAACTCAACAGCAATGAACGAAACATTTTAACCGTTGAAGACCCGATCGAATTCGATATCGATGGCATTGGTCAAACACAAGTGAACCCTAAGGTTGATATGACCTTTGCGCGTGGTTTACGTGCGATTCTTCGTCAAGATCCCGATGTGGTAATGATTGGTGAGATACGTGACTTAGAGACCGCAGAGATCGCTGTTCAAGCCTCTTTGACCGGTCACTTAGTGATGTCGACCCTTCACACCAATACGGCAATCGGTGCAATTACGCGTCTGCGTGATATGGGCATCGAACCCTTCTTGATCTCTTCTTCGCTGCTGGGTGTTTTGGCTCAGCGCTTGGTTCGCACCCTGTGTAACGACTGTAAAGAACCTTACGAAGCGGATAAAGAACAGAAAAAACTGTTTGGGTTGAAGAAGAAAGACAGCCTAACGCTTTACCATGCCAAAGGGTGTGAAAGCTGCAGTCACAAAGGCTATCGAGGCCGTACTGGTATTCATGAGCTATTGATGATTGACGATTCGGTACAAGAGCTGATTCACAGTGAGGCTGGTGAACAGGCGATTGAGAAAGCAATTCGTGGCACAACACCAAGTATTCGAGATGATGGCTTGAGCAAAGTTCTGAAAGGGGTAACGTCCCTAGAAGAAGTGATGCGAGTGACCAAGGAAGTCTAGTATGGCGGCATTTGAATACAAAGCACTGGATGCCAAAGGCAAAAGTAAAAAAGGCTCGATTGAAGCGGATAACGCTCGTCAGGCTCGCCAAAGAATCAAAGAACAAGGCTTGATGCCGGTTGAGATGACCGAAGCTAAAGCTAAAACGACGAAAGGTGCACAGCCTTCGACCAGCTTTAAGCGTGGTATCAGCACGCCAGACCTTGCTTTGATTACTCGCCAAATTTCCACCTTGGTGCAATCAGGCATGCCGCTAGAAGAGTGCTTGAAAGCCGTGGCGGAGCAATCTGAAAAGCCACGTATTCGAACCATGTTACTGGCGGTTCGTTCGAAGGTAACGGAAGGTTATTCGCTAGCCGATAGCTTGGCTGATTACCCACATATCTTTGATGAACTGTTTAGAGCCATGGTCGCGGCTGGTGAGAAATCGGGTCACTTAGATGCGGTATTGGAGCGACTGGCTGATTACGCAGAAAACCGTCAGAAGATGCGCTCTAAGTTGCTGCAAGCGATGATCTACCCTGTGGTGCTGGTGGTGTTTGCGGTGACGATTGTTTCGTTCCTGCTGGCAACCGTGGTACCTAAGATCGTTGAACCGATTATCCAAATGGGCCAAGAACTTCCTCAATCGACACAATTTTTATTGGCATCGAGTGAATTTATCCAGAATTGGGGCATCCAATTACTGTTGTCGATCATCGGTGTGATTGTGTTGATTAAGACCGCTCTGAAAAAGCCGGGTGTTCGCATGAGTTGGGATCGCAAGCTATTAAGCATTCCACTGATCGGCAAGATCGCGAAAGGAATTAATACCTCTCGTTTTGCACGAACACTCTCTATCTGTACCTCGAGTGCGATTCCTATCCTTGAGGGGATGAAGGTTGCGGTTGATGTAATGTCGAATCACCATGTGAAGCAACAAGTACTGCAGGCGTCAGACAGTGTTAGAGAAGGGGCAAGCCTGCGTAAAGCGCTCGATCAAACCAAACTCTTCCCTCCAATGATGCTGCATATGATCGCCAGTGGTGAGCAGAGTGGTCAGTTAGAGCAAATGCTAACAAGAGCGGCAGATAACCAGGATCAAAGCTTTGAATCGACCGTGAATATCGCGTTAGGTATCTTTACGCCAGCACTTATCGCTTTGATGGCAGGCTTAGTGCTGTTCATTGTGATGGCGACTCTGATGCCGATGCTTGAAATGAATAATTTGATGAGTGGTTAATCAACTGCTCATAAGACGTTAGTTTTTGGATTAACGAGAAGAAGGACATTATTACCTTCAACTCGCTGTCTGTAATTTGGAGAAAATAATGAAAAACAGAATGAAGAAACAATCAGGCTTTACCCTATTAGAAGTGATGGTTGTTGTGGTTATCCTTGGCGTATTGGCGAGCTTTGTTGTACCTAACCTATTGGGTAACAAAGAGAAGGCTGACCAACAAAAAGCCATCACTGATATTGTGGCGCTAGAGAACGCGCTAGATATGTACAAACTGGATAACAGCGTTTACCCAACAACGGATCAAGGTCTTGATGCATTGGTTTCTAAGCCAAGCAGCCCAGAGCCTCGTAACTACCGCGACGGTGGCTACATCAAGCGTCTGCCAAACGACCCATGGGGTAACGAGTACCAATACCTAAGCCCTGGTGATAACGGCACTATTGATATTTTCACTCTTGGTGCTGATGGCCAAGAAGGTGGTGAAGGTATTGCGGCGGATATCGGCAACTGGAACATGCAGGATTTCCAATAAGCTTCAGCTTATTGTTTGATTCGTTATTGATGCTTGATACGTTATTGATGGTAGGACGTAAACAGATGGAGTCTAAAGGTGAAAACTAAGCAAACACAGCCAGGTTTCACCTTGATTGAGATTCTCTTGGTGTTGGTACTACTGTCAGTAACGGCGGTTGCGGTGATCGCGACCATTCCTACCAATAGCAAAGATGTTGCTAAAAAATACGCTCAAAGCTTTTATCAGCGAGTTCAATTACTCAATGAAGAGGCTATTTTGAGCGGCTTAGATTTTGGCGTTCGAGTTGATGAAAAGAAATCGACCTATGTACTGATGGCGCTTAAGTCTGAAGGCTGGCAAGAAGTCGATTTTGAAAAAATCCCCTCTTTAACTGAACTACCGGAAGAACTCGCCTTGTCACTGACTCTAGGTGGTGGCGCATGGGAAGACGATGATCGGTTGTTCAACCCAGGAAGCTTGTTTGATGAAGATATGTTTGCTGATCTTGAAGAGGAAAAGAAGCCGAAACCACCACAGATCTACATCTTGTCGAGTGCTGAAATGACGCCATTTGTATTGTCGTTTTATCCAAATACCGGAGACACCATACAAGATGGTTGGCGTATTCGAGTATTGGACAATGGTGTGATTCGACTGCTAGAACCGGGAGAAGAAGATGAAGAGGAATAACCGTTCTCCTTATCGTTTTCGTGGTATGCCCCTTGGTTCTCGAGGAATGACGCTGCTTGAGGTATTAGTTGCGCTCGCTATCTTTGCGACCGCGGCGATCAGCGTGATTCGTGCTGTTACTCAGCACATCAATACCCTCAGTTATCTAGAAGAAAAAACCTTCGCGGCGATGGTCGTTGATAATCAAATGGCTTTGGTGATGCTGCATCCTGAGAAGCTAAAAAAAGCGCAGGGCACACAAGAGTTGGCCGAGAGAGAGTGGTTTTGGAAGGTCACGCCAATCGATACTAGCGATGATTTATTAAAGGCGTTTGATGTGAGTGTGGCAACCAGTAAACAAGCTTCTCCAGTGGTCACGGTGCGCAGCTATGTGGTCAAGTAAAAGCGTGTCGTTAGCTCAGAGCAAGTCGCTAAGTAAGAGCATGTCCGCCAATAAGCGTGTGCCTCGTCAACAAGGACTATCTTCGAAAGGGAGAGGCTTTACCTTAATTGAGGTTTTGGTCTCGATCGCTATCTTTGCCACGTTAAGCATGGCGGCTTATCAGGTAGTAAATCAGGTTCAGCGCAGCAACGAGCTTTCAATCGAGCGCAGTGCTCGTTTAAATCAACTGCAACGTAGCTTAGTCATTTTAGATAATGATTTTCGCCAGATGGCGGTGCGACAATTTCGTACCAACGGTGAAGAAGCATCATCTAAGCTGATCTTAATTAAAGAGTATTTACTGGATTCCGACAGCGTTGGCATCATGTTTACTCGCCTTGGCTGGCATAACCCACAGCAGCAGTTTCCTCGCGGAGAAGTCACCAAAGTGGGTTACCGCATTAAAGAAGAAACGCTTGAGCGTGTGTGGTGGCGCTACCCCGATACTCCTGCAGGACAAGAAGGTGTGATTACGCCTTTGCTTGATGATGTTGAAAGCTTAGAATTCGAGTTTTATGACGGAAGCCGCTGGGGGAAAGAGTGGCAAGCCGACAAATCGCTACCGAAAGCGGTAAGGTTAAAGCTAACCTTGAAAGATTATGGTGAGATAGAGCGTATTTATCTCACCCCTGGTGGCACGCTAGATCAGGCCGATGATTCTTCAAACAGTGACTCTTCAAGTAGTAATGAGGGGAATAATGACTCATCGAACTAATAAGTTTGCACTGACAAGGTCTGCCATGGGGCGCAAGCAGCGAGGTGTTGCGCTGATCATTATCCTGATGCTACTGGCGATAATGGCAACCATCGCAGGCAGTATGTCGGAACGCCTGTTTACTCAATTTAAGCGCGTGGGCAATCAACTGAATTACCAACAGGCTTACTGGTACAGCATTGGTGTCGAAGCGCTGGTGCAAGACGGCATTAGGCAAAGCTACAAAGACAGTGATACCGTCAACTTGAGTCAACCATGGGCGTTAGAAGAACAGGTATACCCGTTGGATTATGGTCAAGTTAAAGGCCGTATTGTTGATGCTCAGGCATGTTTTAATCTCAATGCGTTGGCTGGTGTGGCGACGACTTCAAGTAACCAAACACCTTATTTAATTACGGTTTGGCAAACCTTGTTGGAAAACCAAGATATTGAGCCTTATCAGGCCGAGGTTATCGCACATTCAAGCTGGGAATTTGTTGATAGTGATACCCGAACCACCTCTTCAGCAGGTGTCGAAGACAGTACTTATGAGGCGATGAAGCCATCTTATTTGGCAGCGAATGGCTTAATGGCCGATGAGTCCGAGCTACGCTCGGTTTATCAAGTCACTGGTGAGGTGATGAATAAGGTTCGCCCCTTTGTTTGTGCTCTGCCGAGCGACGATTTCCGTTTGAATGTGAATACTCTTACGGAAAAGCAGGCGCCGTTATTGGAAGCGATGTTTGCCCCCGGCTTAAGTGAATCGGATGCCAAACAGCTGATAGACAAACGCCCATTCGATGGTTGGGATACGGTGGATGCGTTTATGGCTGAGTCTGCTATTGTGGGTGTGAGTGCCGAAGTCAGCAAAAAAGCGAAAGCATATTTAACTGTAGATAGCGCCTATTTTGAGCTAGATGCAGAGGTATTAGTTGAGCAGTCACGTGTACGTATACGGACGCTTTTCTATAGTAGTAATCGAGAAACAGTGACGGTAGTACGCCGTCGTTTTGGAGGAATCAGTGAGCGAGTTTCTGACCGTTCGACTGAGTAGCGAACCACAAAGCCCTGTGCAGTGGTTAGTTTGGTCGACAAGCCAACAAGAAGTGATAGCAAGTGGCGAACTGTCTAGCTGGGAGCAGCTGGATGAGTTAACGCCTTACGCTGAAAAGCGCAGCTGTATCGCTTTATTGCCGGGAAATGAATGCTTAATTAAGCGTGTTGAGATCCCGAAAGGTGCTGCTCGCCAGTTCGATTCTATGCTGCCGTTTTTATTAGAAGACGAAGTCGCACAAGATATCGAAGACTTACACCTGACTATTTTAGAGAAAGACGCAACGCACGCGACAGTGTGTGGTGTGGAACGTGATTGGCTTAAGCAGGCGCTGGATACTTTCCGCGAAGCGAACATTATCTTTCGTAAAGTATTGCCTGATACCTTAGCGTTGCCTTTAGAAGATCAGGGCATCAGTGCGCTGCAGATCGACCAACATTGGTTATTGCGTCAAAGCAACTATCAAGCAGTGTCGATCAATGAGGCGTGGCTAGCGATGTTCTTACAAAGCGATTGGGTTGCCTTAGATGACGAAGAGCAATCACCAACGATTTTTAGCTACACCGCACTGCCAAGTGATGACGTTCAACAGCAAAGCGGCGCGAATTGGCAAGCAAAGCCTGCGGAATTGGTGATGTCTTTGCTGAGCCAACAAGCGATCATCAGCGGAGTAAATTTACTGACTGGCACCTTTAAAACCAAATCTTCATTCAGTAAATATTGGCGTGTATGGCAGAAAGTAGCGATTGCTGCTTGTTTGCTGGTGGCGGTGATCGTCACTCAGCAAGCCTTAAAGGTTCAGCAGTACGAAGCACAAGCCGAAGCGTACCGAACGGAGAGTGAACGTATTTTTAGAAGCGTACTTCCGGGCAAGCAACGTATTCCGACGGTCAGCTACCTTAAGCGCCAGATGAACGACGAAGCTAAGAAGTATGGTGGCTCGGGTGATGGTGATTCCTTACTTGGATGGCTAGCGTTACTGCCAGAAACTTTAGGACAAGTGAAAGCCATCGAAGTGAATAGTATTCGCTACGACGGCAACCGCTCAGAGGTGAGATTGGAAGCGAAAAGTACTGACTTCCAATATTTCGAGACTGCGCGAGTGAAACTTGAAGAGAAGTTTACCGTTGAGCAAGGGCCATTGAATCGTAATGGTGATGCCGTATTTGGTAGCTTTACCCTTAAACCCCGTCAATAAACTGCGTAAGGAGATCAGTGATGAGAAATATGATTGAGCCACTCCAAGCGTGGTGGACTTCAATAAGTCAAAGAGAGCAACGATTAGTGATTGGTTGCTCAATTTTATTGGTGGTCGGTGTCGTTTATTGGGGGCTAATCCAGCCACTCAGTCAGCGAGCTGAACTTGCGCAGACCCGTATTCAAAGTGAGAAGCAACTGCTGACTTGGGTAACCAATAAAGCCAACGAAGTGGTGGAGCTGCGAGGAAGTGGTGGGATTGTTGCTAGCCAACCTTTAAACCAATCTGTGCCAGCTTCTATGCGTCGTTTCAAGATTGAATTAATTCGAGTTCAGCCGCGTGGCGAGATGCTGCAAGTCTGGGTGAAACCTGTGCCTTTTAATCAGTTCTTAGATTGGCTGACATACTTGAAAGAGAAGCAGGGTGTCGAAGTTGAGTTTATGGACATTGATCGCTCCGATAACCCAGGGGTTATTGAGGTCAACCGACTACAGTTTAAACGAGGTTAATGTGAAACGCGGTTTATCTTTGAAGTTAGGTTTACTTTTTGGCGGCATCTTTATTGTCTTTTTCTCGGTTAGTCTGTTGCTGCATCTACCGGCCTCTTTTGTACTCAAACATGCACCGGCTGTGCGTGGCTTGAATATTGAAGGTGTTGAAGGAACGGTTTGGCAGGGCAGCGCCAATAATATCGCCTGGCAGCGTGTTAATTACGGTTCAGTACAGTGGGACTTTCAGTTCTCTAAACTCTTCCAAGCCAAAGCAGAACTGGCGGTTCGTTTTGGTCGTAACAGCGACATGAACTTGTCAGGTAAAGGGCGTGTCGGGTACAGCATGAGTGGCGCGTATGCAGAGAACTTAGTGGCCTCAATGCCTGCTATGAACGTGATGAAATACGCCCTAGCCATTCCAGTCCCGGTTTCAATTGGTGGAAAGGTTGAGTTGACGATCAAGCATGCGGTTCATGCTCAACCTTGGTGTCAGTCTGGTGAAGGTACTGTGGCTTGGTCTGGTGCTGCAGTCGATTCACCTGTTGGTTCGTTAGACCTTGGTCCTGTGATTGCGGACATAACCTGTGAAGACAGTACAATTGCAGCCAAAGGCGTTCAGAAGAGCACTCAAGTAGACAGTGAGTTCTCAGCGAGTCTAACATCTAACCAGCGCTACACATCTGCAGCGTGGTTTAAACCGGGTGTTGAATTCCCGCCAACGATGCAAAATCAGCTTAAATGGTTGGGTAATCCTGATAGCCAAGGTAAGTACCAGTTTACTTATCAAGGTCGTTTTTAGCTAAACGGCTAAGGGTCACTAAACTACGAGATATAAAAAACGGGCACCTCACTGAGGTGCCCGTTTTGTTTGTTCTGAGAATCTAGAGGATATCTGACAGTTAAAGGGAGCAAACTCGCCTAGTCTTTGCCTTGCAAAATTTCTACCCACGGTAAATCTGCATCACCGAGTACAATGAAGTTCGGGTTTTCTAGCGTTTCTCTTTCATTGTACGAAAGCGGTTCTAGTTGAGTACTTAAAATACGTCCGCCAGCTTCTTCAACAATGCACTGCGTTGCGGCGGTATCCCACTCTCCGGTTGGTCCAAGGCGCAGATAACAATCCACAGCGCCTTCTGCGACTAAACAGGCCTTAAGCGCTGCTGAGCCTAGAGGAACCAAATCATAATTCCATGCTGAGCTCATACGGCTAGTGATGCGATTGATGTCCTGGCGACGGCTGATCGCCATGGCGATTGACTGGTTTGGCAGCTCGTGACGATGCGTTTTGATTTTCACGCTGTCATTAAGGTCTGGGATCTTCCAAGCGCCTTTGCCACTGTAAGCGTAATAGCTCACACCTGAAACGGGTGCGTATACCACGCCCATCACTGGCTTGTTATGCTCGATTAGGGCGATAATTGTCGCGAAATCACCACTTCGTGCGATGAACTCCTGGGTGCCGTCCAGTGGGTCAACTAACCAGTAGCGATCCCATTGAGAGCGTTGCTCTAGGCTGATGTCGGCGTCTTCTTCGGATAATACGGGAATATCAGGCGTCAATTCACTGAGTTTTTTTAATATCAGCTTATGTGCTGCAAGATCGGCACTGGTTACTGGAGTGTCATCACTCTTAATGAACTCTTCGTAATCCTTTTTCTCGTAGATCTCTAAGATGAGTTGACCAGCAGAGCGAGCAATCTCAATGACAGAGGGTAGGAGGTGAGACAAATCTTTTGTTATTGGCATAAATGTTCTCTTACTCTTAGAGCGAGCCTGAATGTTCTAGTTATTGTTTAATACACGAAGGCTTAAAAGCAGGGCTGTAATACTCCGAGCCTCACAGAAATCGAGATGTGTTAACAGTTCTTCGGCTTGAGCAAGTGGCCAGCGCACAATATCGAGAGGCTCTGGCTCATCACCTTCTAGCTTTTCTGGGTAGAGGTCTTCTGCAATAAACAGCGTCATTTTGCTAGAGAAGTAAGAGGGTGCAAGGATCACTTCCTTCAGCGGAGTAAGCTTGTTGGCACCGAAGCCTATCTCTTCTTTGAGTTCGCGAACGGCGGCTTCGTTTGGCTGCTCACCTGGATCAATCAGCCCTTTTGGAAAGCCAAGTTCGTAGCGTTCAGTTCCCGCTGCATATTCACGTACTAATAGAATATCGCCTTGCTCAGTAATAGGAACCATCATCACTGCGTTGCGCCCGCTGGGCTTCATGCGTTCGTAAGTGCGCTCTTCGCCGTTTGAAAAGCGTAAGTCGAGAGACTCGATAGAGAATAGTCTTGATTGAGCGACAGTTTGTTTAGCCAAAATCTCTGGCTTGGTCCTTTTCGTCATTGCGCTCGCTCCTTAGCTCATTGGAATTCTTTCTTATAAAGTCATTCTAATATAGGGGAAATGACCTTGAGTTCCTAGATCCGAGTTTTCATATCCGAAAATTATTGAAGCAGGAATCGATTACGATCACTTGAATACCTTACTCAAGATGGTAACTAGGTGAAAATATGGTTGTATAGCAAAAGAGTATAGAGAGAACGCGATAGTCCTAACTTGCTTATCCACATAACAAAAAAGGTTGATGCTTGCGCATCAACCTTTCAAATAACAACTAACACTAAATCAGTGATTAGTAGTAAGAGTGCTCACCACGATCGTGCTCAGTTGCATCACGAACAGCAGTCAGTTCACCTTCAAACTGTTGAAGAAGTTCTTTCTCGATGCCTTCTTTTAGCGTTACATCAACCATAGAACAACCGTTACAACCACCACCGAATGCTACAATAGCTGCGCCGTCTTCAGTGATTTCTACCAAGCTAACGTGACCGCCGTGACCAGCAAGTTGTGGGTTAACTTGTGTTTGAATTGCGTATTCAACACGTTCTAGAAGTGGTGCATCGTCTGCGACTTTACGCATCTTAGCGTTTGGTGCTTTAAGCGTTAGCTGAGAGCCCATTTTGTCAGTAACGAAGTCAATTTCAGCTTCATCTAGGAACGGTAGGCTTAGCTCATCTACGTATGCAGAGAAAGCTTCGAATTTAAGCTCTGTGTCAGACGCTTCGATAGCATCTGTTGGGCAGTAAGAAACACCACACTCTGCGTTTTGTGTACCCGGGTTTACCACGAACACACGAATGTTTGTACCTTCAGGCTGCTGTGACAGCAGATTGGCAAAATGAGTTTGAGCTGTTTCTGTAATAGTAATATTTGACACGACGAATACCTGAGTAGATTTGTAGGTTATTAGCGCCATTCTACTCCTGTCAGATTTGTAATTCAGCCCTTTTTTGTTGGATTGCTGTACAAGTAGTGATTCACAGCTTTTATCCAGAGGGCTCAGGAGTGCGGCAGATGCAGTAAATATCAATCCTTTTAACGTCCACTTCAAGTAGTAATTGGCATAATTGATACACAGTACTGCCGGTGGTTACAACATCATCAATTATCGCGACGTGAGAGGGGATAGTTCCTTGAACGTCTTGTTTTCGCAGCGCAAAAGCGCTCTTTAGATTGTGTAATCGTGCGGATTTAGTCAGCCCCTGCTGGGAAGCCGTTGAGCGAATTCGACGAAAGAGCACATCACTTTCAACGCCAAGCTCTTGAGCCGTGTAGTCGGCTAGCAGCTTACTTTGATTAAAGCCGCGATGAGTATATCGACGCCAATGCAGCGGCACGCTGGTGATCAGCGGAGCAGGATATTCGATACGTGATGCCAATAGCTTAGATAGATCACGTGCAAACCAAAACTTATCAGCGTACTTCATTTGCTGAATGTAACCTGCTGTAGGGAAGGTGTAATCGCCGACACAGTAGAGGCGATGCCAAGGTGGAGGTTGAGATAAGCACTGTCCGCACTGCTCTACTGTGAGCAGTGTTTTTAAACCACATCGTTGGCAGCGTGGTACTGGCTGAAAGAGTTTGATACAAGAATTGCACCATCGAGGATGTGTATCACTGGGCAGTTTATCAAGTTTGCACAGGTGGCATTGAGGTGTGACCAGACGTGGTGTGTGTTTTTGTAGCCAATCGGATAACATAGCTCGTGATGCTTTTGGGTTATGGTGTTCCTTTTGCTCACCATACTGAAAAGCGCGGATTATCGCTGATGGAAAAAGTAGGGAATATTGAGAATGAGTGACGCGTTATATTGGCATGTTTCTGGGCAAGGGCCTGATTTAGTACTGGTTCACGGCTGGGGAATGAACGGTGCGGTATGGCAACAAACCGTTAATGAATTACAAGCTGATTTTCGAGTGCATGTTGTCGATTTACCAGGGTATGGACACAGCGCGCACTGCCACGCTCAAGATCTTGAAGAGATTGCTCAGCAGCTTTTGGCCGAAGCACCAAAGCAAGCGATTTGGGTGGGTTGGTCACTTGGAGGCTTGGTCGCAACGCACATGGCTCTCCATCACTCAGATTACGTGAGCAAGCTGGTGACTGTCGCCAGTTCTCCCAAATTCGCCGCTGCAAAAGAGCCCGTGTTATGGCGAGGCATTCAGCCCAACGTATTAAGCGCATTCACCGAGCAACTGGTTGAAGATTTCCAAACCACCATCGAACGCTTTATGGCATTGCAAGCCATGGGCAGCCCTTCAGCAAGGCAAGATGTAAAACAACTCAAGCAAGCGGTGCTGTCTCGCCCGTTGCCGAACCCTGACTCATTATTGGCAGGATTAAAGATGCTGTCGGATGTCGATCTGCGTGAACAACTGCCTGAGATTTCAGTACCAATGCTACGCTTGTATGGTCGATTAGATGGATTGGTGCCAATCAAGGTTGCGAAAGACTTAGGCACAGCCTTGCCTCATACCGAGCAATACATATTTACCCAGTCTTCGCATGCACCATTTATGACCGAAGCGGATGCCTTTTGCAGTGAGCTTGTCAGCTTCGCACAAAAATAATTGCTAAATATATATCCGGCTTGGTCGATATATAAGCTAATACCAATCACAGTAAGTGTTCAAAAATAGCGTAGGTAAAAGGCTTGAGAACAAGGCAGCTTTTTTTTGACAAGTAGTTTCGATAAGTAGTTATTCTACAATCAAAAAATTTAACGCCGTTATCGAGCATTTTAACAAGCTAGGATGATCAGTTATTTACTACGATTGGTATAACACCAACGTGTTGCTTGATACTCAGACCTAACTCTCTCCTGAGCTGATTGCGCTAAGTTGGGCTATGCCTGTTGTGCTGACTCACAGTACAACAGCGTTATAGCAATATTGATGGGCGATTCTTGAGGAGAGTTCGCGATGATTGTGTCACCTGCAACTGCAGTGAGTGTGCCACTAATCGCCCCGTCCGTTAATGTGCAAACAGAGCAAGTTGCGCGTGATAATAGAGTCCGAGAACCTATTGCTCCCGCAGTAGCATTGGCGAGAACCAATGCAGAGCGTAAGGTAAAATCAGACGATAAACGAAGGCAGCAGTCGGCTTGGGATCCTTCAGACCATCCAGGTTATGAAATGGAGAACGAGTCAGAGGCCAATTCGGTTAGCCAAGAAGAGCCACAAGACCCTTTTGATCGGCTGTTCAGCTTATTGGCACTGAAAACATACAGTGCTGATCAAGGCAAAGGTTATACCATGCGTTTCCGCCTGCCAAAGCATGTTTTAGATGCGGCGATTCAGGAAGGACAGATGGAGAAACGACGTAAGGTCATAAAGTATCATTATGGTCATGCTGTTGCGCCTCATGCTCCATCAGAGATGCTGGTGGTCTTATAAATCAAAAGTTTACGAGTCAACCAAGCTTCGATGTCTTTTTTGAACACATAATAAAAAAACCTGCATACCCTAAGGGATGCAGGTTTTCTGTTTTTAAGCTAATCCGTTTTTTAGGTGAGCTAACGGATTACTTTTTCGCTTTAGCAAAAGCGGCAGCGAATGCTCCACCCATTGCAGCGTTTTGTTGCGGCTCTTCACGACGGCGTTGGCCACCTTGCGAGTTTTGATTCGAGCGGTTTTGTGTACGAGGTGCACTTGAACGTTGAGCACGGTTGTCTTGTCCAGGCTCGTCCTTCATACGCATGCTCAGTGCAATACGTTTACGCTGAACATCCACTTCCATCACCTTCACTTTCACGATGTCGCCCGCTTTAACCACTTCACGTGGGTCAGAGACAAAGCGATCGGTCAGCGCTGAAATATGAACTAAGCCATCTTGGTGAACACCAACATCAACGAAGGCACCAAAGTTAGCCACGTTCGATACCACACCTTCTAGAATCATGCCTGGTTCTAGGTCTGAAACGCTGTTTACGCCATCTGCGAAGGTTGCAGTCTTGAACTCAGGGCGAGGGTCGCGTCCCGGTTTATCGAGCTCTTTAATGATGTCGCTTACCGTTGGTACACCGAAGTTCTCATTGGTGTAATCGATGGCGTGTAAACCGCGTAAGAAGTCTGTGTTACCCACCAGAGATTTGATGTCTTTGTGGTTTTTCTCAGCGATGCTTTTCACTACTGGGTAAGCTTCTGGGTGAACCGATGATGCATCCAGTGGGTTTTTGCCATCCATAATACGTAGGAAGCCGGCACACTGTTCAAAGGCTTTTGGCCCCAAGCGTGCGACTTTTTTCAGTGTAGTACGTGCTTCAAAACGACCATTTTCATCACGGAAGTCCACGATGTTCTGAGCGATGGTGCTAGACAGGCCAGCAACACGAGTCAGTAGCGCGGCAGATGCGGTATTCACATCAACACCAACTGCGTTTACACAGTCTTCGACAATCGCATCTAGGCGCTTAGCAAGCATGGTTTGGCTCACATCGTGTTGGTATTGGCCCACACCGATCGATTTAGGGTCAATCTTCACCAGTTCTGCCAGTGGATCTTGCAGACGACGAGCAATAGACACCGCACCACGAATTGATACATCCATGTTCGGGAACTCTTTTGCAGCTAGTTCAGACGCGGAATACACCGATGCGCCCGCTTCGCTAACAATGATCTTTTGCGCTTTTAGGTTGCCGCGTTTAATTACGTCAGCCACAAAGCTGTCGGTTTCGCGTGAAGCCGTACCGTTACCAATCGCAATTAAATCAACATTGTATTTACGAACCATTTGCTCAACAACGTGCGCAGATTTGTCGTATTGTTTTTGAGGCGGGTGAGGGTAAATGGTTTCTGTCGCCAGAACTTTACCGGTTGAATCTACCACCGCGATTTTCGAACCGGTACGTAAACCCGGATCCAAGCCCAAGGTTGCACGAGGTCCAGCCGGCGCTGCCATGAGTAGGTCTTTTAGGTTGGTTGCGAATACTTCAATCGCTTCGATCTCTGCACGCTCTTTCATTGCGCCCATCAATTCAGTTTCCATGTGCATAGAAACCTTAATGCGCCATGCCCAGCTGATCACTTGCTTACGCCACGCGTCCGCAGGAGCACTGCTCAGAGTAATGCCGTAGTGATCAGAGATAATGTTCTCACAGTATGAACCACGTACACCTTCTTCTTGCTCAGGATCGGCATTCATCGCCAGTGTTAGGAAGCCTTCATTGCGGCCACGCAGCATGGCAAGTGCACGGTGAGACGGCACTTTGCTGAGTGTTTCGTTGTGCTCGAAGTAGTCTTTGAACTTCTCGCCTTCTTGCTCTTTACCTGTCACTACACGAGCGACTAGCTCTGCGTTGCGGTTTAGGTGTTGGCGAATCTTTTCAAGCAAGTTCGCATCTTCCGCAATGCGCTCCATGATGATCGCACGAGCGCCATCGAGTGCAGCTTTGGTATCGGCAATGCCTTTATCGTTGCTGATGAAGTTAGCGGCTTCCGTTTCCGGATCGTGCTGTGGTTCATTCCATAACGTATCGGCAAGTGGCTCTAAGCCCGCTTCAATCGCGATCTGACCTTTGGTACGGCGCTTTGGTTTGTATGGTAGGTATAAATCTTCTAGGCGAGTCTTGCTGTCTGCTTGAGTGATATCACGCTCGAGTTCTGGCGTGAGTTTTCCTTGGTCTTGAATCGACTTAAGAATCGTTTGGCGACGATCGTCTAGCTCACGAAGATAAGAAAGGCGGCTATCAAGGTTACGTAGTTGGGTATCGTCTAAGCCACCCGTAACTTCTTTACGGTAGCGGGCAATAAAGGGAACGGTGTTACCGTCGTCAATTAGGTTTACTGCGGCAGTGACTTGCTCAGAACGGACATTCAGTTCTTCAGCGATCAGTCGACAGATAGCTTGGCTCATCCGATGAATCTCTTATTTAATATCATGACAAATACATGGGGGTGAGCGTACGCTTTTTCTAGCTTTGGCTGTGTAATTATCCTGTCAGAAGTCGAATTTCCGTTTCTGATACCCGCTTTGTGCGAGATCTCTTACAAGTGATGTGAGACTAAGTCGCTTTAGACCGATGAAATCGTCTTGATGTTACACTAAGTTGCTGATTTTATTTGATTGTGTGTTTGTGGGCGTATTTCTCACCTGAAATGTTTTTTAAGACTATCTAGGAAACACGGCCATTTGCCGTAATATTTAACTTGTCGACAGGGAGTTGGCAGGAACAGGAAAAAGCCTAATGGACTAGGTATCTTCAGGATGAAGATTTGATTACTTAGGATGAGTGGTCAGCAAGGAAGTGATAATCTCTGGATGAGATTCGCCAGTCAGGATGACAGGCTAGAATGGACACCGCTAGGATGGCGATGAACAAAAAGGAAATTGGTTAAAGGATTTAGCCACTATCAAGGAAAGATGCAGGGAGCACCTTATCTCGAAGAGATAAACAGTAGCCGGATTGCTGCGATAGAGACTTAACCCCGCTAGGCGAAAGCCTTGCGGGGTTTTCTTTTATCTGGAGTTTGGGTTTGCTTGAACACTCAGCTCATCGCTAGGTGTTTATTAGGTTTGGTTATTCGTTGTCTGCGTAGCAAATTGAGTTAATGAACCACTCTTTGTCGCCTTCTGGTGTTTTTACCGTAAACTCATCATCCACTTCTTTCTTGAGCAGAGCTCTAGCCATTGGTGAGTCGATAGATATATAGCCTTTAGCATCGCCGTAGATCTCTTCTGGGCCGACAATTCGAAACTTCTTAATTTCCCCATCATCATTCTCAATTTCGACCCAAGCACCGAAAAAGACCTTACCTTCTTGTTGAGGTGAGTAATCCACGATCGTGACATCAGGTAGGAACTTTCTTAAGAAACGCACTCGGCGATCAATCTGACGAAGCAAACGCTTATTGAAGGTGTAATCTGCGTTTTCTGAACGATCTCCTAGGCTTGCAGCCCAAGTGACTATTTTGGTGATCTCTGGACGCTTCTCGTGCCATAAGTGGTCATGTTCTGCTTTGAGTTTGTTATAACCTTCTCGGGTGATAAGTTTGGTTTTCATAAATCTGACTTAATGAAATGATGATCTAAGATAGAATATATAGAAAGGCAACATACGTTAACAATTATTTAGGCGACTTTTTCTCCAATAATGTTACATTTTTAATGTCTTATACCAATATACAATTTACCAAGAATGCTTAACCTTAGGTTTAAGCTTTAATAGGTGGAACCATTACATGCAAGAAAACTACAAAATTTTAGTGGTCGATGACGATGCTCGTTTACGTGCACTGTTAGAACGCTATCTGTCAGAGCAGGGCTTTCAAGTGCGTAGCGTGGCAAACAGTGAGCAGATGGACCGCCTGTTAACCCGTGAAAATTTTCACTTGATGGTATTGGATTTAATGTTGCCGGGCGAAGATGGTCTATCGATCTGTCGTCGTTTACGAAACGCAAACAACTCGCTACCAATCCTGATGCTTACAGCAAAGGGTGATGAAGTGGATCGCATTGTGGGCTTGGAAGTGGGTGCTGATGATTACCTGCCAAAACCATTTAACCCACGTGAACTGCTTGCTCGTATTAAAGCGGTACTGCGTCGCCAAGTCATTGAAGCGCCGGGCGCACCAAGTACAGAAGAGTCTGTGGTTGAATTTGGTGAATTCCGTTTGAACCTAGGTACTCGCGAAATGTTCCGCGGTGAAGAGCCAATGCCGCTTACTTCGGGTGAATTTGCGGTTCTTAAGTCCTTGGTAACGAATGCTCGTGAGCCAATGTCTCGCGATAAGCTGATGAACATGGCTCGTGGCCGTGAGTATTCAGCAATGGAACGTTCTATCGATGTTCAGATTTCACGTCTGCGTCGTCTAGTTGAAGAAGATCCAAGCAAACCTCGCTACATCCAAACGGTGTGGGGCTTGGGTTATGTATTCGTTCCAGATGGCAAAGCTGTGTAATTCAGCTTAATAAGCTCTACAGTAGCTTTATCGATTCTGTGAATCTTACGGGTCATCTCATTAATATGCGATGGCCCGTTTTCTATTCAGCACAATGGTTTAGAGTTATAGTCATATAACACTTTCTTTATTCGGGTACCCCATGCGTATACGTAGCTCCTTTACTCAGTCGATAGTGCTTTTCTTAACGCTATTGGTCGCTAGCCAAATTTTTTCTTATTACGCGGTGTTTAACTATGCGTTGATGCCAAGTTTGCAGCAGTTTAATAAGATTTTGGCTCACGAGCTAAACCTGGTATTGGACCAAGGCAGTGATATCGAGATCGATGCGCCATTGCGTCAGCGTGTGCTTGAACAGCTCGGGGTAACCGTTCACGCCAAGGGCAGCGAAGCGGCGGGTGAGTATTACCATGCGGTCGCAATCGACCTGATGAGTGAGGAGATGACCAAGGAGCTGGGTTCTGAAACTGAAGTGCGGCTGATCTTGGGTAAAGAGAGCTATGTGCTTTGGATGGACATTGCGCAGTTACCCAACTCTTTAATTCGTATTCCGTTATCAGAGCTGCAAGAAGAGGATTTTGCACCACTGTTTCGTAACAGTCTGATCATGGCGCTGTTGATTGTCGCAGGTGGTTGGCTGTTTATCCGATTGCAAAACCGTCCGTTGATAGCGCTAGAGAAAGCGGCGCAAGGTGTCGGGCGAGGTGATATTCCACCGCCATTGCCAGTTCAAGGCGCACAAGAGATTCGCTCGGTAACTCGAGCCTTTAACCAGATGTCGAAAGGCATCCAAGAGCTAGAAGAAGACCGCGCCTTGTTGATGGCGGGTATCAGCCATGATTTACGTACTCCGTTAACGCGTATTCGCTTAGCGACTGAGATGATGTCACCAGAGGATGCCTACTTAGCTGAGGGGATTATCAGTGATACCGAAGAGTGTAATGAAATCATCAGCCAGTTCATGGATTACCTAAAGCCTGTCGACCGAGATTCATTCCAAGCAGTGTTTGTCGATGATATTGCTCGTGAGGTATCGAGCTCTGAGGGTGGCTACGAGGTTCAGATTGAAACCGATATTCCAGAATCGATGAAGCCAGCGCTAGGTAATCCGATCGCGATGAAGCGTGCTGTGAGCAACTTGGTGGTGAATGCGCTGCGTTACGGTAATGGTTGGGTCAAGGTATCAACTGGTATGACGGCGGATAACAAGCTTGCTTGGGTGACGGTAGAAGATAACGGGCCGGGTATTCCACAAGACCAGATCGGAAAGCTGTTTGAACCTTTCACGCGTGGTGACACGGCTCGTGGTAGCGAAGGAACGGGCTTGGGCTTAGCAATTGTGAAACGTATCGTTAGCCAGCATCAAGGTGCTGTTGTGGTCAATAACCGCAGTGAAGGTGGCTTAAAAGCGCAGATCAGTTTCCCGGTTAAGCCCTAGTTATCATCGGTCCGTTTGATGACGATAAGTTCGGTTCGGGGAACGGTTAAGAGATCCCCGACTCGGTCATTCTTCCCTCTCCGAGGATGACGAATTGCTAACCATGGACTTTGATGATGAAAGTAACGCACACTAAAAAGGCTTCCTTGAGGAAGCCTTTTTTACGTTTGAATACGGTCTCAGTGTTAACTATGCCTTAGTGTTAACTACGCCTTAGAGTAAACATCGCGTTCACCCAACCAACGGTTGATGATCGCCTTAGCATTGTCTGGGTAGCTATCGTGAATATGACGCGCAATACGCTGCACTTCAGGTATCAAACGTTGGTCACGAATTAGATCGGCGATCTTGAAATCAGCCAAGCCAGTTTGTTTGGTACCGAGCAATTCACCGGGGCCACGGATTTCTAAGTCGCGCTGTGCAATCACAAAGCCATCGTTACTTTCACGTAGCACACCTAGGCGTTTCTGAGCGGTTTTAGACAGCGGAGAGTGATACAACAATACACAATGACTTGCGACCGAACCTCGGCCGACACGGCCACGCAGTTGGTGCAGTTGCGCTAGGCCAAGACGTTCTGGGTTCTCGATGATCATTAAGCTCGAATTCGGAACATCCACACCCACTTCAATCACGGTTGTCGCAACCAATAGATGCAGCTTGTTCTCTTTGAACTCTCGCATCACCGCTTGTTTCTCGGCGGGTTTCATACGGCCATGGACTAAACCAATTTTTACGTCAGGCAGTTTGCGTTGTAGCTCTTCTGCTGTATCAGCTGCAGCTTGAGCTTCCAGTACTTCCGATTCATCAATCAGCGTACATACCCAGTAGGCTTGTTTGCCTTCATTGAGACACGCATTTTTCACACGTTCAACAATGTCATCGCGCTTGGTATCAGGAATTGCCACGGTTTGAATTGGGGTTCGTCCCGGTGGCAGTTCATCAATAATCGAAGTTTCGAGGTCGGCATAGGCCGTCATTGCTAACGTTCGTGGGATTGGGGTAGCGGTCATGACCAACTGATGGGGGTAGTAGCCTTGCTTTGCGCCTTTCTCACGTAGCTCTAATCGCTGGTGGACACCAAATCGGTGTTGCTCATCAATGATCACTAAACCAAGGTTTTTGAACTCGACATGCTCTTGGAACAGGGCATGAGTACCGACCACCATTTGCGCTTCGCCACTGGCAATACGTGTTAGTTCAGTTTCACGAGCTTTGCCTTTGAGCTTACCTGCTAGCCATCCAACTTGAATACCCATTGCCTCAAACCAGTTGGCAAAGTTAATCGCGTGTTGTTCTGCGAGTAGTTCAGTGGGTGCCATAAGTGCTACTTGTTGACCGTGTTCCAATGCGCGAACCGCCGCCAGTGCAGCGACTAAGGTTTTACCAGAGCCCACATCACCTTGCACTAAACGCATCATAGGATGCGGCTTTTCCAAGTCAGCTTCGATCTCTTTGGTCACTCGTGCTTGGGCATTGGTTGGTGAAAACGGCAGCTGAGCCAGTAGCTTATCTTTAAGGGTGTTTACTGGAGGAAAAGGCATTGCCTTGTCTTGCTGCCCTTTGCTACGAACAGACAACATAGACAGGTTTTGAGCCAGTAACTCTTCCATAATTAGGCGCAGTTGCGCAGGGTGCTTGCCTTCATCAAACAGCTCTAGGTCAATGCCCGGGGGCGGCCTGTGAATGGTATGCAGTGCTTGTGCGAGGGTAATTTGGTGGTCGTATAAACCTGATGGGAGAAGCTCGTTAACTGCGGCCTTGTCGATTAGCTCTAAGGCTTGATCGGTAAGATTACGCAGCGTGACTTGTCTTAGCCCTTCGGTGGTTGGGTACACCGGAGTCAGATTGGCTTCAACGTCTGGCTGTTGCCTCGGCGCAAAGAATTTGTAGTCAGGGTGGACGATCTCAAGCCCCATATTACCGCGCTTGATCTCACCATAAGCATGCACTTGTTTGCCTTCGGCAAAGTTATTCTTCATGCCTGCAGTGAAGTTGAAAAAACGCAGTGTAATAGTGCCATTACCATCACTGATCTTTACTGCGAGCATCTTACGTTTACCGAAAATGGTATCGATGTGCATTACCTTGCCTTGCACTGCTGCCCATAAACCAGCATGCAGTTTTACGATTGGATAGATACGCGTTCGATCTTCATAGCGCAAAGGCAGGTGAAATAGCAGGTCTTGTACATTGTTAAGCCCAACCTTCTCTAGTTTCTCTGCGACTTTAGCGCCGACTCCAGATAAAGAGTTGAGAGGGATAGCAGATAAAAGCTGTGACATAACAAGGCTCATAAACGTAAGAGAGATAATCTATTCAAGCATTTTACTGGATTTTTGTACAGGATAAAGCGAAAGAGCAGATTAGGAGCAGATGCGGGATGCGGGTAAACGAGACACGAAGGAATGAAGAGCAGATACGGGGTACGAGTAAACGAGATACGAAAAGATTAAAAAAGATGTGGAGCCAAGATGGTGAGTCACGAAGTTTTTTGCTCTTCGCATCTCGCCATCTCGAATCCCTCATCTTTACTTTGATCAGTTCTTACGACGTCTTACTTTCAGTGCGTGTGGCATCACACGTAGCTTTTTCATAATACTTGCAAGGTGAATACGATCTTTGGTCGTCAGCAAGATAGTCACTGTGTACAGGCGTCCATCACGTTCTTCGGTTGAAATACCGTGAATGTTAGAGCCTGTTTTTGAGATAACGTTAGTTAACTCAGCCAGTGCACCTTGGTGGTTCTGCAGATCAACCTGAAGTTCAGCGGTGAACTCTTGGTCGTAATCGTCAGACCATTCAACCGCCATGTATTTGTCTGGTTCTTTCTGGTAACCACGAACGTTTGGACACGTTTCGCGGTGAACCACAAGGCCACGACCTGGCGATACATGGGCAATGATGTGATCATCTGGAATTGGGTGACAACAGTTAGCGAACGTCAGTAGTAGACCTTCAGCACCACGAATTGGAAGTTTCTTCCTAGGCGTGTCGCTGTTGTTTTCTACTTCAGTCAGTTCGTCAGCATCACCTAGTAGGCGACGAGCAATCACGATACTCATCAGCTCACCAAGACCAATTGACGCTAGCAAGTCTTCAATACTGTCGAGACGAAGATCAGACAATACATGTTCAACGTTCTCTTGGCCGATATCACCAATCGAGTGTTCGCCAAGTGCGTGGTTCAGTAGACGACGACCTAAGGTAATCGACTCTTCGCGGCGCATAGTCTTCAGAACCTGACGGATCTTAGTACGCGCACGTGATGTCACCACGTAGTTGAGCCATGCTGCATTCGGACGTGCGCCCGGAGCACTGATGATCTCAATGGTTTGACCGTTCTTCAGTGATTTGCTGAGTGGGTAAGGGTTCATGTCTACACGAGCACCTACACACATGTTGCCGACATCGGTATGTACCGCGTAAGCAAAATCGACCGCTGTTGCGCCTGCCGGAAGTTCGACAATGCGACCCTTCGGCGTGAACACGAAGATCTCATCTGGGAACAGATCAGACTTAACGTTTTCAATGAATTCGAATGAGTTACCCGCGCTTTGTTGCAGCTCAAGTAAGCTCTGCATCCAACGTTGTGCTTTAACCTGTGCGGTTGTGCCATTACTGCTGCGTGAGCCGTTGCCTTTGTAAGACCAGTGCGCTGCGACACCTTTGTCTGCCATTTGATCCATATCTTCAGTACGGATCTGAACCTCAACTGGCACCCCGTGAGGGCCGATCATTGACGTGTGCAGAGATTGGTAGCCGTTGGCTTTTGGTACCGCAATGTAATCTTTCATGCGGCCAGGGCGAGGCTTGTACAGGCTGTGAGCCTGACCAAGTACGCGATAACAAGTATCTGGGGTATCAACCACCACGCGGAAAGCGTAGATGTCCATAATGGTGTGGAAGCGCTGCTCTTTAGTTTTCATCTTGTTGTAGATGGAGAACAGGTTTTTTTCACGACCAAGTACGCGAGCAGGCAAACGGACCTCTTCAAGGCGGCCTTCAATTTCACTATGGATACGTTGGATCATTTCCTTACGGTTACCACGCGCAGCTTTCACGACGTTTTTAAGTACGCGATAACGGTTAGGATAGAGGGCTTCAAAGCCCAGCTCTTCTAGTTCGGTCTTGATGTTATGAATACCAAGACGGTGAGCTAGTGGAGAATAAATCTCTAGGGTTTCACGAGCAATACGACGCTTTTTGTCAGGACGAAGTGCCCCAAGCGTGCGCATGTTGTGAGTACGGTCAGCTAATTTGATCAAGATAACGCGGATGTCTTGCACCATGGCGAGAACCATCTTGCGGAAGTTCTCTGCTTGCGCTTCTTTGCGATCACGAAATTTAAGCTTATCCAGCTTAGATACACCATCAACCAATTCAGCAACGGTATTGCCAAATTTTTCCTCTAGATCTTCTTTAGTGACATCACAGTCTTCGATGACATCATGAAGCAGAGCAGCTTGCAGGGTTTCGATATCCAGACGCATTTCTGCCAGGATTCTTGAAACAGCTACAGGGTGGATAATGTATGGTTCACCGCTTGAGCGGGTTTGCCCTTCATGGGCGTCTCTCGCTACCACATAAGATTGACGCAGAGCCTCAATTTGAGGCTCTGTTAGGTATTCTTGGGCAACGTCTTTGAGGCTATCGAATAGATACAAATTAAAGGCCCGGAAGGTTAATTAGTTCGAATGACGCTTTTTGCGAATATGAGCTAACGAGTGTGAGCGATGCTGCTTACTGCTGCAAGTTCAGCCGCTTCTTGCTCTTGTTGCTCTTGACGTTCACGAGCATCTAGTACGTCTTTAGTGATAAGACCTTCTTCGATTTCGCGAAGAGCGATAACCGTTGGCTTATCGTTTTCTTCAGGCACTAGTGAATCTTTACCGCCAGTTTGCATTTGACGTGCGCGGCGAGCCGCAATAAGAACTAGGTCGAAACGGTTGCCAACTTTTTCAACAGCGTCTTGAACAGTTACGCGTGCCATGAGGACTCCAAATAGTAATTAACTAATAAATTTTTGATGACGAGAAAGTATACAAGTTTAACTAGATACTTTCTAGATCACCGTATACTTATCTCAATAGAAAATCTAGGGGATCTAGATTATTCCGCTAATAAAGCAGTAAGCATGCCGCTGTATTTCGCTGCTTGCTTATCTTCTTTTAAGCGTTCCGCACGAATGATAGCTCTGAAGTCCATTAGGGCTGCATCAAAGTCGTCATTCACGATCACATAATCATATTCTGCATAGTGAGAAATCTCTGATTTTGCTTCGCTCATGCGTTTCGCAATAACTTCGTCGCTGTCTTGACCGCGAACATTCAAACGACGCTCTAGTTCACCATTTGATGGTGGAAGAATGAATACACTCTTCGCTTGAGGCATTTGTTCACGGATCTGACGAGCACCTTGCCAGTCGATATCTAGGAATACATCGATACCGCGGTTTAGGTTTTCTTCAATCCAAACGCGTGAAGTACCGTAGTAGTTGCCGAACACTTCAGCGTACTCTAGGAATTCACCTTTAGTAATAAGGTCTTCAAAATGATGCTTCTCTACGAAGTGGTAGTGAACACCATTTTCTTCACCAGGGCGCATACCGCGAGTGGTGTGTGAAACAGATACCTTCATTGCGTAGGTTGGATTGGTTTCTAGCATTGCTGAGATCAAGCTCGACTTACCTGCGCCACTAGGTGCAGATACGATGTAAAGAGTACCTTTGCCCATCTGTATATTTCCACTGTTGGTTGGATTGAGTGAAGGCAATAAACCTACACTTTAAAAGATAGCACTGACTCTAATTTTTGTTCCGATGGCGCATCTACTAATTGTGCCGTTGGTTACGTCTATAAAGAGATAACGAGTAAAACTAATAGAAGCAACTGGTGAAAATTAGGTCAGAAAAATGGAGGCGAAGAGTAGCATATTTAGATGATTGAGAACAACTGGCTTGATCGTTATTTATCAGCAAATGATCTTCTCAAAGATCTTTGTATAAATGTAATGACTCGTCATCGGTACTTTTTTATGTGATCTGGACAAAATTTGTTGAAGTTTTAATCTCAATCCTTACAATCCGCGCAAACGATTAAATGCTGTATATGTCTAGTAAAAAGGTCTAGATGTTTCTACTACCGAGCCTACCTTGGTGACTACAGTTTTTAGTGTAGAGACCTCTCTATTCTCACAGCATTTGAATCACCAAATTCTTAATTTATTGCAAAGGTTTTGTTGTGAGTACCGATTCCACCCTGAAAGCCCAGAACACCTCTGGCTCGCTTGATTCGATGTTTAAAATCACTGAAAGAAAAACCACGATTGGCACTGAGCTGTATGCGGGTTTCATTACTTTCTTGGCGATGAGTTACATTCTGGCGGTTAACCCAGCAATTTTGGGTGATATTCCAGGCATGGACAAAGGTGCCGTGTTTACTGCAACGGCTCTGTCTGCGGCAATCGCAACCCTAATTATGGGCATTTGGGGCAACTACCCTGTAATGCTAGCGCCGGGCATGAGTATGAACGGCTTTTTCAAAGGTCTGCTGTTAAGTGGATCTGTTGCCGTGCTTTGGAATGAAGCGCTGTTCGGTATCTTCCTATCTGGTATTTTGTACCTTGCGTTCTCATTGACCAATATTCGTAAATCGATGATTGAATCGATTCCTGAAGATTTGAAGTTGGCGATTACCGTGTCTCTCGGACTGTTCATTGCTTTCTTAGGTCTTAAGAATGCGGGCATCATCGTTTCTAACCCATTCGTATTGGTAGGCTTAGGCGACATTTCTGATCCAAAAGTGATCATCGCTTACGTGAGCATCTTCATTGCACTGGGTTGTATGGTTCGTGACATCAAGCTAGCAACGTTCATCTCATTCGTTTCTGCTATCGTGTTGACGATTCTTGCTGACGTCTTCATGGGCACTTCAAACGCACCAATCCCAGAGCAGTTCATTGCTATGCCACCAAGCATGGCAGGCAGCTTCGGCGCTATCTTTGATTTCTCTGCTTTCACGCCAGAGAAAATGTTCGACCTACTGTTCATCGTACTTATCTTCTTGATTGTCGATTTCTTTGATGGCTTGAGCACCATTGTCGGCGTTGGCCGTGATGCGGGTATCATCGATAAAGACGGCAAGGTGCCAAACGCGAAATCGGCTCTAGTAGCAGATGCGGGCGGTACTGTGATTGGTTCAATTCTTGGTACCACATCGATCACTGCTTTCTCTGAGTCTGGCATCGCTTCTTCTCAAGGTGCAAAAACGGGTTTGGCAGCAGTCATGGTGGCTGGTCTGTTCCTAATCTCGCTATTCCTATACCCAATCTTCTCTATCTTCTCGGCTGCAATGGTTGCACCGGCGATGGTAGTAGTCGGCATCTACATGGTAGGTCGTCTTGGTCAGATCAACTGGGAAAAGAAAGAGTCACGCATTGCAGCCTTCTTTACCATCATGTTCACAGTGCTAAGCTTCTCTCCAGCGAACGGTATGGCGATGGGCTTCATCAGCTACGCATTCACAATGGTTGTGGCAGGTAAGCGCAAAGAAGTACACCCGCTTATCTACGGACTGTGTGTGGTGTTCTTAACTTACCTGATTCTGCTTTAAGGCTAATTAGTCACTAAGAAGTCGCTAAGTAAAAGACAAACAGATGGCTCTGCAGTGAATGCGGGGCCATTTTTGTATTTGTTGCTTTTTACCGTTGCTTCTTAATGTTGGTTACCGATGAGTTGATGGCGTTAGCCTAAAGTCGGTGCTTTGACAGTACGCGACTTATATTGATGCATGCTATTGTAGAGACTGGATTAATTATTTTTTGAAGAGTGACTATGCCTTCTCACTTACCTAAATCTTTTAGTAAGCCGTTTTTAAAAGTATTCCACATTATGGAAGCGGTATTGCTGGTGGCGATCACGCTCGCGACCTTGTTTGCGATGGTCGAAGAGTTCATGCATGTCTTCGCTGAACGCCGAGTGCAATTGACCGACATTCTGCTGATGTTTATCTATTTAGAAGTGTTGGCGATGGTTCAGCAGTTTGTGATGAACGGTAAGATCCCAGTGCGATACCCAATCTATATCGCGATGATGGCGATTGCTCGTTACATCACTTTGGGCATGAAAGAACTCGATGCGGTATTGATCGTTTGGTTATCTTTAGCGGCATTTATCTTAGCAGCAGCAACTCTGTTGATTCGAGTCGGTCACCATTACTGGCCATATGTCGATCTCAGAACTAAGCAGCCGGACGAGTAAATTTTTTGAGATCAAAGTCTTACAAATCAAGCCCGGCGACCTAGCTGGGCTTGAATTCAAGCCAACCGAACAAAAAAACATCAATTATTTTCAAATAAAGCTTTACAACCCGACCCAGATCACCAAGAATGGCCTCGCTCTGTTTTCAGAGTTATTAAATGAAACATCAGTTGTAAAGTAAAACCCTTAGTATTGCTTCATTGTTATTCTCAGTGTTTCCCTTGGCTTCATAGATACATTAAATAATTCAAGCTTTCAGCGCATCGCACTTTTGGCGATTAATTTTTTATTTTTATATAAGGGACACATCATGTCTAACAAAACAAACGGCGTAGTAAAATGGTTTAACGAAGAGAAAGGTTTCGGTTTCCTAACTCAAGACAACGGCGGCGCTGACGTATTCGTACACTTCCGTGCAATCGCTTCTGAAGGTTTCAAGACTCTTAAAGAAGGCCAACAAGTGTCTTTCGAAGTAGAGCAAGGCCAAAAAGGTCTTCAAGCTGCAAACGTTGTAGCTCTATAAGATTTTAAGTCGGCGCAGGTTGCAACAGCAACTTGCGTCACTTTCCCAGCTTAATCTTCACTTTCTATACCTCTTCTGCTTTAACTTCTTATCTCCTGTTTAGAAATTTTTATTTCCCTCTGAAATACCCTTAATACCTTTTTACTCTCGTTATCCCATTATTTCGTTATACCCACTACTTCGTTACCCCCTTATCGCAATCCACAATCTATACTTCGTTCTAAGTTACTTTTCCGGTTCAACTCTCTGATCTCCGATTTTTGCTCATTTACTTACGGTGATTGGCATTATTGTATCCACAAAAAAAGCCCCTAAAACTAGGAGCTTATCTTGATCTAATCAACACTGTTAGTTAATCAACACTGATTCAGTTAATGGCTATTCAGCGTGTTACTGACAAACTGTTATTCAATATTCTGAATTTGCTCACGCATCTGTTCGATAAGAACCTTAAGCTCTACGCCTGATGCTGTGATGTCTGTGCTGATAGACTTAGACGCTAGCGTGTTTGACTCACGGTTGAACTCTTGCATCATGAAGTCTAGCTTACGGCCACAAGCGCCGCCTTTCTTCAGTACTGCATTCGCTTCTTTCACATGAGAATCTAGACGGTCTAGCTCTTCTGCTACGTCTGACTTCTGCGCTAGCAGGATAAGCTCTTGCTCAACACGAGAACCTTCAAGTTCGATTTTCGCATCTTCAAATTTGGTAAGAAGACGCTCACGTTGCCACTCTAGGATCTCAGGCATGCGTGCACGAACTTTCACTACTTCTTCAGTGATTGCATCTAAGCGCTGTACGATTAGCGCCTTCATGTTCTCACCTTCACGAGCACGAGCATCAATGAACTCTGCGATAGCATCGTTGAATGCTTCAAGTAGGTCTTTGTTGATGGCATCCATGTCTTGCTCTGGCGTTTCCATCACACCAGGCCAATTCATGACTTGGAATGGGTTCAAACGGCTGTCTTCACCTGTCATCGTCATTACTTGGTTCGCAGCATTGATTACTTGCTGAGCCAAACCTTCGTTAATGCTTAGTTCGCCCTTTGCAGCAGGGTTTGCTTCAAAGCGTAGGTTACATTCAACCTTACCGCGTGCAAGACGCTTACGGAAACGCTCACGCAAGATTGGCTCTAAACCACGGAACTGTTCAGGCATACGGAAGTAAGTTTCTAGGTAGCGTTGGTTTACACTACGGATTTCCCATACTGCGCTGCCCCAATCGCCTTTTACTTCTTTGCGTGCGTACGCGGTCATACTATAAATCATCGAATTTTCCTGTCTTTTATCATTCTGAAAATAACGCGCACGCATAGTATCACGATATGGTGTGCTCTCGAAGCCTGTCGCTTTTCACTGTAAATAGCCTTTCGTGGTAAATAGCTTTGAACGGTAAATAGATTTGCACGATAAACTGCTATATAATCTTGCCCCAATCAAAACTGTCTCACCCCTTTCTTAGGTGATGCACTCTTTCGATAGTAAATCACTTCAGACTGTTAATAAGGTAGATACCAATGCGTCCAAATGACCGCGCTGTAGATCAAATTCGTCCAATTAAAATTACTCGTAACTACACAGCTTATGCTGAAGGTTCTGTATTAGTTGAGTTCGGCAACACTAAAGTTCTATGTAATGCGACGGTAGAAGAAAACGTACCGCGTTGGTTAAAAGGCCAAGGAAAGGGTTGGGTAACGGCTGAATACGGCATGCTGCCACGTGCAACGCACACTCGTAACCGTCGTGAAGCGGCGAGCGGCAAGCAAGGTGGTCGTACGATGGAAATCCAACGTCTGATCGCTCGTAGCCTACGTGCTGTTGTTGACCTGAAAGTAATGGGTGAAATTATGATCACTGTCGATTGTGATGTTATCCAAGCAGACGGCGGTACTCGTACTGCTTCTATCTCAGGTGCAAGCGTTGCAATGGCTGATGCTATCAACAGCCTACTAGCAAGCGGCAAACTGAAAAAGAACCCAATGAAAGGCCACGTAGCGGCAGTTTCAGTGGGCATCGTTGGTGCACAAGCACTGTGTGACCTTGAGTACGTTGAAGACTCAGCAGCCGATACCGACATGAACGTTGTAATGACGGAAGACGGTAAGATGATTGAGATTCAAGGTACCGCAGAAGGCGAACCGTTCAGCCACGAAGAGCTGATGCAGCTTTTAGCCCTGGCTAATAAGGGCATTGCCGATATCGTCGAAGCGCAGAAAGCTGCGTTGGCCGACTAGTCATTTTTAATAGCTCCCAATTTGGGGGCTATTTTTTTGTCTGTAAAACCTGAAAGGGTGGTACAGGGCGTAAGTTAAGTTTTATTGAGTAAACATAGAGGATGAGCATGAAAGCATATCAACGTGAATTTATTGAATTTGCACTAGAGAAAGAAGTACTTAAGTTTGGTGAGTTTACTTTAAAGTCTGGCCGCAAGAGCCCTTACTTCTTCAATGCTGGATTGTTTAATACAGGTCGTGACCTAGCGCGCTTAGGTCGCTTCTACGCAGCAGCATTGGCTGATTCTGGCATTGAGTTTGATGTACTATTTGGTCCTGCATACAAAGGTATCCCAATTGCAACGACGACAGCGGTTGCACTAGCGGATCACCACGATGTAGACACGCCTTACTGCTTCAACCGTAAAGAAGCGAAAAACCACGGTGAAGGTGGCAACCTTGTCGGTAGCGCGCTTGAAGGTCGCATCATGTTAGTGGACGACGTGATCACTGCAGGTACTGCGATTCGTGAGTCGATGGAAATCATCCAAGCAAATGGCGCTGATTTAGCGGGCGTGCTTGTTGCTATCGACCGTCAAGAGAAGGGCAAAGGCGAACTGTCTGCGATTCAAGAAGTTGAGCGTGACTTCGGTTGTGCGATTATCTCAATCGTTAGCCTGACTGACTTGGTGACTTTCCTTGAAGAGAAAGGCACAGACGCAGCACATCTAGAGTCAGTAAAAGCGTACCGTGCTCAATACGGCATCTAATACTACTCGTAATTAGACTATAGAATGCACAAGGGGCTGATGATTCATCAGCCCCTTTTCTTTTGGTTCAGTATTCAGTATTCATTATTTATAACGAATGCCGCGCTCCACTTCTGGGTCTTCCATGGTCTTAAAGCGCTTGTGCAGCCACATCCACTGTTCTGGTGCTCTTAAGATAATCTTCTCAAGGTAGCGGTTCATGTAGGCGGCAGCCGCTTTCTCATCTTTCTGTGGATAGTCATCTTCGATCGATTCATCGGCCATGATCTCATACTTGCCATCGGCATTTCTAAAACCAGAACCCGGAACAAGTGCGCATCGGCTCGTATAAGCCAGAATACTAGTGCCTGTTGTAGTACATGCATCTTCTACAGCGAAGAAAGGCACAAACACAGACTTGTTACGACCGTAATCATGATCCGGTAGGTAGAAAAGGATCTCACCCTGACGCAGGATTCGAATCATACGCTTCACGTCTTTACGGTGAATCAGGCGGTTGCCGTTTTGAGTACGACCACGGTATTGAATGAATTCATAAGCCGGATTGTTGTGCGGGCGATAAACACCTAAACCAGAAATACCTAATACAGCCATTGCTCGCGCAGTGATCTCTAGATTTAAGGCATGCACACAGCATAGAAGAACACCTTTACCGTTGGCTTTATGTGTACGCAGTGTTTGGGTGTCTTTATCTACTAGGATTCGCTTGAAACGCCACGTTGGCCAGAACCAGGTAATGCCGGTTTCGATGAGTGCCATACCTGTGTTCTTAAAGTTCTCACTGACCATTGCCGCGACTTCATCTGCTGGCTTGTCTGGGAAGGCGAGCTCCAAGTTACGTGTTGCTACCGCGACGCGTTTTTTACCATAGCGAGCACCCAAAGAGCCTAACGATCGGCCTAACAGCAGTAAGAGGCGATAAGGGAGAACGTTAACAATAAGCGCCAATAACCCAAAACCAAACCATACACCCCAATATTTAGGGTGAAGTAGAGCTAGAGTAAAAGGCGGCTTAGTAATCACGTGTTGTGCTGTGCCGTTTGCTGAAGAAGTTTTCGTCGTCATAACCATCACTTAAGATTTGATTGCCACTTAATTTGATTGCTACTTAATCTGAGCGCTTAGCAGTGCCCAATAAGCATCAAAGTTTTCTGTTGGTTGATATTTGAAGTCTGAGCGAACAAATCGATTCAAGCTGCCTTCAACTTGACCGAGCAGTTGAGCGGCTAAGATTTTCTCATCAACCGGGAATGATTTCCCTTCACGAAGCTTTCTTTCACGCAGGATCTGGCGAAGTTGCGTCTCAATGCGTTCGAAAAGTTGGTTGATGCGATCACGCAGGCGTTCATTTTCAAACATTAGAGCATGACCAGATAAAATTCGAGTCAGGCCTGGGTTACGTTCTGAGAAAACTAAGATAAGTTGTAGTACTAGGCGTATGCGCTCTAGCGTGTCTTTCTCTTCATCCAGAATACGGTTGATTCGAGACATCAACGCTTCTTCAATGAACTCGATCAGGCCTTCAAACATGCGGGCTTTGCTTGGGAAGTGGCGGTATAACGCAGCTTCAGAAACACCAACTTGCTTGGCCAACTTTACCGTTGTGATACGAGAAGCACCTTCGGTCGATTCCAACATTTGTGCGAGAGCTTGTAGGATTTCTTCACGACGGTTTGATTTTCGAGTACCAGCCATCTATTTACTTCCTTTCCTAAAGATGAGGATTGAGTGAAGAAGGATTATAAACACCATTCAATTCTGTTTCCTAGTTTTGTAAGCCCTAGGTCAACAGAATCGAGAGGTGTCAGCAGATTGTCAGAGCAAATTTGTGCGTTTATGCATCAATAAGCTGTTGGATCTGAGCGAGGATCTGGAAACCAAGTGTGTCTTTGCTTTCCAGTGGCAGAGATTTATCGCCGCCTTTCCAATAAAGGTGCAGCTCATTGCTATTGCTATTGAAGCCTTGCCCTTCGACTGAGACGTCGTTGGCGCAGATCATATCGAGGTTCTTTCTTTCCAGTTTACCGCGTGCGTACTTCTCAACATCTTGAGTTTCCGCTGCGAAGCCGACAGTAAATGGGCGTCCTTCCGTCATTGAAGCGACAGAAGCGACGATATCTGGATTCTTAACCATTTGAATGGTCATGTCGTCTTTACCGTCGACCTTTTTAAGCTTTTGGTCTGCGATGGTCTCAGGGCGGTAATCGGCAACCGCGGCGCAGCTGATGAAAATATCGTGTTGAGAAGCGTTAGCAGTAACCGCATCAAACATCTGTTGAGCGCTGTCGACATCGATACGATTAACCTTGTTTGGCGTCGCTAATGAAACAGGGCCACTGATTAGAGTCACTGTTGCGCCTTGTTTAGCGGCCGCTTCAGCCAGTGCATAACCCATCTTGCCTGAGCTGTGGTTAGTAATGTAACGCACAGGGTCGATGGCTTCACGAGTCGGCCCTGCAGTAATAAGCACAGAACGGCCAGTAAGCGGCTTAGGTTGGAAGAAGTCTTCACAACGATGTACGATCTGCATTGGCTCTAGCATACGCCCCATACCGACATCACCACACGCTTGCTCGCCAGCTGCTGGCCCCCAAATTTCACAACCACGACGCTTTAGAGTTGCGATGTTCTCTTGAGTGGCAGGGTGGCTGTACATTTGCTGGTTCATTGCTGGAGATACCGCAACTGGCGCATCGGTTGCTAAAACCAAAGTCGTCAGTAGGTCGTTACCCATGCCAGCTGTCATGCGAGCAATCAGGTCTGCGGTTGCTGGTGCTAGTAATACCAAGTCAGCCCACTTTGCGAGCTCGATGTGCCCCATGGAAGCCTCAGCAGCAGGATCAAGCAAACTATCAGACACTGGCCTTCCAGAGACGGCTTGCATGGTGAGAGGAGTGATGAACTCCTTGGCTGCATTTGTCATCACGACTTGTACTTGTGCTCCACGCTCAATTAAGCGTCGAGTCAGTTCGGCACATTTATACGCAGCGATACCACCACTAATGCCAAGTAGGATTTTTTTCCCAGCTAGGCCTTGTAGGTCAGCGTTATCCAGTTGATTAACCAATGTTTGCATGATTCTGTTCCTTAATTTCTCTGGGACTTACGATATCAGAACAAAGGATTAGTGCCTAGAAGCAGAATTAGAACAGATTTGACGCTCATCAAGTTGGTGTTATCAAACTTATCAATTACACGGTTTTGCTAGTGACTCGTTTCCTTTTATCTCTATCGAAGGATCTCCGGTTACGATCTCATTAAGGTGGTGGGTCGTGTTCATTACTAGTGATTAGCTTTTATATGCCAATAGATAAAATGCCTGCCGAATCGATGCCGAGAGAAAAGTTATTGAGTCGAGGGCCTGATTCTTTGAGTGATGCGGAACTGCTCGCGATATTTCTGCGAACAGGGACACAAGGAATGAACGTGTTGGAACTCGCTGATAAGTTGATCAAAGACTTTGGCTCGCTCCGTCACCTTTTTTCAGCAACGCAGGAAGAATTTTGTGCCCATAAAGGGATGGGGCAGGCCAAGTATGCTCAATTACAGGCTGTGTTAGAGATGACACAGCGCTATCTAGCAGAGACGTTATCTCGCGGAGATGCACTCACTAGCCCTAGTCATACTAAGCTTTATCTTTCGAGCATGTTGCGTGATCGCCAGCGAGAAGCCTTCTATATATTGTTCCTCGATAACCAAAATAGGGTAATCAAAGACGAAGTTATGTTTGAAGGAACCATCGATGCCGCATCGGTTTACCCACGGGAAGTGGTTAAACGGGCACTTCATCACAATGCGGCGGCATTAATCTTGGCTCATAACCATCCTTCGGGTGTCGCGGAGCCCAGCCAAGCGGATAGGAGGATTACACGCCGATTGACCGACGCATTAGCGCTGGTGGACATCCGAGTTCTCGACCATTTTGTCGTTGGAGATGGCGAAGTTGTCTCTTTTGCAGAGCGTGGATGGATTTGAATCACATTTTAGGTTGTTAGTTGCGTTAAATCTGCTATTATTCCGGCCACATTTTTAGACCTAAAATCAGCTCTGATTACTCAAGCAAGCTGCGCTGCACAAAAAAAGATCACGAAATCCGTAAAAAGGATCTGTTCGGGTCTTGAGCAATGCGTGTCAAGTTAGTATAATGCGCGACCTTTGATAGCCTTGTATGGATTTTCCATAACGGTTTTTACCTTCTATTTTAATTGATAGAGAGGTTCGGCCACCAAGGTTGATATCGAGCTGAAACGATTGGAGAAGACATTCATGTCCCGAGTATGCCAAGTAACTGGTAAGCGTCCAGTAACGGGTAACAACCGTTCACACGCACGCAATGCTACTAAGCGCCGTTTTCTGCCGAACCTACAAACTCATCGTTTCTGGGTAGAGAGCGAAAAACGTTTTGTTAAACTACGTCTAACTGCTAAAGGCATGCGTATCATTGATAAGAAAGGCATCGATGCTGTTCTTGTTGATATCCGTGCACGTGGCGAAAACGTTTAAGAGGAATTAAGCAATGGCTAAAGGCATTCGTGAGAAAATTCGTCTAGTATCTTCTGCAGGTACTGGTCACTTCTACACAACTGATAAGAACAAGCGTAACATGCCAGGCAAATTTGAGATCAAAAAGTTTGATCCAGTAGTTCGCCAGCACGTTATGTACAAAGAAGCTAAAATCAAGTAATTGATGCTTTTTTTGCTCTTCTTCAGTAGAAGAAAGAATTGAAAAACCCAGTTTAATCGCTGGGTTTTTTTATATCTAAAATTTGAGGAACTCAATTATTCTTGCTTGATATAGCCTCTGATAGATAGAAATCTGTACAACATAGAAAGTATTGCCACTTTCACGATATACTGAATGTTCAATAGGTTAGATGAGCAGAATCAGATGAGATATCGTGGACGCCGGTGGAACAACATACTCATGTTCAGTGTGATCGCTTTTATTGGCGTGTTAAACCTTCCAACATTGATCAAAGCGTACCTTATCGAGCCTGAACCGCAGGTTGATAGCCCTTATCCTTATCTCCTGAACCCAACAGCAAAGCTTCAAGCGTTACACTTTGCTAAGTGGTCTGTCATTCAACAAGATAATCAATGGGTTTACCAGTTCGAAGATACTGACTTTCCTCAAGCCACCAATGCACAAGAGCTGTCACAACGTTGGAAAGAGCTTGTGGGCACGGAAGTCGACTCACAGACCTACACAGACCTTACGCCTCGGTTAAATACACCACACACCATCGAAGTATGGTATCAAGACCAAGAAGAGCCCCAGCGTATTACCTATTATCAATTGCCTGAGTTCTGGTTGTTAAAAAACTGGAATGATCAGTGGTTGGCGGTGTCTATTGAAGAGAGCTACCTGTTTCCAAGCTTTAACGCTAACCACTCCTCTAAATCGGACGACTAACTATGCCTGAATTACCCGAAGTCGAAGTAAGCCGTATGGGGATCTCGCCTCATTTAGTTGGCGAGACCATTAAAACCCTTACTTTTCGCACGCCTAAGCTGCGTTGGGATATCCCACAAGAGTTAAAAGCATTAGAAGGGCAGGTGATTCGCTCTATCTCGCGCCGTGCAAAGTACCTATTGATTGAAACGGATACTGGCACTGCCATTGTTCACCTTGGTATGTCTGGCTCACTACGCGTATTAGATGCTGACTTCCCAGCAGCAAAGCACGATCACGTGGATCTTAAGCTCACTAATGGAAAAGTACTACGCTACAACGATCCACGTCGTTTTGGCGCTTGGCTGTGGTCTGCTCCCGACGAAACACACCCTGTGTTGCTCGGTTCTGGCCCTGAACCACTAACCGATGACTTCAACGCTGACTACATTGCTGAGAAAGCAGAAAAGCGTAAAGTGGCCGTCAAGCAGTTCATCATGGACAACAAAGTGGTGGTGGGTGTCGGGAATATCTACGCTAACGAAGCCTTGTTCTCTGCAAAAATCCACCCGTTACGATCGGCAAACAAAGTGACCAAAGCCGAATGGATCTTGTTAACCGATGAGATTAAACAAGTACTCGCAACGGCTATCAAGCAAGGTGGTACTACGCTGAAAGATTTTTCTCAGGCTGATGGTAAACCAGGCTACTTCGCACAAGAGCTGCAAGTGTATGGTAAAGCAGGTGAAAAGTGTCCAAGCTGCGAAGCATTGATTCAAGAGCTAAAAATCGGACAGCGCAATACGTTTTATTGCGAAGAGTGCCAAGTATAGAAAATCTGAACTCGTGTTCACTTTTTATTGCTAGTCGATAGGCTAGCGAGTGACTACAATTGTACTAATTATATGAATTGAGAATAGTAGAATGAAATATTTAGTAACTGGCGTTGCTGGTTTTATTGGCTCTGCAGTGTCAGAGCGACTATGCGCAGCAGGCCATGAGGTTGTCGGTATTGATAACTTGAATGACTACTACGAAGTCTCTTTAAAGCATGACCGCCTTAAACGTATCGAACATGAAAACCTGACCTTTATTGAGCTGGATCTTGCTGATAGAGAGGGCATGGCGAAGCTGTTTGCTGAGCAAAAATTTGACCGTGTGATTCATTTAGCAGCGCAAGCTGGCGTTCGTTACTCAATTGATAACCCAATGGCGTATGCCGATAGCAACCTTGTCGGTCACTTAGCTATTCTTGAAGGTTGTCGCCATAATAAGGTTGAACACCTCGTTTATGCTTCATCGAGTTCCGTTTATGGCTTGAATCAAAAAATGCCATTCCATACAGCAGACAGTGTTGATCACCCGATTTCACTGTACGCCGCGACTAAGAAGTCGAATGAGTTGATGGCGCATACCTATTCTCATTTATACGACGTACCAACGACAGGTCTTCGCTTCTTTACGGTTTACGGCCCTTGGAGTCGCCCTGATATGGCGATGTTCAAGTTTGCGAATCTAATCGTAGCGGGCAAAGAAATCGACATTTATAACAACGGCGACATGATGCGTGACTTCACTTATATCGATGATATCGTTGAAGGCATTATTCGTGTACAAGATCGAATTCCAGCAAAACAGCCAGATTGGACGGTAGAGCAAGGATCACCGGCGACCAGCTCTGCACCATACCGTGTGTTCAACATAGGTCATGGTAGCCCAGTTAAATTGATGGATTACGTTGAAGCATTGGAAACGGCTTTAGGCATCGAAGCGAAGAAGAACTTCATGCCAATACAACCTGGTGATGTGTACGCGACTTACGCCGATACTGAAGATCTGTTTGAAGCAGTAGGCTATAAGCCTCAAGTTAAAATCCAAGAAGGCGCCAAAGCATTTGCGGATTGGTATAAGGCTTACTACTCACTGTAAAACCCAAATTTCAGTCATAAAAAATAGCGCTCAATGAGCGCTATTTTTGTTTTTGAATGCAGGGTTATTTCACTGTTTTCAGTTTGATCTCATCTGCAACTTTCTGTGGCACAAACTGACTTATGTCTCCTCCATGTATAGCGACTTCACGAACAATGGTTGAAGAGAGGAAAGCATACTCTTCTGAAGGGGTCAGAAATACGCTTTCAAGGCCAGGTAGGAGCTTACGATACATGCTAGTGAGACCAAACTCGTACTCAAAGTCCATGGTTGTTCTTAGACCACGTACTAATACGTTTGCTTGCTGCTGTTTAGCAAAGTCGACTAGTAACCCTGAGAATCCCTCTACAGATACGTTAGGTAAGTGAGACACCGCATCACGTAACAACTCTACACGTTCATCTAACTCAAACATGGTTTTTTTACTTGGGCTCGCTGCTACTCCAACAGTGATATGGTCAAACATGCTAGCGGCACGAACAATGATATCAAGGTGGCCATTGGTCACCGGATCAAAAGTTCCTGGATAAATAACGTGTGTGCTCATTTTAGCTGTCCTTGCTTAATGTAGTGTTCGAATTCGGTGCTTTACTAGAGTTTAAGGCCTTATCGAGTTGCTGCTTTACCATATCGAGTGTGATGTCTTTCATCAGGTCATCGCCTTTAGCACGGGTTCCCCATGGAAGGTCTGCGACTGGTTTACCTTGTTGTGCTTCTACGTGCTGTTGATAAACACTCACTACGATATCGAGATCGTTGTAAGGTCCTGTTCTACGAGGATCGCTGTGCGCGTACAAGCCGATTACAGGCGTTGACTGCGTAGTTGCCAAGTGGGCTGGGCCAGTATCAGGTGCCAATACAACCGTTGCATGTTTCAGTACGGCAGTCAGTTGCTTCAAGTTCGTTTTGCCAATCAAGTTGGTTACTGGCGACTGGCATAATTTTTCGATGTCGCTACCAAGGTTAACTTCTCTTGGTGCCGGAGAACCACATAACACCACTTGCATGCCTTGTTCGACAGCATAATCAGCAATAGCTGCATATCGCTCAGTTAACCAATTGCGTGAATCTTTGCTTGCAGCTGGGGAGATAACCAAGGTCGGCTTGTCTGCCATGGTGCTAATTGCGAGTTGTTCATCTTCAGGTGTTAAAGGGATATCCCATTGAGGCTTATCGAAGGGGGCACCAATGTAGCGAGCAAATTCGGCAAAGTTATCCAACACATGAAACTTATCTGAAATAGGTAGATGGTGGTTGGTAAAGAGTGACTGCATTTCACGAGTACGGTTTTTGCCAAATCCCACTTTGCACTTCGCCTTTATCCCCCAAGATAGCACGCTGGCTCTGAGTGCGGCTTGCATATGCAGAAGTGCATCAAATTTACGATCAGATAGCTGACGCCATAATTCACGCATTCCTTTGAAGCCTTGTTTCTTATCGAAAACAATCACCTCAATACCGGGTAGATCGCCGATCAGCATGGCTTCTATTTTGCCCGTTATCCAAGTGATTTTCGTTTCAGGCCACTGCTTCTGGATGGCTTGAACCACAGAAATAGCATGACAAACATCGCCAATCGCGGAGAGGCGAAGTATGCAAAGAGATTGAGGTGCAGTTGAGAACAGTGACATAAAGTGCCCGAAAAAAGTGAATAACATCAGAATTATGCAGATACTCGCATTAGTTGTAAAATAGCAATGACGAAAAGCGACCCAAAGGCCTCATAGATGGAAACGATTAGCACCAAGAACCAAACAATTTGGTACGACCCTGAACTTTTGGCTCAGGTACCAGAGGACGATATCGCTCAGATTTTTGAGGCTGAATATTGGCAGCAACAAGACGCCATTTCAGGCAGTGCTCAAGGACGCGGTACCACATGGTTCATTCAGCTTGATGGAATACAGGCCGCATTGCGCCATTATCGCCGTGGCGGATTGTTTGGGAAGCTAGTCGAAGACCAATATCGCTTCTCTGATTGGGAAAGCACGCGCTGTGCGATGGAGCTTAATGTTCTCAAGGCATTGGCAAACGCAGGTGTGAATGTACCGAAGCCCATTGCTGCTAGAGCCATTAAAAGCGGACTACTTTATCGAGCGGACTTAATGTCTGAACGAATTCCCAATGCCAAAGATTTGGTTGATGTCTTGGTCAATGGCCCGATAGATGCGGATGTTTATCGTCGAATTGGGCAAGAGGTACGCAAGATGCACGATGCTGGGGTTAATCATACCGATCTCAACATTCATAATATCTTGCTTGATACTTCACAAAACGTGTGGATTATTGACTTTGATAAGTGTGGTCATCAAGCGGGTGATGACTGGAAAGAAGACAACTTGAATCGCTTAAAGCGCTCGTTCTTAAAAGAAGTGAACAAGCGCCAGATTCAATGGCAAGAGCAGGATTGGGAACCGTTATTGCAAGGCTACCAAGGTTAGTTGCTGTTAGTTAAGAGTGGTGACTAGCTAAGAAGGCCATTAGCTAAGAATGTATGCCAAGGTTTTATTCAACGCCCCTCGGTTCTGTTCAACTACTTGATAAGCCGCTAAGCCTTTAGTTTTACGCAGTTCTGATTGTTTGAACAGTTGTTGGAGTTGGCCTGCGATATCTTGGCTATCTTGACAAATAACCACGGCATTGGCTTCCAGTAGCTTGTCGGTGATCTCGCTAAAATTAAAGTAGCTAGGGCCATTCAGTAAGGGTAGCTGTAGAGCTGCTGGTTCTAGAAGATTGTGGCCACCTACCTTATCGCCTACAAGGCTTCCTCCCATAAAACACACATCAGCACCACCGAGTAAGGTCAACATTTCTCCCATCGTATCAGCAATATACACTTCAACATCAGAGGCGATAGGTTGTTGACTTGTTCGAGTGATGGTGTTGAATTCTTGCTGTTTAGCCAGTTCCGTCACTTGGCTGAATCGTTCAGGGTGACGAGGCACAATCATCAGCAAGGTATTTGGATTGTCTTTAAGGAGCTGTTTATGAGCGTCTAAGATAATTTCATCTTCGCCTTGATGAGTGCTGGCTGCTATCCACACACAGCGTTCAAAGCCAATTTGTTCACGTAACGCTTTGCCTTTTGATACTTGTTCAGCTGAAACTTCAATATCAAACTTGATCGACCCAGTCACATGCACCGATGCTTTATCTAACCCTAATCGTATAAAACGCTCAGCATCACTTGGGTATTGGCAGAGTACTTGAGAAAGGTTTTTCGCTAGAAGGTTAAAGACGGATTGGAATTTAGCATAGCGCTGGCACGAGCGCTCAGATAGGCGAGCGTTGAGTACTGAAATAGGAATCCCAGCTTTCGCGACGCAATGTAACGTGTTTGGCCAAAGCTCTGTTTCCATAATCAACATTTGCTTTGGTTTTACTGATTTAAGGAAGCCTCGTACACACCAAGAAAAATCAATCGGCATGTAGCGATGTTCGACCAAATCACCGAGTTTTTCTATCTGCTCTGCACCCGTGCTGGTTGTGGTGGTAACGATAATGGCTTGGTTTGGATTGCGTCGCTTCAGTTGCTTTATGATCGGTACGGCGGCAATCGATTCACCAACCGATACTGCGTGAATCCAGATAGGATTCTTACCTTGAGTTTGCGGTGTGATCCCGAAATGTTCTTTCCAACGCTGACCAAAACTTGGCTTTCCAGGTTTGCTCTTATAAAGCCCATACAGCAGTAGCGGAGAAGCTAATGACAATATGAGAGTATAGATAAGTCGTATAAGCATAAGAACAGTGACACCAGAAGGCAAAATCAATATTCAGAAGAGTATTTTCTTCAATCTCGAAAGTAAAGAGCGTTATAATTAAATGCTTAGTTGCGCTTTCAAACGGACATGGTGAATTTTATCTCATCGCTTATGCAAACCTATCAAACCTATCGTTTCTTGCTCTACGTCGAGCAAAATTATTCATTTGCTATTCTTCGCCCATTCTATGATTACGCGAAGCAACTCGGCCATGAGGTTAAGTGGTTGCTTGTTGGTGAAGACGCTTCTGAACATCTTTTACTGGATCAAGAGCAGAGCGTCTCTTTGACAGAAGCTATTGCCTTTAATCCTTCTGCCGTTCTAGTGCCCGGCGATCGTGTTCCAGCGTTTATTCCAGGGTTGAAGGTACAAGTATTTCATGGTTTGAACGAGAGCAAACGTGGGAACTTATACCCTGAACGTGGTCTATTTGATTTGTATTGCACCGAAGGCCATGAAAGAACAAGCTCGCTTGAGCCGCTAGCTAAGCAGCGCGGCTATTTTCAAGTTAAAGAGACCGGGTGGCTGAAGCTCGATAGCTTGTTTAATTATCAAACCAGTGACAAGCATTTTGAAAGACCGCAAATTCTATTCGCTTCTACCTTTTCGCCAAGCTTATCGTGTGCTGAATTGGTTTATGAAGAGCTTAAGCGCCTAAGCAAACTGAGCCAGTGGCAATGGTTAGTCACATTGCATCCTAAAATGAAGCAAGAGACACGAGAAAAATACCAGGCGTTGGAAGGGGACAACCTTCTGTTCTTCGACAATGATCGAGTGATTGAAATGCAGCATCGTGCTGATGTTATGGTGTGTGACAACTCATCGATATTTCAGGAATTCTTGTTGCTCAATAAGCCTGTTGTCACGGTAAATAATCGAGACCCTCAAGCAAGCTTTATTAACATTACTAAAGCCGAGCAATTAGAGTCAGCAATTAAGCAAGCAATGCTACCTAATGAAGAAAGAGATAACGCTATCGCTCATTACGGCCCGTCAATAACACCATATTTAGATGGGCAATCCTCAGCGAGAGTTCTGAGTGCTATTACTGATGTGCTAGAAAGCGGCTGGCAAGATAACAAGCCAAAAAATTGGATTCGTAACTTTAAAATCCGTAAATCATTAAACTATTGGAAATTCTAGGGCTGAATAATGAGAAAACATACCCTGTCTGTCATTGTTATTACCAAGAATGAAGAAGACCGAATTGAAACTTGCCTAAAATCTGTGGTTGATATTGCCGATGAGCTAATTGTGTTAGACAGCGGATCAACGGACACAACCGTTGAGATATGTCAAAAATACACAGACAACGTGACCATCACCGATTGGCCGGGCTTTGGTAAGCAAAAGCAAAGAGCGCTAGATAAAGCGACATGTGATTGGGTGTTATCAATCGATGCAGATGAGGCTTTAGACCCTGAAATGAGCAAGGCTCTTGTTGAATTATTAAAACAAGATCAAATTAAACATACTGCTTATAAACTTCCTTGGGGAGTGACTCTTTATGGCACGACTCTAAAACATGGCCGCAGTGCTCGTGCAGTATTAAGACTGTTTAAGAGAGAAGGCTCTCGATATACGTTAGACGAGGTTCACGAGACCGTCGTTCCGGAGCAAGGCTCTACAGGGATATTGAAGGGATTTCTTCTTCATTACACCCATCGTGACTATGGCCACGGCCTAGATAAAGCAGCGCAGTACGCCTGGCTCGGCTCGCAAAAGTACCATCGTAAAGGCAAGAAATCACATGGCCTATTCCTCGCTCTACTACGAGCGATATGGACGTTCTTCTTAGTCTATATTATCCGTCGTGGCTTTATGGATGGTAGTGTCGGTTTCATTATGGCTATGACTTACGCTCAGGTGAATTTCAATAAATATGTCGGCTTGTGGATTCTTGAAAATCGCTCAGAAGACCGTTCAACAGACCAAGCTAAATAGGGACCGATAGATGAAGATTTTAGTTTGTGCATCTTACTTACATGCATGGAATAGTTTGCGTCCAGAAGCTGCGATTTTTATCGAACTAGCTCGTCAAGGGCATCAAGTGACGATAATGACTCAGGGAGAATCTGAGCACGTATCGAAGCTAGAAGAGCACGGTATCCGAGTAGTAGATGGCTATCCGAAACGTAAAATTTGTTTTGATACCATTAAAAAGATCCGTCACGAGTTAAAAACGCACAGTTACGACATCTGCTATGCTTTTAACTCTAAGACAATCCCCAATGCAGCATTTGCGTGTATTGGTTTCAACGTTAAATTAGTCGTTTATCGAGGCACTACTGGTGGATTGTATCGACATGACCCAAGTGCTTACCTAACTCAGCTTCACCCTCGAGTAGATGGCATAGTCTGTGTTTCAGAAGCGGTTCGACAAGATGTGGTGAAGCGCGTTTGGAAGAACAAAGATAACGTTGTTACCATATACAAAGGGCATGAATTGGATTGGTATAAAGTACCACCAACTGAGCGATCTGAATTTGGCTTGAATGAAGATGATGTCGTCGCGATTACTGCAGCGCATGTAAGGCCAAGTAAGGGCATCTCTGTTTTACTTGAGGCGACCAAATACATTACTGCACCGAACTTCCATTTGATCTTAGCGGGCAGCGGCTATGAGACTCATTTTGATGAGATGAAAGCAAGTCCTATGAGTGAGCGTATTCACTACATTGGTCATCGTACTGACATCCCTTCAATCATGTGTATGGCTGACTTTCAAGTTCAGCCATCGATTAGCGGAGAAGGGCTACCACGCACTATTGTTGAAGCAATGGCCAATGGCACTACTTCTGTAGTTACGACTACTGGTGGAGCCCCTGAACTCGTTGTAGATGGCGAGACGGGTTATATTGTCCCAACTGGTGACGCTAAAGCGTTGGGCGATGCTATGGACAAGCTCGCACAAGACAAGGCCAAGTGCACAGCCATGAGTGAAGCGGCTAAGAAGCGCCTAGATGAAAGCTTTAGCTCACGAGTGACAGTGAAGAAGCATTTGGAATTTTTTGATAGATTGTTGAGTAAATAATGATGAACCTGTATTTGTGTTCTACATTACGACACTTTCTATTTGCTTTATTGAAATCATTAAATGAGATAGAGCAGAAAAGTAGAATCATAGTTGTTACGGATCAACAGGGACTTGATCCTGAAAGCTTCGATTTGTCTATCTTACCCAGTACCATTACTGTGAAGTTTATTGAGAGAAAAAAACTTCTTGAAGAAATATATAGTGGTGGTATGGGAATTATTCATAAATGCTTTGCTGTTGCTAATTATCAAAATGATTTTTTCAAAAAGAGAACCGATAATAAGCTATATGAAAGTGAAATATTAAGTGAGCCATTCACAACCGAAAATACTCGTTTGTTTTTATTTAATGATCGTAACCGCCTTTCAAGACTAATACGTTTAGCTTTCCCCTTTTATGAAGTTATAGAAGACGGGTTGTCGAATTATACAGGCACTGAGCTAAGTTTCACTGACCGTTTTTTTTGTAATAAAAAAGGTCGACGTTATATTGGAGATGATAGACGCTGTAAATTTATCCATTTACTAACCCCTGAATTGGCTCCTAGTAAAATTGCAAGCAAAGTACAACGTATAGACTTCATCGTTCCTAATAACGTCAACACATTCTTGTATTCAATTTTTAAGTTGGATAATTCAAACGTAGTGATCCCTGATGTAATCATTGCAACTCAACCTATTTCTATCTCTGGCATGAACGAGTCAGGAAAGGATATAGACATTTATCGTAAGATGGCGGAGTACCTTGAAGATCAAAACTGTACATATGCTTTTAAAGTACACCCTAGAGAAAATGAAGATAAGTATAAAAGTGCGTTTCCAGATTCAAAGTTTATAAAAAGCAAAGTCCCATTGGAGTTGTTGGTGTTTGGTTCTACAAGCTCACCAGTAGTCCTATCGGTGTACTCTAGTGCTGGCATGGGATTTGAAGGTTTTTGCCGTAGAATGACTTTGATAGCGGATGATGAAGCTGAGATTCAGGCTGAGATTTATAATAAATGGAAAGAAAGTCTTTTAGACTTAAATAAACGCTTAGAGGCAATGTTTTGATGAAAAAAATGGTTTTTGTGATATCAGCTTTGCGGGGAGGTGGAGCAGAGAAGTTTGTTCTTAACCTTTATAAGGCGATGGAAAAATATCAAGACTATGAGTGTCATATTGTCTCTATAGAAAAAGCTGTTGAACACGATATTGCAGGGTATAGAGTACACTTCGTTAGTGATTTTTGTAACGTATCTAAAAAGGGTTTAAGACGTCTTTCATATAAGAAAAATGTGGCAAAATCCATAGATGCATATGTCACTAAGAAAATCTCAAAAGATGCATTGGTACTGAGTAACATGTTACTTGCTGACAAAATAATGTCTGAAAGTACTTTAAAAACTCATCATGTGATACATAGCTCATATTCTTCTGCGTTTTTAAGAGGCAAGAGTTGGATTAAAAAGAAACAAATACAAAGAAAAATCAATACTACGTATAAAAATCATCCGTTGATCTTTGTTTCCGAAGCTTCAAAATGTGAGTATGAATCATCATTTGAGTCTAAATTTTCAAATACTGTTATTTATAACCCAACAGAGTTAGCAGAACTTAAAGATTTAGCTGATGAACCTGTTGATGTGGATAGTTTAGGTGACTATCTTGTTCACATTGGACGATTCAATCGAGCTAAGCGACATGACCGTTTAATTGATGCATTCTCAAAAATGACTAACACATCAGTCAAGCTTGTCTTACTTGGAAATGGTGGCCTGTTAGAGAAAGCTCAGCAACAAGTTAAAGCCCTAGGTCTTGAAGAACGTGTTATTTTTAAAGGTTTTTTAGCGAACCCATACCCTTATTTAAAGCATTCTAAAGGCTTAGTGCTGACCTCTGATTTCGAGGGTTTGCCTACGGTATTAATAGAGGCAATAGCCCTTGAAAAGCCTATACTTACGACGGATTGTTCTGGTGGTATTAGTGAAATAATTGGGGGAAATAATGTGGTAGTATCAAGAGAAAGTCACTTAGCTGATAATATGGACAAAATGCTGGACCATAGAGAACATTATATAGTTCCTCTTGATGGTAAGTTTTTAGCGGAACGTATAGCAGGAATATACCACCGACTTAATCTATCTTAGATTTATGGAGAATTAACCATTTCAGTAGATTAGTCATAATTTATATCTTGTACAAGAAGAGGGGAGTAATATCCGTTTACTTACTCCCGTACTGGTACATTAGTAGATGCTTTTTACTGATTTATCAATATTGCGATGCTAATCATAAATATAAACTTGTTATTCATGAAATATTACTTTCCTTTTTCATCGATGCTGAGAGTAAGATGCTAGTCCAAACCAGATAAAAAATTGTCCCAGAGTTATGATTGAAGAAAGCTTGTGTAAGACAGTAACCGATCATAAGTATGATGCTGACTATTCCAAGCAGGCTAAAGTTCTTAGAGTTCTGACAAGATGATGAGCTGCCCAATACCTTAAAGAAAAGAAAAAATGGTACTAAGAATATGGATCCCAAAGCGCTTAATCCTATAAGTCCACTAACAGAGGCGGCCTCTAGAAATTGATTATGCTCATGATAAGTCATTCGAGATACTTGCTTATCTATAATACCAGCATCACCTAATGATTTTCTTTTTTCGAGTCTTCCATCAATGCCAGCACCCACTAAAGGGTTTTCTAAAAAAGTGATTGATGCACTTTTCCATAAGTTGAGTCGAATCCCCACTGAGGTAAAGGCATTGGTACTCGAGTTGTACTGGCTGTAATCACTGATAGCTTCATTGACTCGAGAGGTAACAGTATCGTTAGTACTAAGAGTAGCAATTGCAAGTGATATCGAAACAAGAGTTAATAGGATAACTTTGATACGGAACAAGTTGAACTTGTAGTGGATAATTACAAGCGTAGCAACGGGAACGAGTAACCAAGAGCCTCGACTTTCAGATTGCAAACTGGCCCAAGATGCCAAGGCGAATGCAATCAAAGACATGATGGAGAATAGATAGTTCTTCTTTTTGATTTCCAATAACGCTATAGCTAGACTAGACATAGCAAATGTGGTGACCATGCCACCCGTCTGAATCTGCATGTAACCTTCAAACCAAAGGTTAGGAATACGCCCATCAAATGCTCTTAGTTCGGGATAATTTTGTAAAAAGTATAGGGCAACTACAGCTGAACAAATTGAGGCTATATTTATCCCGACAGCGAGGCTCCTCCATGATGGTGGGTAGCGCAGTAGTGCAATAAAAATAGGAATAGTGAGCAGCGCTCTACTCGGCTTGTCTATAAAGCTCCACTTCTCACCATGGATAAGCTTTAATACGAAAAAGGTGGCGAAATAATAACAGAGAGTATAGATAAACAGCTTTTCCTCAGAGCTTAATTGAGGTTTATTCTTATTAATAAATAAGCTAGCAATACAAGCGAGCAGTAAGAGAATACTTGAGTAGTTGTATCCCGAGCCATAAGCAATGCATATAACAGGAAAGCAAGCAGCAAAAAAAGGTACTGCTTTTGTGTGAGAAAAGTGAGTTGAAGACATTTTATGGCGGTTACTTTTTATAAGGGTTTACATTGCTATCCGGGCGAGTCTTAAGCAGCCTTAAGATCCACATATATTGCTCTGGGTTTTTGCTCACGTAATTTTCAATACATTGGTTCATCATACGCGCGTCCTCCTCTTCGCCTCCTGTTGGGAAGGGTAGAGCAGGGTAGAAGTCCAAGGTGTATTGGCCTGTACTGCTATCGTATTGAGCAAACAAGGGCACAATTTTAGCTTTACTCAGTTTTGATAGGCGACCAAGGCCTGAGATAGTTGCTTTTTGAGTCGCGAAAAAGTCAACGAAGACACTGTGCTCACGGCCAAGATCTTCATCAGGGAGGTAGTAACCCAGGTACCCATCACGTACCGACTTGATGAAAGGTTTGATACCACCACTGCGATCATAAACACGACCGCCGTATTGCACGCGTTGTCGGTGCATTAGCCAGTCACTGAGTTTGTTTTTTTGTGCTTTCGCCATCGCAGATACAGGTAAATTGCGTGAAGCTAATAATACCGCTGGGATATCGATAGCCCATGTGTGTGGCACTAGCAAGATCACATTCTCGCCACTGTCTGTAATATCGGTTAGATTGCTCAGGCCGTTTATCGCAGTGTTATTCTCTAGCCAAGTTTTACTCTTGAGTGTCAGTGAAGCAAATCCCATCAAAAATGAGATGGAAGTAACGTATGACTGATAGAGAGTTTCTTCGCGCTCTTCGATTGATTGCTCAGGGAAACACATCTCAAGGTTCACTCTAGCCCGGCGGTTAGCCTTATTCTTAATTTTTACAGCTTGCTTAGCCATAAACTTAGCTAATGCTAAACGAATGCTATTAGGTAAGAAGCAGACTAAAGACGATAACAAAACAGCAATCCAAGTTCCCCAGTATTTAGGTGCTAGAAAACCCCATTCAAACTCAGGATTGTAAGCTTTTGGATCAAAATCATTGCGTTGTGTGGTCATTCATTCACTACATTATTTAAATCAGAGAGTTAACTTAATATCGGTCACTCTGGGAATGATTATATTCGTTAGACATTCCCAATAATACACGCTAAAAGTAGGGTGTATTATTGGTCCTAATCTGAAATATACCGTTAAGCGTTTACGATCTTCATGTACTCAGCAACGCCATCGGCTACTGCTTTAAACTCGATATCGCAACCTGTACCGCGAAGCTTCGTTAGGTCTGCTTGAGTGAATTCTTGGTAAGCACCTTTTAAATGCTCAGGGAAAGGAATCGTTTCGATTTCGCCTTTACCATGGTGCTTGATAACTGCCTTGGCGACTTCTTCAAACGACTCAGCATTGCCAGTACCTAGGTTAAAGAGGCCAGATACCCCATTTTCTAAGAACCACAAGTTTACAGCCGCAACATCACCTACATACACAAAATCACGCTTAAAGGTTTCGCTACCTGCGAACAATTTCGGGTTTTCACCGGAATTCATTTGGTTGTTTAGGTGGAAAGCGACAGAGGCCATGCTGCCTTTGTGTTGCTCGCGTGGACCATAAACATTGAAGTAACGAAACCCTACGATTTGCGAAAGCTTTTCGTTGTGTGCTGCTGCATCCGCGGTTAAGCGGCGAACGTAGTTATCAAATTGTTGTTTTGAATAGCCGTAGACATTCAATGCACCTTCGTACTCTCGTTCTTCAATGAAAGTGTCGGTTTCACCGTAAGTTGCAGCTGAAGAGGCATACAAGAAAGGAATTTCACGTTCAACACAGTAATGAAGTAGCTCTTTTGAGTATTCATAGTTGTTGAGCATCATGTATTTGCCATCCCACTCAGTGGTAGCAGAGCATGCTCCTTCATGGAAAACAGCTTCAATATGACCAAAATCATCACCGGCCATGACTTGAGTTAGGAAGTCATCACGATCCATGTAATCCGTGATGTCTAGGTCTACAAGGTTCTTAAATTTCTTACCATCTTTTAAGTTGTCGACGACTAGAATATCGTTGTGGCCCGCTTCATTAAGCGCCTTAACAATATTGCTGCCAATCATGCCAGCACCACCAGTTACGATAATCATAATTTCTAACTCTTTTGAATACAAAACTGTCACGAGTATAGCAAGGAATGGATAAAGCGGGCTAGTGGAATAATTCCCCAACCAGAGTATGATACGGCAAGCTAAGTTATAAATTATGTTGAGTTAATTACTCAAAACTATAGGTATTATCATGAAGATTGCAGTAGCCGGTACTGGGTATGTGGGTCTATCAAACGCAATGCTGTTAGCACAACATCATGAAGTAGTCGCGGTAGATATCATCGATGAAAAAGTGACAATGCTGAATAATAAGCAGTCACCGATTGTAGATAATGAGATTGAGCACTTTCTATCAAATAAGGCGCTGAATTTCAGGGCGACAACAGATAAAGCGGCTTACAAAGATGCTGAGTTTGTCATCATTGCTACACCAACCGATTATGATCCAAAAAATAATTACTTTGATACCAGCTCTGTAGAATCGGTCATTAAAGACGTCATGGATATCAATCCAAATGCTGTTATGGTGATCAAATCAACGGTCCCTGTTGGTTATACTGAGCGTGTTAAGCAAGAACTGAACTGTGAAAACGTTATGTTCTCACCTGAGTTTTTACGCGAAGGCAAAGCCCTGTACGATAACCTACACCCATCACGTATTATCGTTGGTGAGTGTTCGGAACGCGCTAAAGTGTTTGCGAATCTGCTGGTTGAAGGCGCAGAAAAAGAAAGCATCGATGTTTTGTTTACTAACTCAACAGAAGCAGAAGCAGTAAAACTGTTCTCAAATACCTACCTAGCGATGCGAGTTTCTTATTTCAATGAGCTTGATTCTTACGCGGAAGCGCATGGCTTGGATTCTCGTCAGATCATCGAAGGTGTTGGCTTAGACCCTCGAATTGGCAGTCACTACAACAACCCTTCGTTTGGCTACGGTGGCTACTGCTTACCCAAAGATACCAAACAGCTATTAGCGAACTACCAAGATGTACCAAACAACATTGTCGGTGCCATTGTTGATGCTAACCGTACCCGCAAAGATTTTATTGCGGATTCAATCATCAAGCGTTCTCCTAAAGTGGTCGGCATCTATCGCTTGATCATGAAGGCAGGCTCGGACAACTTCCGTGCTTCTTCAATTCAAGGGATCATGAAGCGCTTGAAAGCTAAAGGTATCGAAGTTGTTGTGTTTGAACCGGTATTGAAAGAAGAGCACTTCTTTAACTCGAAAGTCTATTCTGATCTTGCTGAGTTCAAAGCGGTGTCCGATGTGATTGTTTCTAATCGAATGGTAGAAGAGATCGCAGACGTAGCAGACAAGGTTTACACACGAGATCTGTTTGGCAGTGATTGATTCGGCTCTATTTTAGCTAATGCTAATTAGACCAGATGTTAACAGCTCGATCTATCCGTTTAGTGGCGATATACTGAACCTCTAAACGGATAGGGATACTAATAACTAATGAAAACACGTGACAAGATTGTTTACGCTGCTCTAGAGCTTTTTAATGAGCACGGTGAGCGTAGTATTACGACCAATCATATTGCTGAGCATATCGAGATTAGCCCTGGTAACCTTTACTACCACTTCCGCAACAAGCAAGAAATTGTCCGTGACATCTTTACTCTCTATTCAACAGAGTTGCTTGAAAGGTTCACGCCGATTCAAGGCCAGCAAGAAAGCCTGACGCTACTAAAGACCTACTTAGACTCTATCTTCACACTGATGTGGAAGTACCGATTTTTCTACGCAAACCTCCCTGAAATATTGTCACGTGATGAAAAACTCCACCTTGATTACATGGCCGTACAAGAAAAGCTGCAAACGAATCTTGTCGATATCATGCGAGCCTTCGTTGAGTTGAACCTGCTCAAAGCAACGGATACGGAAATGAAATCGATGGTCACTTCTCTTCACTTGATCGCATCGGGTTGGTTGGCGTATCAGTCTGCGATGTCTCCAAAAGCCCAAATTACCGAGCAAGTCGTTCATCAAGGAATGCTGCAGATGATAGCGACCGTTAAACCAATTGCGACCGCGCAAGGTTTTGAACAGCTGACATTATTAGAAGATGGTGTAAGGGCGTTGAACTCTAAATAGAAAGAGACGAGTAAGCGGTATACGGGATTCGAAGAAAGATACTCGCATCCCGTATCTGCTCTTTATCGAACTAACCAACTCTTCGGGTTTTGGGCTTGGCTGTTTCTGCGAATCTCAAAGTACAGTGAAGGGCGCGTTTGGCCGCCAGTGTCACCAGCAAGCGCAATCGCTTCGCCAGCTTTAACCTTGTCACCTTCTTTCTTTAAAAGTGCTTGGTTAAAGCCGTAGAGCGTCATATCACCTTTACCGTGGTCAAGTAGCACCACTAATCCATAGCCACGCAGATACTCGGCAAATACCACCGTGCCAGAGTAAACCGATTTTACCTGCTGACCGTACTTGGCGTTTATCACCATGCCTTTCCAGTTAATTTGCCCCGTTTGACGTGAACCGTAGTTATGTAGAACTTTATCTTTGATCGGCCAAGGCAGCTTACCTTTACGTTTTGCTAGGCCATCCATCGGGACTGCATTACGTCGTTCTCGAGCCGCTTTTTCTGCTTTCGCTATTTCAGCTTTGAGGCGTGTTTCATTTCGCTGAAGCTCTGCTAGGTAATTCTTGTCACCCGAGATGTTTTTCTTGATGCTGCCAACCGTTTTCTTACGCTGCGTTTGAGTTTTGGCTAACGTATCGCGCTTGGTGGTTTGCTGTTTTAGCAGTGTTGCTATCTGTTCTTGCTCAAGTTGACGCTGTTTGTGGCTTTCTTCTAATTCAAGTTGCGTCTGTTCAATCGTTTTAATGGTTGCGGAGCGAGCTTTGGCAAGGTGCTGGTAATAATGACTGATGCGATCTTCTTCTACACCGATGTTGAGAATGTGAGAAGAAGCCTTAGCTCGACTCGTCATGTAGTAAGTCTGAATGAGCTGCTCTAACTTGTCTGTCTGGACTTTTTTCTGTGCAGTGAGCGCTTTAATCTTTGTGTCTAAATTAGCAATATTAGCATTAGCAGTATTGAGCTGCTTTTTACTGTCTAGAATCGCTTTTTCAAGTGAAGCGATGGACAGCTCCTGCTTCTTGAGGTTTGCCTGTAGGCTATCGAGTTTCTTTTGCTGGGAAGAGAGCGCTTTCTGTTGACGAGAGATTTCGCTTGATACGCCTTTCAGTTCACCTTGAGATGCAGCAAATGATGATGAAGACAAAAGAGCAACACCAAGGCTGGCAGATATCAAAAGAACAGTGCTCATTGATTGAACGGGTTTCATCATTATCGTCATTTTGCTCTTATTAATAATCAGCATCTGCTGCGAGTCTTTTCGCATCTCGGCTATCGGCTATTCGTCGGATCCCGAATCTGCTCTTAAATCCCATCACCATGGATGAAGTTCTGAGAGCGACCGTTAAACCCCTGATCCATGTCTAAAGATGGCTTATCAGTTTTCGGCTTTCCAACAATTTTTGCAGGAACACCAGCGACAGTCGTATGAGGCGGAACGGCTTGAAGAACCACTGAGCAAGAACCAATTTTCGCGCCTTCACCCACTTCAATATTGCCAAGTATTTTAGCGCCGGCACCGATCATTACACCTTCTCGGATTTTAGGGTGACGATCGCCACCTTCTTTACCCGTACCACCTAAAGTCACGTCTTGAAGGATAGATACATCATTTTCAACTACGGCTGTTTCACCAATCACGATACCGGTCGCGTGGTCGAGCATGATCGCTTTACCGATACGAGCGGCTGGGTGAATATCCACTTGGCAAGCAACCGAAATTTGGTTCTGTAGGTAAGTAGCAAGTGCAATACGCCCTTGCTTCCATAGCCAGTTAGCCACTCGGTAACCTTGCAAAGCGTGGTAGCCTTTCAGATAAAGCAGAGGCATCGAGTACATCTCGACCGCAGGATCTCGATTTACCGTCGCACAGATATCACAAGCAGCCGCATCAATAATCGATTGATCTTGCTTGAATGCTTGTTCAACCACCTCACGCACCGCCATTGCGGGCATTGAAGCCGTCTTTAGCTTATTGGCTAGGATATAACTTAATGCAGCGCCTAAGCTTTCGTGGTTGATAATGGTGGCATGGTAAAAACTCGCAAGCATAGGTTCTTGCTCTGACTGCTGTCGAGCTTCCTTCACAATGCATTGCCAAACTTTTTGTTGTTCACAGTGTTTCATTTTACCATCCATCTTATCTATTTTATCCCACGACTTAATAAGCGATGTTATCGCTCTGACTTCTTGTCTCGAGCAAGCAAATCTTGTGCTGCTAAGTGTGCGTCTTTCCCTTGATACAGCACTTGATAAATTTGTTCAACGATTGGCATCTCAACGCCCATGCGTTCTGATAATAACCAAACTTCTTTGGTGTTGCGATAACCTTCAACGACTTGGCCAATTTCTTCTTGTGCGGTATCTACATCTTTGCCTGCGCCAAGTGCCAAACCAAAGCGACGGTTGCGTGATTGGTTATCAGTACAGGTTAGTACTAGGTCGCCTAATCCAGCCATGCCCATGAAGGTTTCTGGCTGGGCACCAAGTGCTGCGCCCAAGCGACTCATTTCAGCTAAGCCGCGAGTGATAAGTGCGGTACGTGCATTGGCACCAAAGCCAATACCATCCGACATGCCTGCGCCAATTGCGATAACATTCTTCACTGCGCCGCCAAGTTGCATACCAATGAAATCTGAGTTTGCATACACGCGGAATGTTTTGCCGCAGTGGATTTTTTCTTGGAGCTCTTCTAGGAAAACTTCATCAGGTGAAGCTACAGAGATAGCCGTTGGCATGCCCATCGCTAACTCTTTGGCGAAGGTCGGTCCTGATAGAACCGCTAACGAGTAACCATCACCCAGCACATCATGCGCGACATCTTTAAGCAGGCGGCCGGTCTCTGGCTCTAAGCCTTTGGTCGCCCAACAGATGCGAGAGTCTGAGGCTAAGTAAGGTTTAACGCTATTAAGCACAACGCCGAATACGTGGCTCGGGACTACAAGTAAAAGGTCTCGGCTTGAAGTCACTGCTTTTTCTAAGTCTGATTCAATGATCAGGCTTTCTGGGAATTCTATATTTGGTAGGAACTCATGATTAGCTCGCTCAGATTCAAGACGAGCCATATGAACAGGGTCGTGCCCCCAAAGAACAACATTGGCACCGTTACGCGCTAGAGATATCGCTAAAGAGGTTCCGTAAGAACCGGCGCCTATCACTGTCATGGCGATATCTTTGCCGTAAGCGCTGTCTTTACCGTAAGCGTCTGCCGTGTTAGTCGGGCGAGTTGTGTCTGTCATGCTTCCACCTAAAAATAATGAGGGAAATCGAAGAGTTTTGGAGAAACCCTTTACTAAGAAGAAAAAGCGCTCTACCAAAGTACAGTGTAAATAAAAAATGCACATCGCAGAAGCTGCGATGTGCATTTAAAACTAATTATTTCACAAAAACTAGCTATCGAATAAAAGGCAATCTTCTAATAGAAATAGCCGTTTGTTGGCCGTTCGTTTATTAGTTATTTATTGGTCATTTAATCGCTAAGCGTTAAGACTATATTGAGACTTAAGCTTGTTCGCCTTCAGCTTGTTGAGCTTGGTTTTGTAGGTAGTTCATGAACAAAGCATCAAAGTTTACTGGAGCTAGGTTCAATTGTGGGAACGTACCTTTAACCACTAGGCTAGAAATTGTTTCACGCGCGTATGGGAACAGGATGTTCGGGCAGAATGCACCTAGGCAATGTGCCAGTTGGCCAGCTTCCATTTCGCTTGCAGAGAAAATACCGCCTTGTTGAACTTCACAAAGGAACGCTGTGTCTTCTGCATTCTTAACAGTAACAGTTAGACGTAGGATAACTTCGTAAACACCTTCGCCAAGCTCACGGCTTTGAGTGTCTAGGTCCAGTTTTACATCTGGGTTCCACTCTTTTTGAAACATATCTGGAGAGTTTGGCGCTTCGAAAGAGACGTCTTTTAGGAAAATACGTTGGATTGCGAAGTTCTGTTGTGCGTCTTGTTGTGCTGCTTCAGCCATTTTCTTGTCCTTAAAAATTTATAATTAGGCTCTGTTCATCATATCAGTCGAACAAAGCCCTAAAGTAATATCGTTTTACTCGGTCAGCTTATTTCTTACCTTTAACCAAAGGAAGGTTAGCTTCGCTCCAAGCCACTAAGCCGCTTTTCAGCACGCTTACGTTTTCGAAACCTGCTTTAACCAGCAAGTTCGCGCTTTCTTGAGCGGTTTGACCCGTCTTGCATACTACGATGATTGGGTCTGCTTTGTGACTTTCAAGGCTACCAAAGTTATTTGCTTTGATATCTGACGGTAAAATGTGAACTGCGTCAGTAATATGGCCTTTCTTGAACTCATCCTTAGTACGAATATCAACCACAACACCGTTTTCACGGTTAATCATGTGTGTGGTTTGCGCAGCCGTGATCTCTTTGTATGCTGCGTTTGATGTCTTGATTACGTTCGCAATGATGGCAACAACCAAGCCGATCCATACGATGGCTAAAATCATATTCTCTTGAACAAATGGAACTAACTCTTGCATATCTTGAACTCTTATTCGTTATTGGGCGAAAAACTATAGGTCAGGAGTATAGCGAGATTTTGGGTTTGGTGTACATAGCGTTAGCTTCATCACGCACACAACTAGATTTTTTTTTGATTATATTCGTTGATACATAGATAATGGAGATATTTACATTTTTAACTTTGAATGCGTAGTGTGGTTTCGCTTTGTGACCAATGGGCGGTAGCGTGCCTAACGGATATTACTCGTGCGTGTTAGGTTTTTTGGTTTTAAAGCTTTATTTTAGGAGTTTTTGTGAAGATATTAGTCACCGGTGGCGCTGGTTTTATCGGCTCAGCAGTTATACGTCACATTATAAATAATACATCTGACAGCGTAATAAACGTTGATAAGCTGACTTACGCAGGTAATTTAGAATCTCTTATCGAAGTGGACTCGAGCGAACGTTACGCATTTGAGCAAGTGGATATTTGCAAGCGTTCAGATCTTGACCGAGTGTTCGCTGAGCACAAACCGGATGCGGTAATGCACTTAGCCGCTGAATCGCATGTTGACCGTTCTATCACTGGGCCTGCAGCATTTATTGAGACGAATATAGTTGGTACATACACGCTACTAGAAGCCACGCGCGAATACTGGAATAATCTTGAAGATCATGTAAAAACAGATTTTCGCTTTCATCATATCTCTACTGATGAAGTTTATGGTGACCTGCCTCACCCAGATGAGGTTCCAGAAGGTGCTGAGCTACCAATGTTCTTGGAAACGACATCTTATGAGCCATCTAGCCCTTACTCTGCCTCAAAAGCATCAAGTGACCATTTAGTGCGTGCATGGTTGCGTACTTACGGCCTGCCAACTATCGTCACTAATTGCTCAAACAACTATGGCCCATACCACTTCCCTGAAAAATTGATCCCACTTGTCATCTTGAATGCTCTAGAAGGAAAAGACCTTCCTATCTACGGTAAAGGTGACCAGATTCGTGACTGGTTGTTCGTAGAAGACCATGCTCGAGCGCTCTACAAAGTAGTTACCGAAGGTAAAGTCGGCGAGACTTACAATATTGGTGGCCATAACGAAAAGAAAAACATTGAAGTTGTGAACACGATTTGTGAAATCCTTGACGCTCTAGTACCAAAAGGGAGCAAATACGCAGAGCAAATAACGTATGTTCAAGATCGTCCTGGTCATGACCGTCGCTATGCCATTGACTCATCTAAGATGCAACGTGAATTGGGTTGGACGCCAGAGGAGACGTTTGAGACAGGTCTTCGTAAGACAGTTCAATGGTACCTAGACAATGCCAAGTGGTGTCAAAACGTACAAGATGGTAGTTATCAACGTGAGCGTCTAGGTGTCATGGCAGGAGATAAATAATGAAAGGTATTGTATTAGCAGGTGGTTCAGGAACACGTTTATATCCACTTACACGTGGCGTGTCGAAACAACTGTTGCCGATTTATGACAAGCCAATGGTGTTTTACCCGATTTCTACATTAATGCTCGCTGGTATTAAAGATATTTTGATTATCACTACGCCGGAAGATAATGCGGGTTTCAAGCGTTTGTTAGGTGATGGCTCTGATTTTGGTATTAACCTTGAATATGCAATTCAACCAAGCCCTGACGGGTTGGCTCAAGCTTTCATCATTGGTGAAGAGTTTATTGGTGATGACAGTGTGTGTTTAGTCCTTGGAGATAATATTTTCTACGGTCAGTCATTTTCACAAACCTTACAAAATGCGGCATCAAGAGAATCTGGAGCAACGGTTTTCGGTTATCAAGTGAAAGATCCGGAGCGTTTTGGTGTTGTTGAGTTTGATGAAAACATGAAAGCGGTATCTATTGAAGAAAAGCCAGCAACGCCAAAATCAAATTATGCAGTTACAGGCTTATATTTTTACGATAACCGTGTGGTTGAAATGGCAAAGCAAGTGAAGCCATCTGAGCGTGGTGAGCTAGAAATAACGACCCTTAATGAGATGTACCTAAACGATGGCTCATTGAACGTTGAGCTACTAGGTCGCGGTTTTGCGTGGCTAGATACCGGTACACATGAGAGCCTTCATGAAGCGTCTTCTTTTGTACAAACAATTGAACATGTTCAAGGATTGAAAGTGGCTTGCCTTGAGGAAATTGCTTTACGAAATGGATGGCTATCTAAGGAAGAAGCAATCAAGAATGCTACTCCTATGAGTAAAAACGACTACGGTAGATACATCATTAATCTAGCTAAAGGTGACTAATGGAATCACAACATAACGGAGTGTTAATTACTGGTGGCGCCGGATTTGTTGGTAAAGCGTTGATTCGCAAATTACTAGATAACAATATACCAACAGTTGCCTTAGATGTTGTAGGGAAACCTGATTCTTTGCCTGAGTTAAGTAAGAATTTCAAGTGGCTTGAGCTTAGTTACCTTGAAGTCGCTATCGATAAAGGGCAACTGAGCAGAATTATAGATTCAAACAATGTAAAGACGGCTATACATTTAGCGACGACAATGTTTCCATCAGCGTCAGAAACGGACTTAGATAAAGATCTGTTAGACAACATGTTGGCGAATACTCGCTTATTTAGAAGTCTTTATGAGAGTGGCTGCGAAAAAATCATATTTGCATCATCAGGCGGAACGGTTTACGGACAGTCGGATAAAGTGTTTCACGAAAGCGATGGATACAACCCGAACATTTCATATGGGGTGAATAAGGCTACTACAGAAGTTTATTTGAATTATCTTGCGCAAAAGTATGACAAGCAGGCGGTATCCCTCAGGATCTCAAACCCTTATGGTGAAGAGCAAAACTTAGAGGGGAACCAAGGAGTTATACCTATATTCTTAAATAGGGTATCGAAGGGATTACCATTGACGATAGTTGGTTCGCTAAAAAATAAGCGAGATTATGTTTATATTGGTGATCTTACAGATGCTTTTATAAAGGTGATTGAATATAAGGGACAACAAAAGGCTTTTAATATAGGTTCGGGAGTTCCGACCTCACTAACTGAACTTATCAATATGATTGAGCAAAAAATGAGTACCAGTGTAGAAAAAAAGCTGGGTGACCAATCTATTGATATTGAAAATAGTGTTAAGTTAGACGTGAGTAGGGCTAAGCAAGAGCTAGATTGGCAGGCTAGTGTTAGCCTCGCATGTGGCATTGAAAAACTAATTAAATTTCATAAGTTGAAGAAAAAATGAAAAAAATACTAATCATTGGTTCAGGTTTTAGTGGACTTACAATCGCAAGGTTGCTCGCCGAAAAGGGAGTGAAGGTAAAAGTAGTAGATGATAGAGCACATATTGGCGGTAACTGCTTCGATAAGAGGGATGAAAAAACTAACATAAATGTCCACGTCTACGGGCCACATATTTTTCATACAGATAATAAAATGGTTTGGGATTTTGTTAACAAGTGGGGAGATTTTGAACCTTACATAACAAGAGTGAAGGCAACTGCTAACGGAAAGGTATACTCACTACCTGTAAATCTTCACACGATAAATCAGTTTTATGGAGCTGCTCTCTCTCCCACAGAAGCTAAGCAATTAATTGAGTCGAAAGGTGACCAGAGTATCCAGGCACCGAAGTCATTTGAAGAGCAAGCTGTAAAATTTGTTGGTGATGATTTATATAAAACTTTTTTCTACGGCTATCCAAAAAAACAGTGGGGGATGGATCCTACAGATATTCCTGCATCTGTATTGAAGCGTTTGCCTGTCCGGTTTGATTACAATGATAACTACTTTTCACATCAATACCAAGGTATTCCAAGAGATGGTTATACTGCTATTTTTGAGAATATGCTAAATCATCCTAATATTGAGTTGGTGTTAAATGTTAAGTTAGTTAAAGAAGATGTGGATAAACTCATAGATGAAGAGGGCTATGAACATGTATTTTTCTCAGGAGCTATAGATCACTTTTATAACTACGAATTTGGTAGACTAGAATATCGAACTTTAAAGTTCGAAAAATTTTATAGTGAAGATGATTACCAGGGTTGTGCTGTAATGTCTTACTGTGATGAAAATGTCCCATTTACTCGAATTACGGAACATAAATACTTCACTCCGTGGGAAAAGCATGAAAAAAGTGTCATGTATAAAGAGTACAGCAAAAAGTGTGAGGATGGTGACATTCCATATTACCCAGTTCGACACGTATCGGGAGATGATGTTTGGAATTTATATGAAGCACGCTCGAAAAAAGAAAAGAATATAACTTTTGTTGGCCGGCTAGCGACTTATCGTTATCTTGATATGGATGTATGTATTAAGGAAGCGATTGAGTGCTTCGAAAATTATTGTCTAAAAAGCGGAATATGATATTTACAGTTGTGATTGTGTCCTATAATCGGACTCAAAAGTTGCAAGACTCGATCCAACAACTATTACGCACCTCTTTGGACGAAATAGTTGTTGTTGATAATAATTCATCATCGTTAACACGGGATATTTTAGACGAATTTTCAGAAAAGGATTCTAGAATTAGTGTAATTAAGCTTGATCAGAATAAAGGGGCTTCATTTGGCTTTTTTACTGGTCTTGAGCACCTAGAAAAAAAATATGATAAGTTTGTCATTACGTTTTTAGATGATGATGCCTTTTTTGGTGAAGATTTTTTAGATGAAATCAAAAGTTCTTATAAGAACCTTGGGAGTAATTATGCTTATTTAGCTCCTCAAGTTATCAATAAGAATAAAATTAGACTAAATATGAATAGACCGATGAACTTTGTACCTAGTTCAATAAAGAAAAGTCTAAAATTTTTGATAAATCGTCGAAACTTTGGTGAGATAAGTGGTTCAATTGAAGCCGCTAGTTTTATTGGGTTAACAATCTACAATGACGGAATTTTCAAATACTCATCGTTAATACCAACTGACTACTTTCTTTATTTCGATGATCTGACATTTACTCATAGACTGTCCAAAAAAATGAGCTTAAATGGCTACTATCAAGATAAATTAATTGTAACTCATGATGTGGATGATATCGGTAGAGAATTTGATGAATTTCGACTTTCTTATATTCTAAAGAATAGTAGGAGGTTTAATCGTGAAATTAATGGTATTTTCGGTATTTATCCGTTATTAGTTCATATTTATTACTTTTCCATCTTTGCTAAAAAAATGAAATTGAATGTGTTTTTTAAAGCATTATTTAAGAGAAACTCGTTATGAGCCGCATGCCCTTTAGAACTTTAGAGCTAGTATGGATAAAAGCCAAGCTTAATTTAAAGTCAGAAGCTTCGATCAATTACCTTAGTTATGCATGGTGGATTATTGAGCCACTATTGCAAATGGCTATTTACTATTTAGTTTTTTCTTTTTTGCTTAAGCAAGGTGGGCCTGATTATGTCCCTTTTTTGCTAACTGGATTGATTCCTTGGATATGGTTTGGGCGTAGCGTGAGTCACGCTCAGGGAAGCATTATACAAGGTAAGTACCTGATGAGTCAGGTACATGTACCTAAGATATTCTTTCCTTTAACTTTCATATTACAAGATGCAATAAAACAAATCCTAGTGTTTCTATTGCTTTTCGTATTTTTACTAATTTATGGTTATGAATACAACTCAGTCTTGCTTTGGTTTATTCCTATAGTTTTAATTCAATTATTACTTATAGTAGCGTTCTCATTAGCCGTCTCATTAATAGTTCCATTTGTTCGGGATTTTTCCTTTGTGATTGAAACAGGATTGCAAATAATGATGTTCTGTTCTGGTATTTTCTTTAACTATAGAGATATACCTGCAATGGAGTCAAAGATCTTTTTCGTAAACCCAATGGCGGTTATGTTAAGTTCATATCGCGATGTATTAATGTACAAAACAGTTCCTAATTTGGACCTGTTGTTATATGTAATCATATTGTCTTTAACTATTATTTCGGTATGTTTATTCGCTTTTAAAAAACTAGAATATATCTTGCCGAGAGTAGTACAAAAATGACTATTGATAAAGCCATAGAATTAAAAAACGTTAGTGTTATCTATAAGGAAAGAACTAGTCTTTTTTCTTATGATCAACACACAGCCTTAAAAGATATTACATTTGATGTATTTAAAGGTGAGACATTAGGCATCATTGGCCGTAATGGTGCGGGAAAGTCAACATTACTAAGAATCTTGGCTGGAATTATTAAACCTGATGGTGGTAATATTCATATTAACACACAAAGCGTTTCATTAATGGCACTACAAGCTGGCTTTGATCCTAATTTATCAGGAAGGCAAAATACTATAATTAGTGGAATGTTGCTTGGACATAGATTATCACATATTAAGAATCTTATTGATGATATAAAAGAATATTCAGAGCTAAAAGAGTTTTATGAAAAGCCGATTAAGAATTATTCATCGGGTATGCTAGCAAGGTTAGGCTTTTCTATTGCTATGTATACAACTCCAGAGGTGTTACTTATTGATGAGGTTCTTGGTGTTGGTGATGTGACATTTGCAGAAAAGGCTCAAAGCAGTATTAAGGAAAAAATAAAATCTAATACCACTGTGATAATAGTTTCCCATGATGAAGCTCAATTGCGATTACTTTCTGATAGGTTGGTATGTATCGAGGATGGAGTTGTTATAGCTGAAGGTAGCAGCGATTCTGTGTATATTAAATATAACATGATGATGAAGCTAACCAGTTATGGATTGGAGTTTAATAAATATGAAAACCCATACATAGTTGATCTGAAAATAGGTGATGTTAACCTATCGAAAGAATATGCAGATGTACAGTTTTTTTTAGAGGGAATGAAATCATTATTATTTAGATCAAGCCTCGATGATTCTCAAGTGAGTCACCTAGTTATTGAAGAAAGTCGTGTTTGGATGAGAATATATTATAATGTAGAATATATTCTCGCAATCGATGACAATTTTAATCAAGCCATAACATTTTCTATTCGTACAATATAATCTACCTTATAATGAATATATTACAATGAACATACAAAGATTTTCTGCTATCGATGGATTTCGAGGGCTATTCGCTTTTACTGTTTTGCTAAATCATGCATTTAATGCAGTTTCAAATTGGACCAACGATGTACCTTTTAAAGGATCGCACTTAAGTGTAGTATTTTTCTTTATGATATCAGGCTTTGTTTTAACTCATGCGCATGGTAAAGAAGAAAAGTTTTCTAGTTATTTTATTACTCGCATTTTGCGGTTGTGGCCACTGGTATTTATATCAACAACGGCTATGCTTTGTATCTACGCTTTCAATGCAAAAACAGGAGGTTATCTTCCCCCTGAAGATGTCTTTAGTGTCTGGCTATGGATTAAAAACTTCTCTTTAATTCATGGTGTTTTTGATAGCGACTTTTATGTAATTAATGGTCCGGCATGGAGTATTAGTATAGAGTTATGGGCCTCACTTTTAATCCCACTCATATTCGTTAAAATGAGTATATTAGTAAGGTTTATAGTTGCATTACTACTGTTTTCACTTCTAGCCTGGAATTCAGAAACAGGTCTTGGAAGTAGTGGTTTTTACGGTTTATACAACTTTATTTATGCTGTATCTTCAATGCTCCTTGGATCTGCGTGCTATACACTTTTCTCATCAAAGAAATATTTCACATCATACAAGCATATAGAAATTTTTATGTGGGTCTCATTTTTTGTTTGTATGCTAGGTATTTACTATCAACCAGCACATTCAAATAGAGCAGATTACTTCTTTATTTTATCGTTCATACCATTAATGGGAGTAGATTTCTTAGGTGAGCGTTCCCCAATAAAAAAAATGATGAGTAGTAATATTTTTCAGTTTTTAGGCTATATTAGTTTTCCGTTGTATCTACTTCATTTTCCACTTTTGATAACAGGGATAATGTATCAGGGGAAAGAATCCCCATATACAGCAATTTTAATGTTCGTTTCGATATCAATTTTTATATCATATATTTATGCATCTTTGGTTGATGTTAGATTATATAAATATTTAAAAGGGAAGGTATTATTACCCCCTTCGAAGAGAGAAAATTGAGTTATAATATTTGGTTTATTTATTAACTTTCTAGTTAGGTTTTTATGAATTTTGAAAATAATGTTTATATATTTGGATCTTCAGGTTTTGTTGGAGATTCTTTATACAAAAAATTAGATTTTTCTAATAAGTTTACCGTCGGAAGAACTAACTGTGATGTGTCTTTAGACCTATCTAGCAACAAATTTGATGATTTACTTTCTAGAGTCCAAAAAGATGATGTCGTTGTTTTTCTTGCGGCTATATCCTCCCCTGACTTGTGTGAAAAGAATTTCGATCAAGCTTATAATATTAATGTAACTAATACGATTCTTCTCATCGACAAGCTTATTGTCAAAGGCGTAAAAGTCATATTTTCGTCAAGTGATGCTGTGTTTGGGTCTGCTAATAAACTTTGTTTTGATGACTCAGAAACGAAACCGTTTGGTCAATATGGGAAGATGAAATCTCAAGTTGAAGAGAGTTTTAAAGGTAATGAGAATTTCTTTGTTGTTCGATTTTCATATGTTTTAGCCAAAGATGATAAGTTTTCTCTGATGGTAGCTGAGCATGCAGAATTAGGAAAAAACCTTGATGTCTTTGACGGATTTGAACGCAACGTTATTTCGCTTGATGACGTGTTATTGGGTATAAAAAATATCATTGTAAACTGGAATGACATAGAAACCAGAACTGTAAATTTTTCCGGTCATCAACTTGTAAGTCGACAGGATATAGTGAAAGAATTAGCGGACCAAAAACATCCAAATTTGACCTATTCTTTTACGGAAGCTCCAGTTAGCTTTTGGAAAGGTAGACCTAAGAGAATAAATACTGAAAGTAAATATTTAGATGCGATTTTAAAGAGACCTGCAAAATCGTATAAAGAATCTATCAAGGAGTACAATTAAAAATGAAAAACGTTCTGATTACCGGTTTTACTGGACAAGTAGGCTCACAGCTTGCCGACTATCTTTTGAATGAAACAGATTACGACGTCGTTGGAATGATGCGTTGGCAGGAGCCAATGGATAACATTTATCAACTGACAGAAAAGATCAATGCTAAAGAGCGTGTTTCTGTTGAGTACGCTGACTTAAATGACTTTGCATCTCTTTATGAGCTAATCGATTCAAAGCGTCCTAGTTTTATTTTTCATTTAGCAGCGCAGTCCTTTCCTAGGACTTCTTTTGATATCCCTATTGAGACTCTACAGACCAATATTATCGGTACGGCTAACTTACTTGAATGTGTTCGCAAGTTAAAAGCAGCAGACGGCTACAATCCCGTGGTACATGTTTGTTCATCTAGTGAAGTATATGGTCGAGCAAAAGTTGGTGAAGCTTTGAATGAGGAATCACAATTTCATGGCGCTAGTCCATATAGTATCAGTAAAATTGGAACAGACTACCTTGGTCAGTTTTACGGCGAAGCATATGGCATTAAGACCTTTGTGACGCGTATGGGGACTCATACAGGTCCGAGACGAAGTGATGTATTCTTTGAAAGTACTGTTGCAAAGCAAATTGCTCTTATCGAAGCAGGCTATCAAGAACCCAAATTAAAGCTTGGTAATCTTGCAAGTGTTAGGACATTCCAAGATGCTAGAGATGCGGTTAGAGCGTATTACCTTCTTGCTCTCGAGAGCGAAAAGGGCAACGTGCCTTGTGGTGAGGCATTCAATATTGCAGGTGAAGAGGCATTTAAGCTTCCTGAAGTTATTGAAATATTATTAGGTTTTAGTACTCGCAATGATATAGAAGTTGTAACAGATACAGATCGTTTACGTCCTATTGATGCCGATTATCAGATGTTCGACAACACTAAGATCAGAAATTTTATTGATTGGAAGCCGGAAATTGCTACATCAGATATGTTCAAAGATTTATTACAGCATTGGCGTGATGAAATCTCTTCTGGTCGTATTCCTTTAAATCGTTAGGAAAAAATATTAATGAAAGTTAGAAGCAAAGCGCCTTTACGCCTTGGAATTGCCGGAGGGGGGACTGATGTGTCGCCCTACAGTGACACATATGGCGGATGCGTACTCAATGCGACCATTAATATGTACGCATATGCATATGCCGATGATGAAATTGAAGGCAATAAAGTCTATTTTGAAGCTGTTGATTTAGGGATTAGCGAAGAGATAGACTTGAGTCAAAATGAGTTTGGGTTAGAAGGTAAACTCAAGCTTCACCGCGCTGTATATCTTCGAGTTATGAATGACTACTTCGGTGGAGAGTTAAAGCCATTGAGAATTATTACTCACTCAGATGCTCCTGCAGGCAGTGGTCTTGGTTCATCTTCAACCGTCGTTGTTTCAATGCTTCAAGGGCTTACTCATTTATACTCATTGCCTTTAGGTGAGTACGACTTAGCTCAGTTGGCCTTTAGTATCGAACGAGTTGATTGTTCCCTTTCTGGTGGAAAACAAGACCAGTATGCAGCAACGTTTGGTGGTTTTAACTTCATGGAGTTCTATGCTAAGAATCATGTAGTGGTGAACCCATTGAGAATTCGCCGCTATATTGTGAATGAACTTGAATCATCTTTAATACTCTATTTTACAGGAACATCTCGTGACTCTGCTAAAATTATAGATGACCAAATCAAGTCTTTAGAGGAGGACAAAGACTCTAAGCTTGAAGCTATGCATAGTGTAAAGCAATCTGCTTACAGAATTAAAGAGCATTTGTTGAAATCAGATATTGATGCGATGGCTGCTGATTTTCTTGATGCATGGGAAAGTAAGAAAAAAACGTCATCTTCAATAACGAACCCTATGATCCAAGATATTGAAAATGAAATATTCAATATCGGTGCCAAGTCAATGAAAGTGTCTGGAGCAGGTGGTGGTGGCTTTATGATGATATTTGTTCAGCCAGAAAAGAAAAATATAGTAGAACGTAAGCTTGAGCAATTTGGTGGTCAAGTATATAAATTCCAATTTGTCGAAGAGGGAGCATATTCGTGGACAATCTAGAATACATCCATAGCTATTTAAACAAGAGTATTTCAGTTAAACAAAAGTTAATTTCTTCAAATGAAGTATTAGCTCAAGTTTCTAAAGTTGCAGATTTAATTATCGAAGCATATCGTAACGGTAATAAGGTTATTATAGCAGGTAATGGTGGTAGTGCTGCTGATGCGCAACATATCGCCGCTGAATTTGTGAGTAGATTCTTTTTTGATCGACCTGGTTTGCCTGCTTTAGCTTTAACAACGGATACATCTATGCTGACGGCAATTGGTAATGATTACGGATTCGATAAACTTTTTGCTCGACAATTACAAGCACAGAGCCGAAGCGGGGATATCTTTATTGGGATTAGTACCTCAGGAAACTCTGAAAATATAATTAATGCTATGAATCTAACTAAAGATTTAGGTGTGACAAGCGTTGCATTGTGTGGCGAAAGCGGTAAGTTAAAGGATATGGTTGACTACTCTATTAACGTACCTTCTACCGTGACTCCTTACATACAAGAGTGTCATATATGTATCGGTCATATGATCTGTGCGATTGTTGAAGAAGTTATATTTAAAACGGAAGAGTAAGTTTATGCATGATGTAGTTATCTTAGCTGGAGGGTTTGGAACCCGCTTGAAAACAATTAGTGGCGAGTTACCTAAGCCAATGGTGGATATCTCTGGGCAACCATTTCTTTATCGACTAATGAAGTACTTAGAGGAACAAGGTGTAAGAAGAATCATTCTGTCACTCTCCTACAAAGCTAACTACATCATTGATCAAGTGCAGAAAGATAATCCAGTTAGTTGTGATGTAGATTTTATAGTTGAAGATGAACCGCTTGGTACTGGCGGTGCTATAAAACTTGCAACCAGTAAAGTGAAAAGTGAACAGTTTATAGTTTTAAATGGTGATACGTATTGCGAGCTTGATTATAACGCGTTTATTAATAGCTCTAAAAATGTTCAATTGCTAATTTCTGGTGTAGAGGTCAATGACGTAAGTCGGTATGGAAGTCTCAAGCTAGACCGTGATAATAATGTGTTAGCAATGGTTGAGAAAGGGCCTGGCGGGAACGGAATTATCAATAGTGGAATTTATCTTCTCGATAAAAATATTATCGAAAATTACTCGAAAAATAAATTCTCATTTGAAACGGACTTTTTACCAGGTTTTAATGGAGTATTTAAGGCTTATACAAGTAAAACATATTTTATTGATATAGGTATTCCTGAGGATTATCATAAAGCGTGCGAGAAATTCAAATGAAAATTGCCTTTCTAGATCGCGACGGTGTAATTAATCGAGAAATTAATTATCTCTACAGAATAGAGGATTTTGAATTTACTGAGAACTGTATTTCAGGTATGAAGCGGTTGATTGAGCATGGTTTTCAAATCATTATTGTGACGAACCAAGCTGGTATTGCAAGAGGATACTATACCGTTCATGACTATGAAATTCTTACAAAGTGGTACCAGGAAGAATTATCTAAACATGGAATAGAGGTTTTGGATATCTTATATTGTCCTCACCATAAAGAAGGTTCTGTCGCTGAATTTAGTTTTGGGTGTCGTTGCAGAAAACCTAACACTGGCATGTTAGAATTGGCATCGACTAAATATGATGTTGATTTGAACGAATCTATAATGATTGGTGATAAAGAAAGCGATGTATTAGCTGGGATTAAATTTGGTTTGTCAAAAGTATACATGGTCGAAACTGGTCACGAGATTGAACTAAAACATTACACTAAATATGATATATACCCAAACTTACTCTCTATTCCATTATAAAAAGGTCTTGTTTTGAATCGAATTAAGCTGTTCTTTGTTAAATGTTATCACACTAGAGTCGGAAGACGGGTATGGGGGCTGTTTGTTAAACTAGTGAATTCATATTACTTTAGGCGATTATTAAAAAAAGCACTTAATATCGTAGAGAAACTGCCTGAAGACACAACGGTACTACCTAAAATAATTAAGTCTCACTCTAAAAAAAATGCATTAGTAGTCATGCCATTTTATGGCTCTGACGCTGTTGGTAAAAATTGCGACTCTAAAATAAGAGCCTTGAAGAAATTAGGCTATTCAATACATACTGTGATTTATAATGATTCTCCTTGGGATTCAAATAATGACTTATGGGATTATACTTATAATTTAAAAGCTATAGGTGGTAAATTTGGTCAACTTAAGCGAGATGTTAACCAACAAGTAATCGCAGATGGTAACGGTATTGATGATTGGGTCGATGACAGAGCAATGCAGTTTGTGGGCGCGCTCTCTGCTACTAATCAATTTGATGTTGCGATGATCAATTATGTTTTCCTTTCTAAACTTTCAACTGCGGTAAATAAAGATGCAGTTATTATGTTAGATACGCATGATGTATTCGCAAACCGAAATTCCCGAATGAGTAATATAGGTGTTGCTGAAGATAAATTCTATTTTTCGACTTCACAAAGTGAAGAATCAATTGGGCTTTCTCGATCTGATTACATTATAGCGATTCAAGAGGCTGAGGGTGAGTACTTCCGAGACACAACATCTTCAAACGTGATTGTGCAACCCCCTATGATACCAAAGAACTTCTTAGATTATACGCCTCAAGGAGGTTCTCAGCTTGTTGTTGGCTTTATGGCGTCAGGACATTACCCGAATGTTGTTGCGATAAAGAACCTGATAGAGAGCTTATCTAGAAGGGAGCACAATATAAGATTGAATGTGACGGGCACTATATGTGGTGCTTTAGATGAACTAGAGTTACCAAAATTTGTAAAGGTCTTGGGCTTTTGCGAGAGTTTGGAAGAATTTTATGCATCATGTGATCTCATAGTAAACCCTGATGAGTTGTTGTCTGGGATGAAAGTTAAATGTTTAGAGGCGTTATCTTTTGGGGCTCCATTAGTGTCAACTAAAGCAGGTATGGAAGGTATTCAAACTTCAAAAAGCTATCACCAATTAGAGTCGGCAGATGAGTGTGCTGAATTTATATCTCTACTAGATAAAAGTAGTCTGACCTCTATGGCAAAAGACAGTCAAAGAGTTTTTGAAGCATTCAATGATAGATACGATCTAGAGTCAACATTAAAGGCAGTTCTCAAGAGTTATGAATAGTATGGAATACAAAATATCAGTGATTCTTCCCGTTTATGCAGGAGAAGATACATTACCACAGTGTTTAGACAGTGTCTTAGCTCAAAGTCATCAAAATCTTGAAGTTATTATTGTGAATGATGGGAGTCCAGATTCCTGCCATGAAATTATTGATGATTATGCTGGTGCGGATAATCGTGTTATAGCTATTCACAAAGAAAATGCTGGCTATGGAGCGGCAATTAACTCTGGGTTAAGTATTGCTACCGGAGACTTTATTGCAATTGTCGAGACTGATGATTGGATCGAGTTAGACATGTTCGAGCGCCTTGTAGAAGCTTATCAACTTGTACCTAATCCTATCGTTAAAGCTACCTTTAATCGTATACAAAATGACAGAGTTCTGAACACTCAATCTCTTAAGCACTTAACTAATTTTGATGAAAATAATATTGGTCGAGTAGTACCAAGTGAATCTGTAGAGTTATTCCTTTTAGAATCTTCTATTTGGACTGGATTATATAAGCGCGACTTTTTAGAAGAGAATTTAATAAGATTTTATGAAAGTCCAGGTGCATCTTATCAGGATATGCCATTTAAGTTTATTGCATATTCTATTGTCGATGAAATAACGCTTCTAGATGTTCCAGTATATAACTATCGTGTTTTAAATGAAGGTTCATCAAGTGCGAGTTCTGATAAGGCTCTAATTTCATTTGGTAATTATGACGTAATTAAAAGGTTCCTAGTAGAAAGTGGTCGCTTTCCTACTTTCGTACAGGCTTTCTATTTTCATCATATGTTTGATTTGGTCTTCCATGCTTCGCGACTCAAGGACCAAGGTCTGAAGCAGTATTTGGCCAAGGCGAATTCAGTTTTCGATGAGGCTAAATTAGACGGCTTTGACGTTGATAACGCATCGTTTTCTCCAGATACCAACGACTATTATTATAATCACGTGTTACCTCTGTATAAGAGCCTCATATCGGAAAAAACAGTTGCTGTTAAACAAAAGACAGCTTCAATACGACGTAAATTAGTCGAGAAGGCACGTTTGATATGTAATAAACTTATTGTTGACCCGGTTGTTGCTACCTTGAGTTCATCATTAAACTCCGTTATCACTAAGAATTCTGGTAAGTTGGTATCGCGTATCAACGAACTTGAATATGGCCACCTTTCAACACAAATAGACAGGGTTTCTGATCTCATTTCACAGCGAGATCTTTACGATAGTAAGAGGTCTGACCCTAGCGTTACTTTGATGGTCGCACCAACAAATCAGTTTCACTACTATATTCGAGCTAATGAGAAGCGAATTTCGATGCTCAGAGATGAATTTAGAGAGGGGCTCGATGAGTTTAGCCTTCTTAATGAAAGAAAGCTGTTTGGGCTTTACGAAATATTACCTTACTTTGAACATCAAGGCTTAGAGCTCAAGCTCCCTCTTTCAACGACTTTGTTTACCGATGAAGATAGGCTTATTCTTTCTAACCTCGAAGTTATTATGAATAAGCAAGAGCTTGACTATGCTCATTTAGATCTAGCCGAATTACCAATAACGTTGGCTACGAATTATTTTAAGTCAGGTATTAAGTATCTTCCTGACTCAATTCCAGAGACATTTAAAGGTAAGTTGGCTTTAGACTGTGGGGCATGGGTAGGTGATACAGCTATTATGTTTGCAGGTTTTGGTTTTGAAAAGGTCGTTGCAATTGAGCCAATGCTTGATAACTATAATTGTCTAAAAAGGAACCTTGAACGAAATGAGCAATATTTGGGGGATGTTATTGAACCTCGTAATATTGCTGTCGGCGAGACAGTAGAAACACTTTCAATGAGAAAGGTTGGTGATGATGGTGTCGGTTCGTGTATTGTTGAAGGTGGCTCTGAAGGCAGTATTAAGGTCGAATCAGTTAGTATTGATGCACTTGTTAGCTCTGAATACGAAAATGGTGATGTTGGCTTAATTAAGTTTGATGTGGAAGGTTTTGAATTAAATGCCCTGAAAGGAGCTGAGGCTACTATTAGGAAAAATAAACCTGTATTACTGATATCTGTCTACCACCTCTGGCTTCAGCCAGAGCAAATCTTTGATTGTAAGAGATTCGTAAAGGAATTGGACTTAGACTATCAATTTAAGCTGGTTCACCTACAGCCAGAAAAAGATTTAATCTACGAATATATGTTAGTTTGTTGGTAGTGAATTAGGTATGACATTAAGGGAGAACTAAGGTTCTCCCTTAACTCTATTTTTACTTCAAATGTTACCTGGTTAACTTTAACTAGTGTTTTTTTTATGGCGAGTTATGAGTAAGAAGATATTATATGTAATAAATGTTGACTGGTATTTCCGACTTCATTGGTTAGAGCGGGCAGAGTATTTTAATTCCTTAGGTTTTGATATACATATTGTTAGCAGTTTTTCAAATGATGCTATCAAGAACGAATTAGTTTCTAAAGGCTTTACTTGCCATCAATTATCTGTCAAAAGAAAAAGTGTAAATTTTTTTCGAGAGATAACTAGTACTTATAGGCTTAAAAAAATACTAGATGGTATTGAACCTGACTTAATACATTGTGTAACAATCAAGCCTAATATATATACTGGTTTACTAAATAGATTTTTTTACCAAAAACCAATTGTTTACAGTGTTACTGGCTTAGGGGCTGTGTTTAGTTCTAATGCTATGAAGTTCAAATTATTAAAACTTATAATTGCTAATCTATATCGCTTTATATCCTCCTCAAGCTCTCGCTTTGTTTTTGAGAATAACGAAGACTTTGAGTTATTTGGTGAGCTCGGTATTTTAAAATATCAAAATGGTCGCGTGATCAAGGGGGCTGGAATTGATTTGGCTCGTTTTTCCCCTTCATTAGCTCCCTTAAATAAAAACGTTTTGTTTGGTGCAAGGCTTTTAAAAGAAAAGGGGTTGGAGTGTCTAGTTCGAGCAAAGCATGAGCTAGAAAAGCAAGGGTTGAGTTTCACGCTCAATATTGCAGGAATTATTGATAACGATGTTTCTTCTGCTATACCTCTAAGCCAAGTGAAGGCTTGGGCAAGTTCCCGAGATATCAATTGGTTAGGCAACGTGCAAGATATGCCTAAGCTAATAAAAGAAAACGATATAGTGTGTTTACCTACGACTTATGGTGAGGGGGTACCTCGTATTTTGATCGAGGCAGCTTCTTGCCAAAGAGCGGTAATCACGACAGATGTTGTCGGCTGTCGCGAAATAGTATCACATAACGTTAATGGTTTATTGGCGAAGCCTGGGGATGTTATATCACTCGCTAGCTGTTTACGCATCTTACTGGAGAGTGATGAAAAAACGCTTGATTTTGGCGTTCAAGGGCGTAAAAAAGTTGAAGAAGAGTTTTCTCAAGAAATGGTTTTTGAAAAAACTCTCAAGGTTTATGAAGAGATTAGTATTAGTGCTGGTCGTTAGAGTTGGGTTTATAACCAGTTGGTGCATTTAATAGAATCGTCATAATGCATTCTTCATCAAAGTTATGACAACACCCATCGAGTTGTTCCAAAAGAGGCTGCATCTCATTCCAAGTTAGCATCTGTTCTTTGGCCGTCATGATTTTTTGATGGCCGCTTCCTTCCACATTATCTCCAATCAAAAGCTCTTCATAAAGTTTTTCTCCTGGACGTAATCCTGTGAACTTTATAGATATATCGCCTTCTTGAGAATCGCCCTCGACATGCTCTTGCATACCCATCAAATGAATCATGCGTTTTGCAAGGTCTAGAATCTTGACGGGTTCACCCATATCAAGAACAAATACTTGTCCGTTGTGACCCATGGCACCAGCTTGGATAACCAGCTGAGCTGCCTCAGGTATAAGCATAAAGTAGCGAATGATATCTGGATGAGTTACGGTTACAGGGCCGCCACATTTTATTTGCTTTTTAAACAGTGGAACAACAGACCCAGAAGAGCCCAAAACATTACCAAAGCGTACCATTGTGAAAGTGGTGGTATTTTGCTTATCGGCCAATGCTTGAAGAACCAACTCAGCCATGCGTTTGGTTGCGCCCATCACGTTAGTTGGTCTTACTGCTTTATCTGTCGAAATGAGAGTAAAGTTCTTCACACCTGTTTGGATTGCAGCTTCAGCGCAAGCAAGTGTTCCAAACACATTGTTACGAACACCTTCAACAATATTATCTTCAACTAAAGGGACGTGTTTATAAGCAGCAGCGTGATAAACCGTTTCAACTCCGTGAGCGGTCATCAGCTTTTCTAACCGATTCTGTCTCTGGACGGATCCAAGAGCCGCGACGATTTGAGTCTCGCTTTTTAAGTTGATTTTTGTTGAGTTTAACTCTTGATCGATTTTGTAAAGGTTGTATTCATTTAGCTCAAACAATACGAGTGTTTTAGGTTTTTGTGACATTATTTGACGACATAACTCAGATCCAATAGAGCCCCCTGCGCCAGTAACCATAACACTCTTATTGAAAATATTTTGTGCCAAAAGTTGCTTGTCCGGGTCAACTGCTGCTCTCCCAAGTAAATCTGCAACATCAAGATCTTTTACGTCAGTTGCTGTCGCTTTTCCTGCGGCAATATCTTCGACTGATGGTACAGATTGCACTGCGATTGGCCAGTGTGATAACTTTTCAACCAACCTCAAGCGCTCACCTTTATTAATCCCATTAATAGCTAAAAGCAGCTTTACGGGTTGATATAATGATTGAAGGTGCTCGAAATCGCTTGGGTGATGGACTTTAAGTCCAAATAATATTTGACCTGACTTTGTCGGGTCATCATCAAGTAATACTACTGGATTGTACTCATCACCCTGAATGAGAGCATACGTTAAGTCGCGGCCTGTAGCCCCTGCGCCATAAATAAATACATTGGGTTTTTGGCGTTTAAACCAGTGATAATAGATCGAACGGATTAGTATTCTGGGGCCACCTAACGTCAGGGTTGCTAAACCAGCATATATAAACGGAACACTTCTAGGTATGAATGAGTGGAAAAAAAAGCCACTCATTATTAAAGCTAGGGTCGATATTATAACCCCAAAGAAAATGTTGCCAACGGCTGGTAGCATCATATAGCGTAAGACCGCTCGGTACATTCCTAATTTAACGAAGCTATAAATTGTGATTGAAACAGTAATAAAAAGAGTTATTAGCTCCTCTATTTCGACTGCAAAAAATGCATTTCCAAGCCTTAAGGCAATGGCTAAATAGAGTGAAATCACGATAGCGAAAATATCATAGCCAATACTGATGAAACGCTTGTTCTTGCGTTTGGCATTAAGCAATATATGTATTGGTCTGATCATGGTGTTCCTTAGCGAGCCACTGAGCTTCTTAAGTTTGATAGTTATAGTTTTTAGATTGTATTTTAATGTCGTTGAGTGCGGTAAGCTACCTGTAATTGATTGTTATGTGTCCCCCAGTAGTTTTACTGTTAATTCTGTTTGTTATTTGTTCGATTTTAGGCTTCTGCATTATGAAAATTTTGGTTACTGGTAGCACTGGCTTTGTCGGTTCTCGAGTTGTTGAGTTGGCTAGAGAGCGTGACTGGAATGTCACTTCGGTTGTGCGTAAGCAAATAGAGCCACTAACTAATAGCTTGGTTATCCCTTCCATTGACGGTTCTACCGATTGGTCTGGTGCATTCGAAGGTGTCGATTGTGTGGTTCATTGCGCTGCTCGAGTGCATCAAATGAATGAGAGTGAGCTAGATGCCCAAGCTGCGTACCGAGAGATAAACACTCTTGGGACGTTGAACCTTGCAAAGCAAGCCGTTGAAGCCGGGGTTAAAAGGTTTGTATTCGTCAGCTCTATTAAAGTTAATGGCGAATTTACTGAGCCGGGCTCACCATTTCAGCCTGACCTAAGTAATATCCCTCAAGACCCTTACGGCTTGAGTAAGTATGAAGCCGAAGTCGAGTTGAATCAGCTGTCAAAAGAGACTGGTTTAGAAGTGGTTATCATTAGGCCGCCTTTAGTTTATGGACCGGGAGTTAAAGCCAACTTCTTATCTATGATGCGTATGATTGATAAAGGTATTCCATTACCGTTTGGTGCTATAAAAAACCAAAGAAGTTTGGTTTATCTAGAGAATCTCTGCAGCTTGATACTGACGTGTTGTCAACACCCCTCAGCTCCCGGACATACGTTCTTAGCTTCTGATAATCATGATGTATCGACAACTCAATTGATGCAAACCATCGCTCATGCTATGGGGAAATCACCGCGATTAATTCCAATCCCAATGTCTTGGATACAAGCTGGATCGTCAGTTTTAAATAGACAGCACATAGCGCAAAGAATATGCGGCAACCTCCAAGTGGATATAGGTTTGACGAAAGAGATATTGGGATGGAACCCCCCTGTAAGTTTTGAACAAGGGATCAAAAGAACCGTAGAAGCTTACTTGAAGTCGCATTGATGCGTTTTAGGTAGTTTATGGCTTTCTTGTCCATAAATTTTTCAGGTATCCTTTATTGATTAGTGGTGCTTATAGTGCCCCCACGTTTTCAATCCGAATTTGATAGGACACATATTTTGATTCGTTTGTTCGATTTTGTTTTTGCTTTCTTTGGTTTGCTGTTCCTTTGGCCAGCATTTCTCATTATTTGTATCCTTGGTTACTTTGACACGGGGTCGCCTGTCTTTTTTCAAACCCGAGTAGGGCGCAACAAAAAACCATTTACCTTGGTCAAATTCAGAACCATGCCTGTCGAAACCAAATCTGTTGCGACCCATTTAGTTGGAGCGAGTTCAGTGACTAAGCTCGGTGGATTCCTGCGTAAAACCAAGCTTGATGAACTGCCTCAGTTATACAACGTACTTAAAGGTGAAATGAGTTTAGTTGGTCCAAGACCATGTCTGTTTAACCAACAGGAACTCATCGATGAGAGAGAATCAAGAGGTGTCCTTGCTGTTAGGCCTGGTGTTACTGGTTTGGCGCAGATTAACGACATTGATATGTCTACGCCTAAGAAACTAGCCGAGTGGGATCAACGCATGATTAACACGTTGAATACTAAATTGTACTTCCAATACATCATTCAAACAGTATTAGGTAAAGGTTCGGGCGACCGCGTTTAATTTGCCTTCTTTCTTATCTTTCACCTCTCTCTGACGCAACTCTGACGTTTTTTTTGAATCGTTGTGGTGCGTTTACTAATTATACATTTACTTGATAGCGGTTATTACCTATCATGTTGTTCAATTAGTTGTTTAATCAGAGTAATTCCTTTTCAGGCTATCTATCATTGATTAGGTGGTCTTAGTTGGATATTGAAAGCAACGCAGTAATCTTTTTGTGTTGATTCCTTGTGAGTACCATTTTTGTAGTGTCATACGAAAAGATTATGCTAACTGCTCGCTTGTAATAGTTTAAGCAAGCTACTCTCAAGTTCTTTGTGCTTGTTAAACAACATTGATAAATCTGGCGAAATTCAAAAGTACAGTATTGAGCTGTTTGTAGCTTCTAGCTCCAGCATGCAATATTGTTCAATTGTGTCAGTAGCTTTGGTACGGAATGGCGTGTATGAGTGTCTGATTTTTAGGCTTTCATACAAAAACTGATTAGACTATCGCTTAGATTTGCTAGGAAAATCAGCCTCAGTTCAGTTTGAAATATGGAAGATATAATTATATGAAAATGCAGTGGTTAGCTAGGGTTTCTCCTTTGTTGTTGCTATCAGCAACAGCTGTTGGAGCTGAAAATTTATACGTGGGCGCTAAAGTCGGTAATGTAACGGCCGATAACTTTGCACCATTAGTTGAGAGCCGCACGGCTATTGATGACTCAGACACATCTTACGGTCTGTTTGTTGGTTATCATATCGTAGATACACTGGCCATCGAAGGTGGTTATAACTACCTTGGCGAGTATGATCTTAAAGACATTGCAGGTGGCAGCTACGAAGCAAGCAGCTTTGATGTGGTTCTTAAAGCCTCTGGAAATGTAACGGACAGCTTAGCGCTATACGCAAAAGGTGGCATCGCCATTTATGACTGGAATGCAAACGGTCCAGGTGTTGAGTCTGACGATTCTGGTGTGACTCCAACGATTGCTTTTGGTACTGAATACTCGATTACATCAGCGATGAAGGTTGGTATTGAATACCAGCTATATCAAGATATTGGTGGTGTCGATATCGACTCGTTTAATGTTGCCTTGTCTCATAGCTTTTAATCATTTGTAGGGATAAATTGTGAAATATAAAATTTTAGCGTTATCAGTCGTTGGTGCAATCCTTGGTGGTTGTGGCAGTGACAACAACAACAGCGTGCCGCCTGAGCAAGCGTACCGTAATATTATGGCATTCGACCCTGCAGTAATGGGTATGAAAGGTACATTCAGCTGTGATGATGGCACAAAGGGTTCTCTAGAAGAAACAAACTTCCATGGTGTTTCTGAAGTCACAGAGCTTACGGTTCTTAACTACCCTGAAACTTGTTCGTTTGCTTACAATGCAACGGCTGGTGCGGTTGATGTGTCTAACGGCAAAGACATGAGCAAGGTAAGCTACAAGTTCCCTAAAGGCTTAGCGAACTACGATGATCTTGTGACATCTTCTCCAATCTCAACTTTGATTGAGAAAGAGCTAGATGGCGCACCTTATAGCGAAGCAACGGGTATTCAAGTTCTAACGGCTCTTGGCCTTGGTGACTTGTTGAACAATGGTAGCATTAGCAGTGTGGCAGATTTCTTGCGTCGTACCGACGAAGTTATTGCAGACCTTCCTGCATCTGAAGCTAGCCTAGTGTCAGCAACAGCAGCGGTACTATCCGACGTACTTGTAGTAAGTCCTGGCGCATCAGTAACTGAGATATCTGACGCAGCGGTCGCAATTACAGAAGAAGTTATCACTAGCTACCCTGACTACCCTACAGCTCCGGGCGGCGATGACATCTACTTGGATCTAACTACAGACCCTGACTTTATTAAAGATGTCGTGGCTGACCCAAGTGCCCCTGTGACAATTCCACCTTCAGCAGAAAAACCATCTGAACCTGTGCCTGACCCAGATGAAGGCACTAAGCCACCAACTGGCGGTACTGGTGGTACTGGTGGTACTGGTGGTACTGGTGGTGGCGGTAACGGCGGTGGTACTGGCGGCTAATTTAAAGATTGATAATAAAAGGCACCAATCGGTGCCTTTTTTACTGCTGTTACTATTAACATAGTTACAATCAAACATAGTCGCTATTAAACATAGCCACTTGCGAATACTGTTATAACCTATTGCATACCAATGAAAATACTCAGCCACTCTAGAAACGCAGCGCTCATTGCATCCGTCAGTGCATTAGTTATTGCTCCTAATGCCTACGCTGTCGATAACTTAATGTCGTCTCAAAGCTACACTGGTGCGATCATCGTGCCCAATGCTCAAGTGATGGATACGGGCGATATCTCTTACCTCTATGGTCAAGGTGTACCGTACAAAGGAAAAACCAGCGAGCTAGACAATATTTTGTTTAGTGTTGGTCTGTTTGAAGGATTTGAAGCGGCAGGGCGAATTGTTACCAAAACCTACGATTGCCATCTTTATCCTAATGTACCGAACTATAACCCAGACTGTGGGAACGGCATTCGTGACCTGTCTGCATCGTTTAAGTACCAGCTCCCGTTCGTTAAAGATTGGACTGGGTTTGATCTGGCAGTAGGTGTTCAAGATTTAGGTGGTGCTGCCAGCAACTTCGAAACCTTCTATGCTGTTGCTGATTTTGAGCCTGATTTTGTACCAGCAAGGTTTAGTGCGGGTTACGGCAAGTCAGAAGTCAGCCATGGCGTTTTAAACGGGCCATTCGCTAGCTTAGAGTATCAGCCTCTGGACTTTGTTCAGCTTATTGCAGAGCATGATTCTCACCAATTTAATGCTGGCCTTAAGGTGTTTACACCAGAACATTATTTACCACTGGATACGCAGTTATCTTTTCAATACCAGTTTTACACCAGTGGTAATGCCGATATAGATATTTGGTCGGTAGCAGCATCAACCCCTTTAATGGGCTTTTCCGAGTCTCGCCGAGTTAATGAGTTAACCCTAGAAGATAAGATCGCAGTAGAACAGGCGCATCATAAATTCGCCGGTCTGGTTCAGCTTAAAAAAGCCTTGGTCGATGAAGGTTTTCTTAATGTGAGAATCTCTGCGGACGATATTGGTTTAAACGTCGCGTTAGAAAACCGCCGTTATAATCGTAACCAAGTGGATGGTGTTGGTGTGGCTTTAGGTATCATCTCTTCTTACGTGGGAGAGGGCATGCTTCAAGACCTTGGCGTTAAGAATTACCAACAGCAAAACATTCGTTTGTTTAACTTGGTTAACGATATGCCGATGATGGAAGTGATCACGAGCGCACCATGTTACCGTGAGTTTGTAAAAACAGGTGAGCCTTGCAAAACACTTCTTGTTCGTACCTCTGATGTTAAAAAGAGCTACGCCAAAGCGAATTTTGGTGAAGAGGTTACTCGTTCTGGTTTCGGCCGCACACAGGTGATTGTGTCTCCTGCTTTGTATCACAACACGGCGACAGAATACGGTGTATTTGATTACTCTTTAGCGCTGGCTACTAACCTTTACACACCTTTGTGGAAAGGTGCTGCGTTGGATGTTCGACACGTAATGCCACTGGCAGAGAGTGATGACTTTGAAGAGGGTGAAATTTGGGGTGACGACGCGTTTGAGAATGAAGTGGATAGGGTTCTTTTCCATCAAGCATTCCAGCTGCCTTACAATCTCACCACTCAATTCTCATTTGGGCAAGTTTACGGAAACTTCCTGGGCTTTTTGAATGAAACACAGTATGCGAGCAATAGCGGCCGACATATTCTGGGTTCCGAATTCGCCAACTTTTCTGCTCAAGATAAGTACGACTCAAGAGGGAAAGCCATCTTAGATGCGACCCCTATGATTGGCCACTACACCTACTCAAGACCGGACTGGAACTGGCAAGGTAAAGTGCAAGCCGGTCAATTCTGGAAAGGCGATGAAGGGGTACGCGTGACCACCAGTCATTGGTTAGGTGACGTAAGAGTTGATGCGTCATACCAAACCACAAAAGCAGTAGGAAGCAGTGAAGCCGAAGATTTTGTGACACTTTCTATCGCAATCCCGCTGACACTATGGCGAGATATGAGCCCTAACTACGTTCAATTACGTGGTATCGACCAGTTTGTATATGCACTTCAAACTCGCGTTGGTGAAACTCACAACAATTTAGGCACAGGTTTAGGTGTTGATACTGGCTTACAACACAATATTGAAAGGCAGTACTTCAACCGTAACCGCATCGGTGTAAGCTACTACCATGAAAACCGACAGCGCTTACGCAATGCTTACCTAAAATACTTAGAAGCAGTAAAATAATTCAGCGTAACATCTAAAATAAAGAGCCAACACCTCATGTGTTGGCTCTTTTTTTGCTCTTGTTCTTGTTCTTGTTCTTGCTCTTGCTCTTTAGCTCTTCGCCACTCGTTCACTCGCATCCCGTATCTGCTCCTAAACCATTCAACTAGGTTGATAATAACCACAATTTGTGGATAATGCTTACGGATTAAACTAACCGTATGCAAGCGCACTTTTTTGCTACGCCTTAGACAAAATACGCCTATTCAAATTCCATATTGATAGGGGCAGATTAACTACGCAGTGTGATGTCGCGGAATATCAAAGGGCGGTAGCGTTCCTATCTTTGATATTAAGTGGGAGCGATATCACAGTAATAGCCCTCCTTAACTCTATTAAATACTGCGTAGCTGATAAAATTGTTTGTTCTAACTTCTTTGGGTGTCCTTTGGGATATCACGACACATTCCGTTTCTATGACTTGGTTAACATGAAGATTAATAAAAATCGTCTCCTTTTAGCGCTCCTTCCTGTATTGCTTGCAGGGTGTACTACTCCAGGAACTCACCTTTCTACTGGCAACAAGAATGTGATTCAGCCTTCAGAGGAACAGCAAGAATCTGATATCTCTGATGTGGTTAACCTTTACCCACTGACAGCTCAATCAGTATCGACTTACCAAACGGGTACATTGTCGGTGTCACAAGCCAACCCTGAACTCGACGTAGACATCGCAAAGTATGAATACAAAGTCGGTGTGGGCGATATCTTAAATATTACGATCTGGGATCACCCTGAACTGACCATTCCAGCGGGCTCTTACCGTAGTAGTACCGAAGCGGGTAACTGGGTCCATGCAGACGGCACCATCTTCTACCCGTACATTGGTACAGTAGAAGTTGCAGGAAAAACGGTTCGTGAAATTCGTTCTGATATAGCGGAACGTTTGGCTAAATACATCGAAAGCCCTCAAGTTGATGTAAACGTAGCGGCTTTCCGTTCTAAGAAAACCTACATTACGGGTGAGGTTTCAAAACCTGGCCAACAGCCGATTACTAATATTCCATTAACTTTACTCGATGCAGTGAACCGCTCTGGTGGTTTGTCTGAAGATGCAGATTGGCGCAATGTTTCATTAACCCGTAATGGCGTGGAAGAAAACATCTCGCTTTATGGTTTGATGCAACGTGGTGACTTAACTCAAAACCGCTTACTTCAAGCCGGTGATATTGTTCACGTACCGCGTAATGACAACCAGAAAGTGTTCGTGATGGGTGAAGTGAACGATCCTCAACTACTTAAGATTGATCGCGTTGGGATGAGCCTAACCGAAGCACTCAGCAACGTAGGTGGTATTAACCAGCTGACGGCAGATGCAACGGGTGTGTTTGTGATCCGAACTTCTGATGATAAATCAGAACGCATGGCAGACATCTACCAACTCAATATGGAAGATGCATCAGCTTTAGTGATTGGCACCGAGTTTGATTTAAAGCCTTATGATATTGTTTACGTAACGGCAGCGCCAATCAGCCGCTGGAACCGTGTAATCGGTCAGCTTGTACCAACCATTTCAGGCTTCAACGACCTAACCGAAGGTATGTTGCGCGTTCGTAATTGGTAATAAGCCCTGGTTTGTAATAAACCCTAATTAATCATCAGGTTGCATTGTGCGTGTAACCTGATTTTTACATCTAAAAGTAAACCCAGCTTATAAGCCCAATACAATTAGAGACCATTATGTTTAATAAAATTTTAGTCGTATGCGTGGGCAACATTTGTCGTTCCCCGACTGGAGAGCGAGTTTTACAAAACTTGCTGCCCAACAAAGAAGTGGCCTCTGCCGGTATCGCTGCTGAGAAAAGCCGTTTAATTGGTAAGCCTGCAGACGACACTGCCATTTTAATCGCCGCTGAAAATGGGGTTGATGTTGAAAACCATCAGTCTCAGCAAGTTACGCCACAGCTTTGTGCTCAGTATGACTTGATCTTGGTGATGGAGAAGGGCCATTTAGAAGCGCTTACTCAAATATCGCCGGAGGCTCGCGGAAAAACGATGCTGTTTGGTCAGTGGATTGGCCAGAAAGACATTCCTGACCCTTATCGTCAAAGTCGTGAGGCGTTTGAACACGCTTATAAGCTGATTGACGAAGCGGCGCAAGCTTGGGCAAAAAAACTGTAGGTTTAAATGCAATAGATTTTAGATGCAGTAGGTTTTAAATAGACAGCTTTTTAAATGTCATGCTCTAAATGTAGGCATGGCAAAGCCACCAACGGAATAATATAAAAGAGAAGTACGCGGAGCGTATATAGTCTCTTAAATAGCAATACTTTAGGAAGTAGCAAACAAATGACAACACAACCCTCTCAGCAATCGCATACAGATAACTCTGATGAGATAGATTTAGGAAAACTGCTTGGCATCTTATTAGATGCTAAATGGCTAATCATGCTCACCACATTCGTTTTTGCTGTGTTTGGTATTGCGTTTGCTTTGCTTTCGACGCCGATATACAAAGCGGATGCCCTGATCCAAATTGAAGAGAAAAGCTCTGGTGGCATCTCTTCTATGGTTGGTGATATGGGTGAATTGTTCTCTCAAGAATCTTCAGCTACAACCGAAGTCGAGATCATCAAATCTCGTATGATTTTGGGTGAAACGGTTGATAAGTTTAACTTAACGACTGTGACCTCACCTAACTATGCGCCAATCGTCGGCAAAGGCTTTGCACGCTTAACTGGCGACATCAACCACATTGCGGTTAGCCGTTTCAACATGCCAAGCTATGCGAGCGACTACGGGCACACGATCCAGATCCTAGATGCCGAGCAGGGCACTTACCAATTAGTTCGCGACGATGAGCGCGTTATCCTAAAAGGCAAAGTGGGTGAGCTAGCAACAGCAGACGACTACAGCTTGTTTGTGGCAGGTTTTGAATCACATAACGATTTTGAATTCTCTATTAGTCAACGTAGCCGACTAGAAGCGATCGAATGGTTGAAAGCTTCTTTGTCTTTGTCTGAGCAAGGTAAGCAAACCGGTATTCTGAAGCTAAGCTTTGAAGGTGAAAACAAGCAACAGATTTCTGAAATCCTCAATCACATTAGCCAGATCTACTTCTTACAAAACGTGAAGCGCAATTCAGCAGAAGCAGAGAAGAGCCTACAGTTCTTAGAAAGCCACCTTCCGGGCATTAAATCTGAGCTAACTGGTTATGAAGACGTACTAAATAATTACCGCCAAAAGAACGAATCGATCGACTTGGGCTTAGAAGCACAATCAACCCTGAAGGTAATGGTAGAGCTTGAAGCGCAATTGAATGAACTGACGTTTAAAGAGAGTGAAATCAGCCAACGTTTCACTAAAGATCACCCGGCATATAAAGCTCTGCTTGATAAGCGTAAAACGCTGATGGGTGAGAAAGAGCGCTTAAACAAGCAAGTGCAAAAGCTGCCGAAAACACAACGTGAAGTACTGCGTATGACACGTGATGTTGAAGTAAACCAACAGATCTACATCCAGTTACTAAACAAGGTTCAAGAGCTAAGCATTATTAAAGCCGGTACGGTCGGTAACGTTCGTATCTTAGATGACGCTCAAGCTTATGCTCGCGCCGTTAAACCTAAGAAGCCGCTGATTGTTGTGTTAGCAACGCTATTGGGTGGCATGCTAAGTGTCGCGTTTGTGTTAGTAAAAGCAGCGTTCCACCGTGGTGTGGAAAGCCCAGACCAAATTGAACAAATCGGCCTGCCTGTTTACGCAGCGGTACCAAAATCTGATTTACAGATTGAACTAACCAACCGCTTTAAATCGAAGAAACAGCAGACCAAGGGGACTCAAGCACTACTTGCTGAATCGAACCCTGCCGATCTTTCGATTGAAGCGCTGCGTGGCCTTCGTACCAGCTTGCACTTCGCAATGCTAGAAGCGAAAAATAACATCTTGATGATCTCTGGCCCTGCGCCAGGCATTGGTAAATCATTCATCTCGACTAACTTTGCCGCAGTAGCCGCAAAAACAGGTCAGAAAGTATTGTTGATTGATGCCGATATGCGTAAAGGTTACCTACAACAAAGCTTTGGTGTGAAATGGGACAACGGCCTTTCTGATGTGCTGAGCGGCAAGCAAGAGTTCGCTCAATCAGTGAAAACCACACCGGTAGAGAACCTAGATATTATTACTCGCGGCCAAGTGCCACCGAACCCATCAGAGCTGCTGATGCACCCACGCTTTGCAGAACTAATGGAATGGGCATCAAAAGAGTATGATTTGGTGATTGTCGATACCCCACCTGTACTGGCGGTAACCGACCCAAGCATTGTCGGCGCCTTCGCTGGCACCACATTAATGGTGGCGCGTTACGGTCAAAACACCATTAAAGAGATAGAAGTGGCTCGTAACCGTTTCGAACAATCAGGTATCGAAGTGAAAGGCGTTATCTTCAACGCCATCGAGAAGAAAGCATCAAGCTCTTACGGCTACGGTTATTACAACTATGCGTATTCGAGCGACAAGAAATAAAGTTAAAGAGCAGTAACGAGATGCGAGTGGCGAGATACGAAAAGCGCCACTCGAATCCGTTCTTCATCTCTTGTTACTCGTTTACCCGCTGCTCGAATCTGCTCTTTTAGCTCTTCGAATCCCGTCTACCCGCCACCCGTATCTATTCTTTATCCAATCTTCAAATTATTCGAAGACTTAGCTTTTGGTTCTCCCCCTTGAACACCGGACTATTGTGAGTGATGGTGTTAATAGAAGGGGGAGTTAGAGGGGGTTGCTAGCGATGCCTAATCAACCCCTCCCAGCCTCCCCTTATATTGATATTTTCTGCCAAGTAATAGTCGTGATAAAGGGGAGGAGCTAAAAGCACAACAACCATCTTCTTCTCCTCGCTCTTAATCTCTCCGCATCTCGTTTACCCGCTACTCGAATCTGCTTTTCTACTTCTTCACCACGCCACCCGTTAAATACAATCCAATTGCCGCTAACACCGGATAACCAAACGCTTCATTGGTCATTTCCCCTAATGGCTTCCAATCGTAGCCGTGCATGCAGCCCAGAATCACCATTACATGCAGTGCCACATAAGGAATGGTGAACAACAACACAATGTAGCGCTGTACCAACTTAAAAGGTTCATACGCTTTAAGCAGTGCCAGCTTGTGCTTCGCTTTTTCTTCATCAGTAAAAAACATCGCATCTCCTGTGTTGGTGAGTGCATCTAACCCCTTGCTAATCGAAGACTGGCTCCCGAATATTCTTCCGAACAATGTCATACTGCTCCTTGGTTTATTGATTGGCTTTGACCGCATGTATAGCCTTTGACTGTATAACCTTACGGTTCGACAACCTTAGCGAGACCTCTGCTCCGCCATTTATCCGTTGAATTAGATTCCCTATCACGTTCGTCCCTCACTGTAGGGAATGACGACTACTTTTATTAAGTTAATAATCTCACGACTCCGTCATTCCGCCATTCTGTTGCTTTAGAGGCGAGGAACGAAGTATCTGGAATCCGCTTTTAGTCTCTTCGCATCTCGCTTACTCGAATCCCGCAACTGCTCTTCAAATTATTCGAAGACTTAGCTTTTGGTCCTCCCCCTTGAACACCGGACTATTGTGAGTGATGGTGTTAATAAAAGGGGGAGTTAGAGGGGGTTGCTAGCTAATGCCTAACCAACCCCTCCCAGCCTCCCCTTTCGAATCCCGCATCTGCTCTTAAGCTTTTATCTTCAAAACAGGACACGCCTTATTCACGCCCCAATCTTTATGCCCCTTAACATTCTCATCTGAAATCAAGAACTGCTCTTGCAGTGCAGCCATCAATCCAAACAGCGCCTTACGCTGCGCAAGCGTGAAGTTATCTTCTGGTTGCAGCTCGGCATTACAGCCACCGACCAAACAAACCCCAATATTGCCCTTGTTGTGTCCTTTCACATGCGCACCGGTTTGCGACAGTGGCCTGCCAAGTTCGACATCCCCATTGCGACGAATAACAAAGTGATACCCCACATCGCGCCAGCCTCTCTTTTTATGCCATTGGCGAATCTCGGCTACGCCTACATCTTGCTGTGGCGGCGTGGCGCTGCAATGCACAGTAATAAAGGAATATGGCGGGCAATGAGGTAAGCGGAGTAAAACCGAAACCAGGCTGAATGAATAGGATGCTGAAGGTAAACAAGGCTCTAACGAAGGGATAAGCTCCATCTTGCTAGCCTGCTCTTCCGAATCAATTCGTTCTTTGGTGTCAGCCCGCTCTTGTAAAACAGACGCTTCTAACGGCTGATTTGGAACTCGATCAGTTGCTGGTGGAGTGTTTGACAAAATAAATCCTCGTGTTGTTGTAAATAGGCGATTAAAGACGTTGATAGCGATTCTTTTAAATCAGGGTGCAATGCGATGTGTTGTCGCAAACTTTCTTCTACGGTTTTTGCATAACCAGAGTGGTGGCTGACATAACGTAAATACATCACGTAATAACCCAGTGGCACTTCACGCCGCGCTCGGCTGATCATCCAGCAAATATCGTCATAGCTGGGGGCGTCACCGCATTCATCCTCATTAAAATAACAACCTTCTAAATGGCTTTCTTTATAACCGTTAACTTCATAGCTCAGTACTTGGCCAAACCCATCACTATCACTAAAAAATAACGGCTGACGTGATTGAGTGAGGGAGTTAGCACGGCACTCGATGCTCGCCATACCGGGTTGATACGCTGAAATAAAAAGAGAAACTATCGCCTTCATTAAGCACCTTATTGCTGCATGGGGAGGGCAATGTACTTCAACATTCTTGATTGGGGTTGGCGGGAATAACACGAAAACAGAGGAACGCAAAAAAGTGAGAGGTGCTTCGAAAAGCCATTGCTTAATAAGATTGATGTTGCATATCTATCCGAGGCGATTAACCAAACATCTTTTCTTACAACTTATCTCATGGGCCTTTCGCCCCTAAAGCGCCAAAAAGTGTTGTTAATGCTCTGTATATCAATGGATTTCTATACGAATGACTAATTAACAAGGAGCGTTAACCATGTGTGTTTCTCTAATTCTTTCTTTCATCCCATTAAAAACTGGCTCGCCAATAAGCAAGTTAGTGCTATTGAAATTAGCCGATAACGCAGACGCGCGCGGCGTGTGTTTCCCATCCTTAAATTACTTAGCGCAATATTGTGAAGTGTCGGTAAGAACCGTGAAACGACACGTTAACGAGCTCGAAAAACAAGGTTTTGTGAAGCGGATAAAGCGCTTTGATGATTCAGGACGCCAGCGCAGCAACATATATCAGCTGCGCCTTCCTAGCGACAGCCACATTCAGCAGACCGATCTAGCCCAAGCGAATCAAGAGAACACGAATGTAGAACAAACAGGTTTACCGTCAGCTTCGTCGGAATACCCCCAGAAGACAGAACATGCGCAGAAAACCGACCATTCAGACACTCCCCTGGGTGACTCAAGATCCACCACGGAGAGTGATCATCCGGCACACATAATCTTTCATAAAGAACATAAAACAGAGTTGATCTTGAAAAACGGCCTCTTGGATGACACCGATGTTCTTGATCCCCCAAGCGGTTCTGAACAACATGAGGTATCGACACCTCAAGCCACCACTACTCCAATAAGCCAACAGAATGAAGTCGTGATTCACCTGCTCACCAAAGAGGGCAGCGCGCCGATTTATCATGAGTTCTACAAAATCTTAGAGCGAACCTACCCAAAGTTAGATGTGCTGCAAGAACTGCATGCCATGCAAGCCTGGCTGTACATCAACCCCGATAAGCGCAAACCCTTTGAGCACATTGGTCACTTTGTGAATGGCTGGCTAAGAAGAAGCGCCCAAGCCAAAGCGAAGCGAGACTCATCGCCAGTCTTTAAGCAGGCTAGAGCGGCTAAGCAAACAAAAGCGGCTAAACCAGCAAGGGCTTCAGCTTCTACATCGACCAAGGAAGCTAAAACCCAACCGGCAGCCAAGACCATGGTTCACAAACAACCCACGCCCGTCTCTCAGGCCCTAGCGGATTACCAAGCCAAAAGCACCACCAATCCGTTCGAAGCACGTATCAAGGCCCTAGTTCAATCCAAATCGCCCTGCACGGATTCTAAAAAGTGACCATTCAATTTTTCACAGATGAAGCGCTTGTTCACACAGCTAAAAGCTATTGAAAACCAATAATTTAGGAAGCGAAAAGCTTAGGAAACCAAAAGGCTAGGGCAGACCAAGCGCGAATACAGACAAAAAACGTCAAGAAACAAAAGTAGAATTAGGGAGAGGGCAAATGGACGATATCAGCCTAAAAAAACTGACAACGGAAGAAAAAGTCACCATTTTAGAAAAAGAGATAGCGCGAGTGGAAGGGCGTATTGGCGAGTTCTTGAAACTGCTTGTTACCCATTACCCACAAGGGCTAACACGCACCGAGATTAAAGCGTTATTGGCGGTAAACAACAACCCAAGCTTCGTCTCGCTGTACAGAAACGGCAATATTTTCATTGATATAGAAAAGCGCTACTGCGACGCAGCACAAGAAAACCGCTACCACATAGGCACTCAGTACCTGCAAGACGTACAATGCTCCCGGTGGCTGAATGCGTGGTGAGTTGTTTGTCATGCCGGAGTCAACTTCAAACTGGTTTATATGCACTTACTTTGCTAGAATACGCAGCAAATTAAAACCGTATGAAAAACGCATAAAGCGAACAAATTGTCACTATTGCCTTTAGGAGCCAAACCTAAGGGCGGTAGCGTACCCAAATGCGACTGGCTAGCAAGTTATGCGGTAAGCCTAAAGGTTGAAAGCTGCTTTGGCGGCCTATTGGGGCGGTTTTTAAAAATTCAGCAAAATCTAGGTTTTACAAGGGATTGTCAAAAATAGACTGTCTCAAAATGAATAAAAAGTGTCTCAGTGTAATTTTAATGCTGAGACTAAAAGTTATGAAAATTATCTCTTTTCATTTCACCTGTCGGTTGGAAATTTCATAAAATGACTAAGAAAAAAATCCTCACGGTTTTTGGCACGCGTCCAGAAGCCATCAAAATGGCACCTCTTGTTCATGCGCTAGCGGCCGATGAGCGCTTTGAAGCAAAGTGCTGTGTTACCGCTCAGCACCGTGAAATGCTTGACCAAGTATTAGAGCTATTTGAAATCACGCCAGACTACGATTTGAATTTAATGAAAGCCGGTCAAACGTTGAACGAAGTGACCGCGCGTATTTTGTTAGAGCTTAAACCAGTACTAGAAGAATTCAAACCTGATGTGGTTTTAGTCCATGGCGATACTGCAACAACATTTGCTGCAAGTCTAGCGGCTTATTATGAGCAAATCGCAGTCGGTCATGTAGAAGCAGGCCTTCGTACGGGCAACATTTACTCTCCGTGGCCAGAAGAAGGTAACCGTCGTCTAACTGGCACGTTAACCAAATATCACTTTGCACCAACGCCAACGTCACAAGAAAATCTGCTCAAAGAGAACTTTAATCCGAAAGATATTTCCGTAACGGGTAATACCGTTATTGATGCTTTGTTGATGGTAAAAGACAAGATTGATTCTGATAAAAATTTGAACGCGACGCTTTCTGGTCAGTTCCCATTTTTGGATGAAAACAAAAAGCTGATCCTAGTGACGGGCCATCGCCGTGAAAGTTTTGGTGGTGGTTTTGAGCGTATTTGTGAGTCACTTGCTATCACGGCTAAAGCGCACCCGGACACGCAAATCTTGTACCCAATGCACCTTAATCCAAATGTACGTGAACCTGTGAACCGCATTCTTGCTGACATTGATAACATTCATCTTATTGAGCCTCAACAATACCTGCCATTTATCTACTTAATGAGTCGCGCGCACATCATTTTAACCGACTCGGGTGGCATTCAAGAAGAAGCGCCTTCACTAGGTAAACCGGTCTTGGTCATGCGCGATACGACCGAGCGACCAGAAGCGGTTGAAGCAGGCACGGTTAAGTTAGTAGGAACTGATGTTGATATGATCGTTGAGAATTTAAATCAGTTATTGACGGATGAAAGCGCTTATCAAGCGATGAGTTTTGCCCACAACCCATACGGTGACGGTAAAGCTTGCCAAAGAATCTTGAACGAATTAGCAAAATAAAACTTTAGGGAATAATAATGTCTTTTGAAACAATTTCAGTTGTCGGCTTAGGTTACATCGGACTGCCGACTGCAGCGATGTTTGCATCACGTAAAAAGAAAGTAATCGGTGTGGATGTTAATCAGGATGCAGTAGATACCATCAACCGTGGTGAGATTCATATCGTAGAACCTGATCTAGATATGTTAGTAAGCGCCGCTGTGCAACAAGGTTACTTAAAAGCAGTTACGACTCCAGAGGCTGCCGATGCTTTTTTAATTGCGGTACCGACACCATTTCTTCCTATCGAAAATGATGGCGATGTTCCCAAGCCTGACCTGCGTTATATCGAAGCTGCTTCAAAAGCCATTGCGCCAGTACTTAAAAAAGGCGACTTAGTGATATTAGAATCTACATCACCTGTCGGTGCTACCGAGCAAATGGCAGAGTGGTTGAGTGAAGCTCGTTCAGACTTAACATTCCCACAAACTCATGGTGAAAGTGCAGATGTTAATGTGGCACATTGTCCTGAAAGAGTTTTACCTGGCCATGTGGTGACAGAGCTTGTACAAAATGACCGTGTGATTGGTGGTATGAGTAAGCGCTGTTCAGAGCGCAGTGTTGAACTATATAAAACGTTCGTTATGGGTGATTGTGTAATAACTAATGCACGTACAGCAGAAATGGCAAAGCTAACCGAAAACAGTTGTCGTGACGTGCAGATCGCTTTTGCTAACGAGCTGTCGATGATTTGTGATGAGTTGGATATCGATGTGTGGGAGTTGATTGCACTAGCTAATCGCCACCCTCGTATCAACATTTTACAGCCTGGACCTGGAGTTGGTGGGCACTGCATCGCCGTTGACCCTTGGTTTATCGTATCAAAAACACCTGAACTGGCGAAACTAATCAAAACGGCGCGTGATGTGAATGATAAAAAAACAGAATGGGTAATTGATAAAGTTAAAGTAGCAGTCACTGATTTCCTCAATGCAAACCCGACGAAGACTGTAAAAGATGTAACGATTGCTTGTTATGGTTTAGCATTCAAGCCCGATATTGACGATTTGCGTGAAAGCCCTGCGCTTGATATTACAAAAAACATAGCAAAAAAACATGCAGGTAAGGTATTAGCAATAGAACCCAATATAACATCTATTAATGTCGAAAATGTTGAACTGGTATCATTTGATGAGTCATTAACTAGAACAGATATTCATGTAATGTTGGTAGATCATATGCAGTTTAAAAAAATTAGGCTGAATGACGCATTCATAGTCGATACAAGAGGAATCTGGTAGTCTAATTTTCACCAAAATCACTTATTAACCTAGATATATAAAAGTCGAGACATAAAATTGAAAGCATCTTATGTAGTTACAACAGGGTGGTGGTGTGATAAGGCCGACGACCATCGTGAAACATGTTTTGGGGACGGTCAAATAAGAGAGAAAGATTTTTTTCAAAAATGGTATAATGCTGTAACATCGTTTACCTCACCTGAAAAAATCCTTGTCGTAGACTCAAATTCTCCCATTCCCCCCAACCTCCCAACAGACAAAAGGCTTGAGTTTATTAGTCTCGATATTAATGCAGGACATTCCACAAATCATGTTGGTAAGTTTTGCGGTGTTACTAGAGCACATATACTGGGTATGCAATATGCGCTGCTATGTGACGTTGATTATTGGGTATATATAGAGCAAGATGCGCTTATTTATGGTCATGGCATAGTAGAGAAGGCAATTGAAAAGATGGATAAGGGAATTATGTTTGGTTGTGGAAGAGGCACACCACAGCCGATGCAACAATCCTTTATGATTATGCACAAAGACCAAATCTGGGATTTTTTAAAGCGACTCAACGGAATCAATAAAAGAGATAATGAAATCTCACCAGAGATGAAGTTTGCTATTGCAAGCTCTTCGTTTCTCAGTATATTGCCTGAGTTTATTTTTTTGGAGAATAAATCTAAATCGAAAGTGCGAAAATTCATATATAGAGTGGTGAGCTCATTAATAAAACTTAATATGACTTTCGATATACTACCTTTTGGTTATGGAAGAAAGAGGCCAATAAATTTCAGCGATAAAACATACTATTTTCAACACGGTGAACAGGCAGAATTAGACAGTTATAACAGTAAGCTTTATTGATAATGCTAAAACGAATACTAAGAAAATCGACTCCCTTACTTGCAAGCAGTTTTCTTGGGGCTGCTTTAACTTTTTTTTCAGCTCCTCTATTAATAAATTCTCTCGGGCTAGATGGCTATGGCGTATATATAGCTTTATTAGCTTTAGTACAAGTTGTAAACGTAGTATTTAATATTCAAACATGGCAAGCGCTAATTAACTACTGGTATCAAGATAAATATATAGATAAAAAATATGCACTTCTTAGTAAATGTATAGTAGTAGATAGTGTATCTGCCGGAATAGGAGCTGTTTTTTTCTTAATCACGGCTGGTCATATGGCTGATTTTCTTAAAATCAGCTTTGATAATGAACTGTACTATATGTCAGCCTTATACATATTTTTTAGCCAGACTAGCTTTTCTATTGGGGTTTTTCGCCTAAATGACAAGTTTTCATTACACGCAAAACTAATTTCGGTATTTAGTATATTAAGGTTTGTTGGAGTCTTAATTGCAGTTTATTTTTCCTTCTCTCCTGAAGGTGTACTCTTTATATTTTTATTAATAGGGATTATAACAAACTGCGTTCAATTTTATATTGCGTGTAGAGTTTCTGGATTTACTTTACGTACGATGTCTATTAATAATACTAAAGTCATAGGGTTTACAAGGTACTCTCTTTGGGTAAATATGAAAGTAATAGCTGATTTGCCAGTGACGCATTTAGATAAAATCATAATTACAACTTTTTTAGGCACAACTTATGTCGGACTATATGATATTTTAAAAAAATGTAGTGCTTTAATTGGACTGGTAGCTAGTCCAATAGGTCAAGTTGTACTGCCTCTACTAACTTCCATGATTGAATCTGGTAAAGTTAAGGAGGCATATCACATTTCCATAAAGTATAGTCTTTTTGCTAGCATTACTTTGGTGCCAACATGCCTTTTTTTGGGGTTAATAATAATTTACTTTGATTTAAACAGTTTTCTGAGTCTAAACGATTCATTTATATACAGTAGTATGGTTTATATTAGTGCGCAAATAGTTGCCAGTTCATTTGTGGTTCTGCATACACTATTTATGGCTTTAGGAATGGTTAAAAAAGATTTTGTGTTTCTCGTGTTTTCTAATTTAATATACTTATCTATTTGTGTGCTGTTTGTCAAAAGTCATGAGATAATGGCATTCTCTTTGGCGCTATTATGTCAGGCTGTAATGGTTATAACTTTTAAAGCGTTATTTATCAGAAAAGAGGTGTTTGGCAGATGAAAATTGCTTTTTACTGTACTGACCCAGTAATCAAGAGCATAAAAATGCTAAAGGATAAAGGAGGTTCTGGGACACTTTCCTCTTTACTTTATGTCTCAAGCGGTTTAGCTAAACTTGGGCATGATGTATCGGTGTATGGGAATTTGGAGCATGGGATGCTGTCCTTGGAAGGTGAATTAAAGTTTTTTAATACGCAATCACATGATGATTTTATCTCTCAGCTACAAATAGAGTGTTATGATGCCACAATTGTTGTTGGCCATGCAATAGATATTTTCGAATCTACAAAAATTAGATTACCATCAAAGAAAATATTATACTGGGCTCACAATTGGATCGATATTAATCCTATAGTTCAAAATGTTAATGATAAAAAAATAGATCAAATAATTTTTGTTAGTAGATATCATTTTTTACGTTCTTTCGTCAGATATAATCGAAATAGATTGGATTTAAAATCAATAAAGTACTTAGATTGGGTATTTAATCCTATGGATTTGATTGATTTTCCAGAAATAGATTATTTAGAAAGTCATGGAAAAAATAAAAGCCCGGTACTATCCTTTTTAAGTTTTCCGTCACTTAATAAAGGGCTTCCCGAAGTGATCGATTTATTTTATGAGGTCAAAAAGGTATACCCAGAGGCAATAATTAATATTTTCGGATCATCGAAGCTATATGATATTGAAAACTCTGACTACGGAGAATGTGATAAATTTATTTTTGATAGTAATGGTAACCCTAAACCAGGCATTAAATTACATGGTTTACTTGGTAAAAAAGAACTAATTAATGTGTTGTCCAAATCTGATCTTGCTATAGCTGGTTTGACAGGAAGTGAAACTTTCTGTTTAGCTCTTACAGAGGCGATGGCTTGTTTTGTCCCTGCTGTTAGTTTGAATAAAGGAGGACAAGTAGATTATATTCGAAGCGGATTTAACGGTTATACAGGAAAGAATCTAGAAGTTCTTAGTACACTAGTTATAAAGCATTTTCAAAAAGATGCAAAGACCTTAAAGCGCATACGAAGAAATGCCAAGTACTCAACTGAATCTTTTTGTATAGAAGGCGTATCAGAAAAGTGGGAACAGGTCATAAATAAAATTGATAGTTCATCGGTTTCTCTATCTTTTAGTAAATTTAAAATATAGTTGTTTGGTATTTATTGTGATTAAAATAGTTCAAAAAATTAAAAATAAGTGGAGAAGTATTTCCTTAGGATTTGAAAATAGTTCTAAATTGATATCTTTGGAAAGTAGATTTTTGCAAAATGCAATGTCTAATGTTGACTCATTGATAACTGATAAAAATTATACTTCAAGTGACTTGATTGTAAGTTTGACAACTTACGATAAGAGAATTCATGATGTACATTTGGTTATTGAGTCATTAGGTTATCAAACGAATAAACCAAACAAAATCGTGTTATGGCTCGATGAGGATGAGTTTACTCTAAGTACAATCCCCATTCTATTAAAGAGACAAATGTCTAGAGGGTTAGAAATTAGATTTTGTAAAAACATTCGATCATACAAAAAAATAGTTCCTTCGTTATCGGTATTTCCGGATGATATTTTAATAACCGTTGATGATGACATACTTTATCCTCACGACTTTGTCGAGCAAATGATCGCGGGATATAGGGAAAATAGTAGTGCAATTATAGCTCAAAGAGCACATCGTCCTAAAATATGTGATGATAGACTACGGCCATATAAATATTGGGACTTTGAAGTATCTCATAATAATAAGGGGCTTTTTTTTACATCCGGTGCCGGTACATTATTTCCGCCCAAAAGCTTACATTCGGATGTTACTGATTCAGCTTTGTTTTCTAAATTGTGTCCTTATGCTGATGATGTTTGGTTGAACATCATGGCATTTAGAAATGGTATAGAAATACATAAGGTCTCTGATGATAGGGATTATTCATCTAGGTTTACTGTAATACAGAGAAGTCAAGATATTGCTTTGGAAAAAATAAATGTTGAAATGAATAAAAATGATGAACAGTTAGAAAATATACTTGATTACTATAATATAAATAAAGAATATATAAAATATTTGATTAGTTGAGTAGCCATGATTATCCCATACTTGTTTATAACTCAGTTGATAATAATATTTTCTTTTGTAAGAAAAAATGTGTTTGATTACGCGATTTTCTTTGTTCTAATGATATTTTTCTGTACTACTTATTTTAACGGAAGTGACTGGAGAATATATGAACTTTTATATAATGATGAAAGCTTGTTTAATAGCTATCAGCATTGGGGGATAGGGACAGAGTTAGTATTTTCTACGTTTAGGATTTTTGGGTTTAATTTTCATGAGATGTTGATACTTGTTAAGTTTTTTGTTTTCTCAGTATGCTTTTGGTATGCGAATAAATACTCGAAAACTCCTGTTTTTACATTCTCTATATTCTTAATGCTGAGTGGTTATGGCATCTTTATTGACAATCCATTTCGACAAATGCTTGCGATTCCATTCTTTCTTATTTCGAACATATTTATAATCAGAAGAAGTTTTCTTGGCTTTGCGTTATGCTTATGGTTAGGTTCATTCTTACATACTAGTATACTACTTTTTTTGCCTATCTATTTCTTAAGTATGATAAGGTTGAATAATAAATATCTAATATTTTTAATAATTACATCATACTTGATGTCATTGTCAGATAGTATATTGTATACAGTTGTTGATTCTTTAGGGAAATTTGTACCAATTATCTCATTTTATGCTCGTCATTACCTAGAAGGTGAAGGGCGTTTTTTTAATATATCGACATTAATTTATCTTTCAGTCGTTTTTATTGTGTATTATAAGTCTGATAAGGTGAATTTTTCTTCAATCTCGAGAGAGTCATCTACATCAGATAATTTAAACACTATCTATTTTTTCTTATATGTTCTTTGCGTGATTCTTTCAATGAGAATTCCTGATATTCTCAGGTTTACATATTATTTTGGTCTTCCATTTGCAGTATTCGTTTCTACTAGAGTTTCTTTTTCAATTTCAAGGAAAATATACGTATTAATTGTTTGTTCAGTGCTATCGATAAATTTGATTTTGTCTGAGTATAAGTATGTGCCTTATACTAACTATATTTATAGTAGAATTTTTGATCAGCTAAAAGACTATAACTACAGAAACTCTTACCACTACATATATCATCGTGATCTTTGAGAGAGGAAGTATGAAAATAAAAGTAAATAAATTGGCTGTTTTTGATCTTGATGGGACACTTTATGAAAATAATTCACATATGGAAGTCCTTAATTTATTCTATAAAGATCGCTATCGAAGCTTAGGCTACAGGCTATTTGCATTTTTTTTACCAAAGTATTTTCAACGTCATATTGATGTTGCTTTTGAAAGAATTAGTACTAGCTTTATCGAGAAGGTTCAACATGAAGTTCGAAAAAGTGCTGTTGAGTTACTAAAAAAGCGAGTAGATGAAGGCTATTATCCTCTTATCATCTCAAATGCACCCGTAGTTCTTGTTAAAATAGCAGCAGGTAAATTTGGTATAGACTATAGGAGAGCAGATATAGGAAATAAATCCATGTTTTTGAAAGAGTTTGATTATGAAGAACTCTTTGTATGTACAGACAATTCTACTGATTTAGATATATTAGCTCTTGCTGACTATTCTGTAGTGTATACAGATCGGAAACGAAAGAAAATTTTTTCAGATTTAAATAATGTTACATTCTTGGAGTCATGAGCGTGAGTTTTATATCCTTCCCATTCATATATAGTTTTTATACTAGAATAAAACATCTAAAAACAGTACTTTCATTTTTTGTAACCTTTCTTCTTCCTGTCTTTTTGCTTTCTTTATATGCAAGCAACTATGAGCTAAGTAACTTGGAGTTCTTAGCTTCTTTTTTGATATTATTTTTAGTATATGAGATAGGGTATTTGTTCAATGACTGCCATACAACGTTATATGAAGATAATCCAACGTACAGAATGCCTAGAAATGAGTTTGACTCTTTGTGTCAACGGTATCCGTTACACATTGCATTGAGATTGGTGATAATTTTTTGGTTGTTCTTTTTCATTGGTGAACATATATCATGTGTGAAGTTTATACTATCACTTATACTTTTAAACCTTATTTATTGTTTGCATAATTACTATAGAGATGAGAGAAATATATTTACTATTTTCTTTTTGATGATTTTTAAGTATCTATCAATTCCCATGGCGGCTATTGGTGTTAATGGAAATGTTTTTGTTTTATTGTCTTTTATCACTCTAGTTCCTTTAATTAGAGCTTTGTTATTTACAGTTCATCCAAGGATTAATATTGATTGGTTTGAAAATATTGATATTAATGTGTTTAGATTTAAATACTACTCTTTTTTGAGTGTTTTGTTTTTCTTTGTTTCTATTTTTAGAAATGAATTTTTTGTCATATTATTGATTTCCTTTTTATTCGGGATTTTTTATTTATCATCTGTTGTTTTGAGTCATTTTCATGAAAAGTAAAAGAAAAGTATTATATTTAACTACGGTTGATAAAAAAACTGATCCCGGCGTTTTTAATAAAATTGGTTACCAGGTTTCCTCATTCGAACGTCTAGGTTTTGAAGTTGTCTTAGGTTATTTTGATGGGAAGTATTATATCTTTGATAATGAGATTCTTTATAAGAAGAAACACGGGATTTTACAACCTTTTTATGATAGATTTTTCTTTCCGAAAGCTATATCGGAGAAAGCTTCGTCGTTGGAATTCGATGTTTATTATATTAGGAAACCATTCATAAGTTATCCTTTTGTAAATTTTATTTCTAAACTGAAAAAATCTCGAGTAGTATTGGAAATACCTACTTACCCGTATAAAAAAGAACTCTCTGGTTTTGTCCGTAAGCTACTTTATATGTATGAAAGAGCGTGTGCTAGTTTATTAAAAGGGAAATTGGATTTCATTACTTTTTACGGGGATGAGCTTTCCACTATATGGGGTATTCGCGCGCTTAGGCTAGAGAACGGTATCTGCGTTAATAGTGTAAAAAAAGTAATCCCTTCAGTTAGAAATGAGAACGGAATAAATATTATTAACCTTATAGCAGTTGGTAATTTATCGAAATGGCATGGATATGAAAGATTAATTGAGGGTGTTGCCACGTTAAAATCAGAGCATAGAAAGCGTATAAGAGTGGATATTGTAGGGGAAGGCGCTGTTTATCAAGAATTAAAAGTTTTGGCTCATGACCTAGATGTTGAAGGCATCGTAACTTTCCATGGTTTTAAAGGAGGAAAGGAGCTTGATGATATTTATTCAAGAGCTGACTTAGGTATCGGAAGTTTAGGGATGTATAAACTAGGGTTGCTCAAAGGTAGTACATTGAAGGCTCGAGAATTTACAGCTCGAGGGATTCCATTTATTTTGGGGTATGATGACTTGGCGTTTCCATTAGATACGGACTTTGTTAAGTATGTACCAAATAATTCCACGCCTTTAGATATTGAGTCGATTATCTACTGGTATGATAATAAAGAATTTAACCGAAACTCAATAAGAGCCTATGCCTGTGAAAAATTAACTTGGGATCAACAGATGAAGCGTATAGTAATTGAATTGGAAAATACAGGTAATTATAAATATGATTGATTTTCATAATAAGTCTTTGCTGATAACTGGTGGTACAGGATCATTTGGCAATGCTGTTCTAGAACGTTTTTTAAATACCGACATTAAAGAAATAAGAATTTTTTCTCGTGATGAAAAAAAGCAAGATGATATGAGAAAAAAATATAATAATTCCAAGCTTAGATTCTATATTGGTGATGTGCGTGACTACCAAAGTGTGAATAACGCGATGCGGGGGGTGGATTATATTTACCACGCAGCAGCACTTAAGCAAGTACCTTCTTGTGAGTTTTACCCGTTGGAAGCGGTCAAAACTAACGTACTAGGCACGGAGAATGTCCTAGAAGCCGCCATTCAAAATGATGTCGAGCGTGTGGTTTGTTTGAGCACAGATAAAGCCGTTTATCCAATTAATGCGATGGGCATTTCTAAGGCAATGATGGAAAAAGTGATCGTCGCGAAGAGCCGTAATCTCGAGCATACTAATACGACTATCTGCGCAACGCGCTACGGCAATGTGATGGCTTCGCGTGGCTCTGTGATTCCCCTTTTCCTTCGTCAAGTATTCAGTAATGAGCCAATCACTATTACTGACCCAAGCATGACTCGTTTTATGATGACGCTTGATGACGCAGTAGACCTAGTGCTTCATGCCTTTGAGTATGGTTCAAATGGTGACATTTTCGTACAAAAAGCACCTGCTGCGACTATTGAAACTTTAGTCGATGCGTTATTAAAGATAGCAGAGAAACCAGAGCATACTGTTAATGTGATTGGCACTCGTCATGGTGAAAAGTTGTTTGAAGCATTATGTAGTCGCGAAGAAATGTTCGTAGCCCAAGATCAAGGTAACTACTATCGCATTCCTTCTGATAACCGAGACTTGAATTACTCGAAGTTCAATGAAGAGGGCGAGAAAGACCTGTCTGCGGTTGAAGATTATAATTCTCACAATACCGACCGTTTAGATACAGGCGGTATGGTTGACCTACTGCGTAAACTGAGTTTCATTCGAGATATTGAAGCTGGCAGTACTGTAGTTCCAGAGGGCGTATAAATGAACATTATAGTCACTGGTGCTCAAGGTTTTATTGGTAAAAACCTATGTGTGATGTTATCGGAGAAAGGGTATGACTCTGTTGTACAGCTAGACCGTGATACGTCTGAAGAAGCGATTAAAGTTGCGCTATCGAATGCTGATTTCGTCTTTCACCTTGCGGGCATTAACCGTCCAAAAGACGACTCCGAATTCACCACAGGGAATGCGGATCTCACTGAATTTGTGGTGAATGAACTCAAAGCCAACGGTCGCAACACGCCGATTATGCTGAGCTCTTCTATTCAAGCTAGCCTAGATAACGCCTATGGCACTAGTAAAGCGCAAGCTGAGGCTTTAGTTTCAGACTACGGCGACGATACGGGCGCAGATACATTCATTTATCGCTTTCCCAACGTGTTTGGTAAATGGTGCAGACCCAACTACAACTCATTTGTAGCGACTTTTTGTCACAACATCGTAAACGATATTGACATCAACATTCACGACCCAAGTGCGCCTGTGACATTGGTGTACATTGATGACGTGTGTCAGGCGTTGATGACACTGCTTGAGGGCGGTGTGGAGAGTGGCTTTAAACAAGTGCCGGTGGAATACAATACGACGGTGGGTGAAATTGCTGCTCTTCTTAACGCATTCAAAGAGAGTCGCGACAATCTAATCACTGAGCACGTCGGTACTGGGTTAACTCGCGCACTATACTCTACCTACCTGAGTTATTTTGAGCCGTCTAAATTCCACTATACCCTCCCGAAATACGGCGACGAGCGTGGTGTATTCTGTGAGATGCTTAAGACGAAAGAGTCGGGTCAATTCTCATTCTTTACTGCTCACAAAGGCATAACACGTGGTGGTCATTATCACCACTCTAAGAATGAGAAATTCTTGGTCATCAAAGGTGAAGCATTGTTTAAATTTGAACATGTCATTACAGGTGAGTGCTATGAGCTTACGGTGAATTCTGATGAGGCAACCGTAGTAGAAACTGTACCAGGCTGGAGTCATGATGTTACTAACATCGGTGAAGAAGAGCTGATTGTTATGCTATGGGCGAATGAGATATTCGACAGAGACGCGCCCGACACAATTGCAAAACCGCTGTAGTAAAACTAAGAGAACAATAATGAAAAAATTAAAAATTATGTCGGTGGTAGGTACCCGTCCCGAGATTATTCGACTATCGCGAGTATTGGCTAAACTCGATGAGCATTGTGAGCATATTTTGGTGCATACAGGCCAAAATTATGACTTTGAGCTCAATGAAGTATTCTTCAATGATTTAGGAGTTCGTAAACCTGACTACTTCCTTAATGCGGCGGGTAAGAATGCAGCGCAGACCATTGGTCAGGTGATTATGAAAGTAGACGAAGTGTTAGAAGAAGTACAACCTAATGCGATGCTTGTACTTGGTGATACGAATTCTTGTATTTCTGCAATTCCAGCCAAGCGTCGTAAAGTACCTATTTTTCATATGGAAGCGGGTAACCGTTGTTTTGACCAGCGTGTACCGGAAGAGACCAACCGTAAGATTGTTGACCATACTGCTGATATAAACCTGACCTACAGTACTATTGCGCGTGACTACTTGATTGCCGAAGGCTTGCCAGCAGACCGTGTGATTAAGACAGGCAGTCCAATGTTCGAGGTGCTGAATCACTATATGCCTCAAATTGACGGCTCGGATGTGCTTTCTCGTTTAGGTCTAGAAAAAGGCCAATTCTTTGTGGTGAGTACTCACCGTGAAGAGAATGTAGATTCACCTAAGCAACTGCTAAAATTGGCCGAGATCCTTAACACTGTGGCAGAACACTACGACTTGCCAGTTATTGTATCAACACACCCACGTACGCGTAATCGTATTGAAGCACAAGGGTTGGAATTTCATCCGAATATTCAATTGTTGAAACCACTTGGCTTCCATGACTACAATCATTTGCAGAAAAATGCAAAAGCAGTGCTGTCTGACAGTGGCACCATCAATGAGGAGTCCTCTATCATGAACTTCCCTGCGTTGAACTTGCGTGAAGCGCACGAACGTCCAGAAGGAATGGAAGAGGCGTTTGTAATGATGGTGGGGCTTGAAGTTGAGCGTGTTTTACAAGGTTTGGCGATACTGGAGTCGCAACCGAGTGGCGATGAGCGTTTGCTGAGAGAAGTGTATGACTATTCGATGCCAAATGTGTCGGATAAAGTAGTTCGTATCGTTCATTCTTATACTGATTATGTTAAGCGTGTTGTCTGGAAAGAGTACTAATGAGACTAGCGTTAATCATTGACGATTATTTGCCCCACAGTACGCGAGTTGGGGCAAAAATGATGCATGAACTTGCTTTAGAGTTAATAGAGCAAGGGCATGAAGTCACGGCTATTACACCTCATTTTGATAAAGATAAGCCAATGCTTATTGAAGACAGGTTTGATGGTGTTACAGTTTGGCGCTTTCTTTCTGGGCAAATTAAGGATGTACCGAAGGTTAAACGAGCGATCAATGAAACGTTACTTTCCCATAGAGCTTGGAGCGCAATTCAAACTAAGGTAGATAGGAATACATTTGATGGGGTTGTTTACTATTCCCCATCAATCTTCTTTGGATCATTAGTCTCAAAAATAAAGAAACGTTGTCAGTGCAATAGCTATCTCGTATTGCGTGATTTCTTTCCTCAATGGGCGATTGACTCAGGGTTGATGAAAGAAGGCTCTCTAGTTGAACGCTACTTTAGATTTTTTGAATCAACCTCATACCATCAAGCAGACACAATTGGTGTTATGTCGGAAAAAAATCTAGAGATATTTAACTTTAATACTGCAAAGCAATATCCCACTACAATTCTACGAAACTGGGCGAATTTGTCACCTCACGATCTCTCGGATAAAGCAAGTAGTTTGAGAGAGCGACTAGGATTGAGCGATGAGGTCATTTATTTTTATGGTGGCAACATCGGCCACGCTCAAGATATGTCGAACTTGATGCGCCTAGCTAAAAGTATGCAATGCTTCGATAAAGCGCACTTTCTTTTTCTAGGACAGGGTGATGAAGTTAAGTTAGTTAATGACTTAATGAAAGAGTGGGATTTAGCAAATTGCTCTTACCTACCTTCTGTTTCTCAAGATGAATTCAAAGATATTCTAGCTCAAGTCGATGTTGGACTCTTTTCTTTATCTGCCCAGCACAGTGCTCATAATTTCCCTGGCAAGCTACTAGGGTATATGGTTCAGTCATTGCCCATCTTAGGTAGTGTGAATAAAGGGAACGACTTAATGGATTTAGTGAATGCAAATCATTCCGGGTTGATTAGTGTTAATGGCGACGATGATGTTTTCTTTGAAAATGCGAGCAAACTACAAAGTGATGCAGAGTTAAGAAAGAGTATCGGAGATTCAGGCTATCAGTTACTGAAGAAAGAATTTGCAGTAGGGAATATAGCGCGTTCAATCGTTGAGTCGTTGAGTCGTTGAGTCTTTCCCAATAGTCTCACCTATTAGAGAGGATCCTTTGTGATCCTCTTTTTCATTATAAAAACCATAACTTAGTCTGATGAGTGTCTCAGTGCTGAGACGGAATTGAGACAGTTTTACTTCAAGCTTGATCCTTCCCAATAGGTGGAGATCTTGGTTTATTTGTAAAAAGCGCAATAAAAATACTATTTAATAACAAACCCCAAGGCTTAAACCAATGTCACTGTTTGAATACTTTGTCGAACTTTCTCTGTTCTTCTTCCTTTCTTTGGCGGTGTTGTACTGCATGCGCAAAGTGGGCTACGCCATTGGCTTAGTTGATAAACCCAACGCTAGAAAACATCATGAGGGTGTGGTCCCTTTGGTGGGCGGTATTTCCCTTTGTATTACCTTGTTGTACTTCTTCTACGTGAGTGCGTCAGAAATCAATAACATAGAGGTAATCGCCACGTGCTTAACGATACTGGTGCTGATCGGTGTGGCAGATGACCGCTTCGATATCAGTTTTAAACTTCGTATGGGCGTGCAAGCAATCTTAACGCTCATCGTAATGCATTATACCGGGCTAACGCTTTCTCATGTTGGTAATGCGTTTGGGTTTGGTGTTTGGGACTTTCCGGTTGCCATCGATTATGTTGTTACCATATTAGCTGTGATCGGTGCAATTAACGCTTTTAACATGGTTGATGGTATTGACGGGCTATTGGGTGGTTTAAGCATAGTGGTGTTTGCCTCGTTAGGTGTGCTGTTCTATGCCCATGGCCTTGAGTTTTATACCTTCTTTATGGCAGTGATGGTGGTTATCTTACTTCCCTTCGTGCTGTTTAATTTGGGGTATTTTGGCAAACTACGTAAAGTGTTTATGGGCGATGCCGGTAGCATGATGATCGGCTTTCTCGTGATCTGGATTTTAATCCGAGGAACACAGCCTGAACACGGCCACTATACGATTCGTCCGGTGACGGCATTGTGGTTAATTGCGGTGCCTTTGATTGATATGATGGCCATTATGATCCGTCGTATTCGAAAAGGGCACTCTCCGTTCCAACCTGACCGCGAGCATTTTCACCACATTATGCAGCGTATCGGCTTTACCCCTCGTGAGTCGTTAGTGGTGATCTGTTTGGTGCAGTTGCTGTACTCAACGTTGGGGTTATTGGGCGAATACTTCCAAGTGCCAGAATACATCATGTTCTACACCATTGTGGCGTGTTTCTTATGCCACACTTACGCGATGACGCACTCATTTAAAATGGCCAAGATAGTAAGAAAGTGGAAGAAGCCCGCTGCAAAATAACTTAATAGCCAGCACCTAATCACTTAAATAACTCGGTGAAACGACGATGATTCGCCTGCTATTTGATCTCGGGTGAATCAGGGCTAGAAAGCACTAGCCCTTGTTATCGCTATCCTATCGGTATCGTTAGTCTTGCCACTGCCAAGGCTGCTGCCTGTACTGATATCGGTTGAGCTGAAACGACACCGGTTTCTTAATGGTCGTATAGCTGTAACACTGCCTGTTATGCGGCTTATCGATAATGACGGTCTTCTCGCCATAACAAATATCACTGCGTGGATCTTGGCAATGTTCATATAAAGCAAAAGATAACGTTTGGCACCATTGAAGGTGTTTTTCCCACACTATTGACCTATCCAAATGCCCATCTGTTTGTTTAAGTGCGTAATAGTACTTCGCTAAAGTCAGCCCAGGGGACTGAGCGTGTAATCGAACATCGTGAAACATAACCATGCCTGAGGTCATCATACTGTCGGCGTACTTATCGAGTACCGATTGCAACGCTGGATCTTCCATAAAACGCTCATAACATTGCTTGGCTATCGCTTCTAAACGGTGTTGTTCGCTCAATGAACTTAACGCCATTTCTTGTTTGTTGCCGATGAGTGTATAAACCGAAGGCAGTTCAGAGCCTAATGCAAAGGCGCACAGTTGATCATTATCGGTTAGGTTTTGATGGAAGTATTGAGCGCGGTTAAAGGTCAGTATCATCATGCTGCGCCTCCTAACATCATGTCATTGAACGCCAGTCCATCTTGACCAGAAGCGTTCGCCACGTACGGGGCGTAGACCTCAAACAGCAATTTGGTGTCGCTGTGCCCGAGTTTGTGTGAGATATAGATCGGATTTTCATGCGCGGCAATGTGCAGTACCGCAGCCGTATGGCGTGTCTCGTAGGCGCGGCGAGGTTTAAGACCGGCCTTTTTCAATGTGGGGTGCCATATCTTTCGGCTAACGTAATGGGTATCAAGACCACGCCCACTTTTTGAGGCAAACACAAATGAGCTGCACTCATCTCTCTTTTCCCACTGACGTTTTAACGCCGCGAACAAGGTGTCGCACATCTGCAAATCACGACGTGACTTCGGCGTCTTCACATCACAAATCTCTCCATTCACATAATTTTGTCTCACGCGAATCAAGCGATGGTCAAAATCAATGTGCTCCCAATACAGGCCATGCACTTCACAACTTCGCATACCCGTCCAAAATCGCAGTAAAAAATAATCATGCCATTGCTCATCACAGCATTCTAAGAAAGTACGGACTTCATCCATGGTCAGTGGTTTCGAATCCGCTTTTTCCTCTTTCAGGGATTTGTAGCGTCGAAATGGGTAATCAAAATGATGCTCTTCGGCGGCGAGGCTCAGAATGGCAATCAGCGGCCATAAAATATTATTGATGCGCTTGTTGGTGAGTTGTCGCTCGCCATTGGCCTTACGAGCTTCTTGCAGGGTCTGACGAAAAAATTCCACTTGAGAGAGCGACACTTCAGAGACTAAGGTATTGCCAAAGTGCGGAATGAGGTAGTGTTCAAGGGTGTTCTTCACCACGCCTTTATAACTGGCTTTCCAGTTGCTTTTCTGACGCTCATACCACTGATTCGCAAAGTCATTGAAAAAAGGATACAGGTGGTCGGGGTACTTCTCGCGCTGTAAGCGTTCAAACAAGGCCACTTTTTTACTGTGTGGAAAGTAATCACGGTATTGAAAGGAGCCAAGGTCAATCTCGGCGTTCATTTGTTTGAGTGTGGCTTGAGCAAGCCTGACATTTTTTGGGGTGGCCATTTGCTGGGTACCTTCGCGAAAGCGTTGGCCGTACAAATGAAGATCGAACTGAATGCGCCCATTAGGACGGATGCGAAGATGAGCCATAGCGGCCTCCATTGATATCAGATCTTAAATAGATCTGTCCCTCACCAATGGAATTCGCTAGAATCGAGCCATCGGCTGGGTCTGCTTAAACGTGTCGCAGCCGGTACGGGGTAGGGAGGTTGCCGCCTTCCTATCCCAACTGCATATTGTGTGTGGCGGTGTGACGCAAGGTCATCATCTGCCAACGTATTTCACGGTATCTTCCAAATCCTAAAGCGTGTCTTCACGCCCATTTCTTCCGATAGCCTATAAAACGTTCAATATTGACTCTAGTAGTTTACTGGATCGATGTCCAGTGCTTTGGTGGTTTTTTCATCAAAAATGACGGCTCATTGGTGCGCCGCTGATGTGTCATCAAACCCAAACATGTCAGCCGGTTCTCCGTCTTCGTCTATTTTTTCTTGACGTTTTTTTGGTCCTGAGTACGGTTTGGTGGCAAATTTCGCTGTGCGGTGGGCTCGGCTAAAAAGCTTGATGTTCAAGAACGGTAAAAGTATGCATAGTTGATAGGTTGTGTATCTATTGACTATACGGTTTGTGGTGATATGCTTGTATACGTGATAGATATACACAGGTAATTATTATGGCTACCAAATCAGCCCCGATCAATATGCGAGTATTTCCTTCCGTCCGTGATGTTATTGATGCAGCGGCAAGCCTACAGAAAGTGGATAGAACCGTATTCATTCAACAAGCCGCTTTGAATGAAGCTCAAAAAGTACTGGCAGATCAGAAAGATTTTAGATTAGAACAAGCGGCATTTGATGCTTTTGAAAAAGCGTTTGATGAACCACCTAAAATTCTTGAGGGTGTTCAAGATTTATTCCAAAGGAAGTCGCCTTGGGATTGATTAAACCTCGCTTACTTACAGGCAGTGATCTCATCAATTCCTTTTGTTGTGGTGTTGAATCTCTCGATCTGTGGCTTAAGAAACAAGCGCTAAAAAGTCAAAACCGTGGTAGTGCGAAAACTTATGTCGTCATTGATTCAGAAAGAAACGTGGTAGTGGGTTACTACGCTATCGCAATGGGGTCGGTATCAAGAGATATCGCTTTTAGTGCTTTAAAACGCAATAGCCCCGATCCAATACCAATGGTTGTATTGGCGAGACTTGCCGTTGATTTGAAATATCAAGGTAAACATATCGCTGTTGGTTTGCTCAAAGATTGTATTTTGCGCTCTATGGCAGCAATGGAAGTGGTCGGCGGGGCAAGTATATTAGTTCATGCTTTAGACGATGAAGCTCAGTCCTTCTATACAAAATTTGGCTTTAAAGAATCGAGTATAGATAGGTTGGTGCTGATGGCAAGAATCAGCGATTTAACCCAATCACTCCAGGCCCCCTGAGTATAAACGTGAAAGTCGAGTAGCGCTATCGAGGACAGCGTTGAGGCGCTCTCTAGCGCCCCGGAAAAGGCTTGCTGGTTTATTGAACAGTAAAACGCTCATCCAAATCCCAATTGCAGTAAATAATGCCCACAAATAGCGGGTAAAACACTTGATAACTTCGTTAGCATGTTGATTGTAGAATCATTACTTATCGACGCCCCCGATCTTGTTATCAAGCCTTTTCCCTGCGCGACGTTTGAGCACTTACTGACTATCATTAATGGCATTACACGTCATCAAATCCAAACAGATCGTTTTGTTCAGGCTTTTCACTTGAGAGCTGTGAGATATCGATGATCCGTTTTAGCTCAGGCAAGAGTGGCAAAGCACGCTCCAAAGGCACACTGTAATAAGGGTGCTTCCCATCTTCGTCATTGTGAAACCCCAATTTGAGTTCACCTTGCGCGCTGCGCAGCACCGTCATCTTGACTTGATCAGCCGATGTGATGTCTTTGATACGTACATTTGATAAGGCGTTGAGGTTGACGCTATACAGTTGTTCTTGTGAAGTAATGATACTCTTGGTCGTGAGTGCCATTAAGGCGCCCACTTTGGGTGCTAAGCTCGCGAAATACATACTTTCAGGGGTGAGGTAAAGTAAGGCTTGGTTGGTTTTTTTAATCTCTTCGATTTTTTGAAAATTGTCCCTTTCGGCTTTAAATTCAAGAACATCAATCACCACTTTGGCTTCTAGCTCAAAATGTTGCTGCTGTCTTTCTCGGTAGGCGCGCAATGGCGCCAGGGAGTGGCAATACACCTGCTCTCCATCGCTAAACATCGCTTGCTCATCATCGATATAGACAGACAAGGTCTCGCTTTGTGTTGTTTGCGCGATCGATTCCAGTGAGTGCTTGGCCTCTGGAGTCAGGGCCATATCGATGTCGATGTTCATACCCTTAGGGAGCGCGAAAGGAATGATGTCGTTGTCTCGCTCTATTTGAACGCGGTTGCTGTCTTTGTTGACCTCAAACACTGAGAAAGGGGTGCAGGTATTGGCCAGTTGACATATCGCCAGCGCTTGCTTGGTCTCAATAATTTGCTTGGGGTGCGTCATGACGCTATCAAAGAAGGCCAGATGATGTTCACAAGCGGGCTGCGCGAGGGCGTAGCGAAAGGAGTTCAGTTCGGTTCGCCCTTCCAGCACGACGCCGTCTTGTTGGTTGTCATGACGGAGCTGCAATGAAATCGTTTCTTTTTGGTCGATATGATTGGTTTGGCACAGCCATAGGTTGGCAAAAGCGGTGGCGCTAAACGAGAAAGCGGCGTTGTCCAATGTGCAATCCGACGCTCTGTCCAACGTGGTCATGATGAGCTTCTCCGTCGCGCCGCCAATGAGGTGAAGCGATTTATCAGTGACAATGAAGGTGACAAAGGGGTGCTCGCTGCCTTTTTTGATGCCGCTAACCAGCTCGGTAATGCGTGCGTGTACTTCTGGTTGAAAGTTCAGTGTGTTCATAATGTGTGTCCTTTTGGTTGTGAGGCGTTAAGTATCATGGTGTTCCACCATGTTTGAAATTGCTCTAGAAGAAGTGGATCGGTGACCTCTAACCCCAACGCTATCTTGAGTTGAGTGCGACCGGTGGGGATGATGATTTTATTCGCGGTGTCTTTGGCTGTGAGTAAAGCCGCCTGTATAAAGTCCCATTTATTACTGTCGAGACGTTTTCGGTTTTGATGCAGCGTGATATGACAATGGTATTTGAGCGGTGATTGCTTGAGGGTGTGAAGCGCTTTTTCCACCTTTTGGTTGCATGGGCTAAGAAAGTACAATTGCTTGCCGTTGTTCATTCCCTCGTCATCGCTTTGCGGCGGTTTTTCTTCGAGGTGTAGTTCGCCAAGGGGACGTAGGGCGGTTCGTGCGGCTTTATTCCATTCAATGCCTTGGTATTGCCCAAAGGCGCGCCATGCGTCACTCACCATGGAAAAAGCCAAAGGCGTTTCTTTTAAGCGTTTGATTTGTTCTCGAGTTTCCCACTGAAAACGATAAGGGCGGGTTTGGGCTACACTTGAGACGCCTTTTGTCCAAAGTCCAATCCACTCGTTGTCGTTTGACTCCGCCTTTTGAAGTCGTTCTTGAGCACCACTTGGTTTGCGCTTGCTGCCCAAACGTTGGCTCAGAGCCTCCGCCAGCTGTGCATGAGTAAAGCTCGGCAGGTGGCGCTGCTTTTCAGAGGGTGAAAGCTGGGCGTATTGAGGGCTGAGTCTCATCAGAAGACGAGTGATGTCATTGGAACCTGGTTTCATTCCCCAGAGGTATCTCAGCTCGGCATGTGTGTATTCTCGCTGTTGAGGGAGAAAGGCAGGCGCGACCCATTCCATGCCATGCAGGTAATGCAGTCGAGTTGTCGCATAGTGTTGATGGCCCAGCATTCGACCGATTTCATCAAACAGCAGCATATTGTTTAACTCTGAAAATGAACGCCCTTGCAACCAGTATTGAAATCGTTGCTCTACAACGGATGTTGAGAAGAGAGACGCGGTGACGGGTTGATGCGTTTTATGCCAAGCCTTTGGCGCCGCACCGTTAGCAAGGCAAAGTGCTTGTTGATAGAGCAGCTTGGCGCCACTGTGGCGAAGGTGATGAAAGCGCGCTTTTTTACCGTGTAATTGTTTGAGCACTTTCGTGATAGGCAAAAGGTAGTGGCGCGCTCGTAAATGGATGGACTCGCCTTCAAAGCCAATGAATGGCTCGCTAGGAGGACGGTTGGCTTTGAACGCCAGTAACAACCGTATTAATTTGGCGCCGATTTCGGGCATCACAACCTGAACCGTGCGCGCGTCTCCGCTTTTTGTTTTGCCTTCCTCGGTATTGGTAATGTAGATCGCAAATAACTGACCTTTTTCGTGGGTGCATCGAATATCTTGAAGGCGCAGGCGTAAGAGCTCCCCTCGTCGAAGGGCGCCGTAATAACTCAATAACGCGCTGACACTCGCAAATAACGCCTGCATCGGGGACAGGCTGTGCGTTAATAACTGAGTGACCAGGTGGTGCACCTCTTCAGCGCTAAGAGAAAGGGCATCAATTTTTAGGCTTTGGGTCGGTTTGATGAAAGTCGAGAGATCTAAGTGCTCAGTGATGGATTGCTGAGTGAGAAAACGGAAGAATTGATACAGAGTCCATTTTTCCATTGTCTCGTCTTGGATGAGGCGGTATCGGTCTTTGGCCCATTGTTGCAGGGCTTCCCTGTCATTGGCGATCGAGAGAGGGAGTGGGGTCGTCGACAGTTCATTTTTAAAACTGGTGTAGCGCAGCAAGGTGGCGGGGCTGAGGGTGTTTTTTTTCACGCCGCCAAATTGCTTCAGCTCTTGCACATAATCAAACAATAAGCGGGGCAACAGGTTGTCGGCTTGCCACTCGGGCTGAGTGGGCGCAGCTTGTTGGGGCGTATTGAGCGACTTGATGAGCATGGCGTGAGGCCAGCGATGAAACGGAGTCTCTTGGTTCGCATCTTTGGGTTTTATCTTTGCAAACGATGGCGGCTGATAAATATCTTGCGCTTTGGCTACGCGCGATGAGGCCGCCTCTTGTGGTAACGCACTTACATGGCGCATGGGATCAGAGAAATCTTTTAATATTTCAGGGGGGATGGCGAAGCGATGAAGCCATAAGGTTTGGACAGATTGTTGCCATTGATGAGGGGTAAGCGCTTTGCGCTGCGCAGAGGGATAAAAATCATCGAGTGAGTTGAGCAATCGGTTAAGTGTCACCTTTGGGTTGCCCGGCTCTTGCCGGCACTGCCAGTCATAGAAGGCGCGGGCAGCAAGCGGTGATACGGCGTAGCGCGTAAAACTGACGGGTTCGGTATCATCAAAATACGATAGGTTAACAGGGTGCGTGATGGTTAGGGTGAGTTGATCGCCAATGCGCTCCAGCGGGGTGGGATCATTGAGTCTTTCACACCAAGCGTTGAGCGGCAGAGGCGCCACTTCTCTCATCAAGGTCAACACGGTCCACGCCAAGTTTGGGCTACCTCTGTGCTTGATACGATGCAGGCTCTCTTGTTGGTAATGCAAAGAGATAGCATGGGCCCTTGCACTTTGTTGATACAGCGAGACCAACCACAAGTGTTCATGATCGTTAAATTGTTGCACCTTTACCGGTGGTAAGTCCCAGCCGCACACCTGGTTTAGGTAGTAAAGGGTCTCATCACGCGCCCGTTTTAAGGCTCTTTGCCGGCCTGTTGGGATGCCTGAAATGGCTCGGTTTATCGAGGCCATTTGTGACTCGGTCAATTGGCGTTCATGCTTACTTTCTTGGCCCCTCTCTTGGGAAAGCAGCGTTAAGAAGGCCTCGAAGGCGTCAACTTCAGCGCACGCTAGCGACTGCTGTTGGTAGAAGTGATGGATGTGTTTTGCGGTGTGGCTTTGACGGTTCATAAGGCACGGTCCTTTTTTGAAGGGCAGGGCGTAATGGCAGAGAGCTGCAGCCGCGATGGCCAATGGTTCAAATGCGCAATCAATGTTTGGTTGCAAGCTTGAAAAGCATAAGCGCTGCCAAGGTGTTCACCCAGTTCGCTGTGGCCCATCAGGACATCAATCTGTTGGGTGGTTAAGCGTGGGTGAGTGGCCATCAAGGCGTGTTGGGCAAAGCTGTGACGAAGCTGGTAAGGGACGACTTTTTCTTCGGGGGCCTCCAGCCTTTGTTGAAAGCAATGCTGCCACTGTGCATGCATAAACAACCTCAAGGTTTTTGCTGTGAGGGGGACGGCGACGTTGTTCTCATCAATCAAGTACCATAGGGGCCCCATGGCAGAGGCGCCATTGGGCGCTAAGGTTTGGAGCACGCGCGCTTGAAGTTTAAGGTAAGACTCAATCGCTTGTCGTAAGTAGTTCGGAATATCAATAAGGCGATAGCGTCCCTTGTCTTTGATAAGGGCGCGTTGTAAATCAAAGCAGGCTTCCCGTTCTATCGAGATGTGGTGAGTAGGGCGAGTGCCGGTAAGAAGGACAAATAACAACGCCAGTTCGTAGGTGCGCGCGTTGTAATACTCACGAAGCGCGTCTTGGGAGGCGTTTTTTTCTGGCGCCGTTGCCAGTTGTTGGCGAAGGTGACCAAAGAAGAGACTCAGCTTGGGAATCGGGATCGCGCGCGTAGAGCCAATGGAGATGGGCGGTATTGGAATATAGGTTCGAGCGCCCTCGGTCAGTTCGAGAGTGAAAGCCACGATCGCGCCTGCTTTTTTCAGGTAAGGGGGACGCTCGTTAAGCGTTGTAAAGACGGGAATAAGTGCGCCAGTGGTGGGAAGCCTGACATCACAAAAGGGTTTAATATGACGCTGGTTTATTTGGGGAATGAGTCTCTGCAAATAGCGGTTGTGCGCACAAAAAATCTCATAGCGAATTTGATCGCAGTTCAACATTTGGTAACTCAGTGCACTGTGATGGTGGACTTTCTTGGCGGTGATGAGTTTTTGGGCTGGAAGTGAGAGATAAGGATCGCAATGTGCCATTCGCTCGATGTAGGAATACAAGAGGTCTTTTCGCAGCACAAGTTGGCTTCTGAGCGCCTCCGGCGTGCGTAGCTTTCTCTTTTTTAATCGCCAAAAGAGCTGTTTCTTTTGCATTTTATTGAGGTGAAGCTCCGTGTCATGATGAGTGAGCCAATAGCTAAAGACGGCATTGAGCGCGTCTGGCATGGGTTGCCATAAATACACGGTTTCCTTTGCCAAGGCGCAAGGTATGGCATATTCGACCCATGAAACGCCACCTTCACGCACTCGGCGAAGGTGATGAAGCGCACAATCGACTCGCCCTGAGACCAACACCAGATCGGGAATATCCTGTTCTCTTTCGATGCCAGACAGGTGGCCTGCGATCCATAAATACAGAAAGTAAATGTGATAAAGGTTGAGGGGTGTCGTGGGTTCAGTCAGCACGCCCGACGTCTTGGGTCTGAGTTCATGCAATACATTGGCGATGGCAAGGCCGACGTTATACGCATCGACGGGAACGCCGCCAGCATTGTTGGCTCGGTTGCGCTTTTTTTCATTTGATTGTCTACCCATAAGTAAAATCCTTTAGGCATGATAAAAGTAAGCCGAACGTACGTGATTCGATAATCCGAATGTTGTACGTTTCAGTAAGAAAATAGAGAGTTAAGTGTGATCAGGATGGAACATGATCAAGTCTGCGTGTGAGGTTATCAGGTCCTTGATGGGCAATCCCATCTCAGCGCTGAGTAACAATCAGCAGTACTGCAACACAGCAATACAAGCGGTGTCGCCAGTTAGTGAGCGAGAGTATGAAAGTCTCGCGAGTGACATTGCATGACGCACAAAGAGGTGCGGTCATGGTGCAGTTGAGTGTAAAGGGGACGGCCATTTCCCGTTATTTATAAGGCAGTACCTTAATGGCGAGTTTGAAGCGAGACCGCAATACTTATCTCGCTTAGTGCCAGAACATGGCAATATTGAGTCTAAAGACAACCGTGTACGGCTGTTTTTATAAAGTTAGCCAATGTTCAGTGGTGACGTCAAGCCGTTATCTGTGTTTTATGTGTGATGTCACATTGCATTGCATTGCAATGCATTGCATTTAATCTCATTGCATTTTAGGTGTACCCGCTTCCACTTGAGGGGTTAAGGTCACCAGCATAAATCTTTTGGTGGTAGGGACGACCAAAACGTTAAACGCCTATAAGAGACAATGTAAGCCGATTCAATTCTAATGGTAGAGCGATAGGGATTAATACTCCTTTAGAGGTGTAGTAGTTCAAGCAAGAGCTCTGATTACTGCTTGGGGATCTTTCGCAAGTACATTCAGTAACACTAAAGCAGGACCTCTTGGTGTTCTATCTCCACGCTCCCAGTGACGTAATGTACCTAGACTGATACCAAATGTAGATGCAAACTCAGTCTGAGTCATTGCTACATTATTACGCACCGCTTTAACGTCAACAGAGTCAAACTTGTGAACTGTAGCCTCTTTGTTTTCGCCATCTGCGAATTCAATGGCTTCCATGAGACCTTGCTGGATACTTTCAAATGCATTAGTCATGATTACCTCCCGTAACTGTCTGCAAGTATTTTGGTTAGTTTATTAAGAACATTACATTCAGCTTTAGATAAGTTAGCTTTCTCGCTTTTGCCAAAGAGAGAAAGCATAAACAATGGTATTTCTTCACTATGGTAGTAATAGATAACTCTTACACCACCACTTTTACCACTGCCCTCTTTTGCCCACCTGAGCTTACGAATTCCACCTGTCCCTTGCATTAACACACCGGCTTTCGGGTGCTCTGCTAGATAATTAATGATTTGCTTGTTCTCTTCCTCAGAAAGGAGCTTTTCAACTCGTTTCTTGTATTCGGGTAATTCAACGATTGTATGCATAAATGAAGTGTAAGCCAATGGATTACTTTTTTGCAAGTTTTGATTAAGACACATATCAACGCCGTATTCTTGCGAATCCCCGGTTCTGTCGCAAACTTGAGTCTTTAAGTTAAGGTTTATTTAACGTTGAAAAGCGCTGATTCACTTTGCCAGTTGCGACTGATCTTATGAGTTCGTTTTGGTATCGTTTCTGTTAAGCTCAGAGGACAAAAGCAAAGGTTGTGAGCATCAAAGTGAGGATGAGATGAGCGATGTATTGAAGACAGTGAGTGAGACCGTCAATGATTTACACCAATCAGGCGCGATCGATGAAACGACGTTAAATCAATTTGAAGAGGTGTGTTCAAGACGCCCCGATGCCGCTGAAGAGAAGAAAATACAAGACGTGAAAGACAAGCCCTAGCGAAAATGCGCCGTTTTAAGGCGGCGGCTTTCGATACGTTAATGTGAGTAAAAGGTAAGCCTTCGTGTTAACGAGTCGGGCGGTTGTTATCCCGTTGCTTTTCACACCAAGCGATGATGTTATCGGCTTTTAATGTTGCCCAGCCTAGCAACAGCATCAATACGATCAACGTCCAGCCGGTGACATTGAGCCAAGAAGGAACCTTATCACTGACCGCGATAAAGGGAGTCGTCATTAACAACGCACTGAGAATTGGGGCTAACATGATGTTGTCCTCTTGATGTAAGCGCCTATCACCAACGCTCGATTTTCACTGAAGGTTACCTGAGGGCCGAGTAACCACCTAACAAAATGAGATTAGCATAGCGGCCTAACGGCGCAAGTTTTACCCTACACGAGTCTTTAGTTTTGATTTGCTTGTTGCTATTAGTTTATTCAACATTGGGCCTATGAGATGAATACTTCCAAGTGCCAGAGCTTAGTGTGTTCTTCGTCATCGTGACGTGCTTCAGAGTTAAATCACAATCGCTTAAACCAAAATAAACACAGAAAAAGGGCCCAATCTCAATATGAGGTTGGGCCCTTTTTGCGTTTTGCTTAAGAAGTTTTGATTTGAAAGCTCGTTCATTGAACGTGCTTTCTGGAAACTAAACTATTAATACACTTCTAATCACTAGTAGACTTTTTCTGGAAGGTTACGCAAACTTCTAATCCAGCTGGTGATGCGCCAAACATAGCTCATAGCTACAGTGTATGAAGCAAAACAAATCATAAACAGGATGAACATGGTCGATTCAGCAATTTCTAGGAACTCTCCGTAGATACCGAAGCCAGCGAAGCTACTTGCGATGGCACAAATGATGGCCAGGGTTTGTCGCGATGTAAAACCAAGGCGTTGGAAGATGTGGTGTAGGTGCTCTCTGTCGGGCTTGAAAGGGGAGTCACCGCGGCGTACGCGTCTGAACATGATGGCAGCCATGTCCATCAGCGGAACAGCAATTAACCACAGTGCAGTAATCGGTCGCATCATAGCTTCTGATGGATCTTGGCTTGTGCCCAGCAGTAACCAAATCACAGTAAAGCCAATCATCATGCTGCCAGCGTCGCCCATAAAGACCTTACGCTCCCGCCCAAGAATGCCTAAGTTCATTAAGATATAAGGAATGGTTGCGACAATGAACACCACGCATAAATACGCTAAGCCATGTTGGCTGTCGACTTGAAGTAAAACGGCGATACCGCCAAAAGTTACAATAGCAAGCCCACCTAACAATCCATCAATGCCATCGACCATATTGAACGCGTTAATCGCACCAATCACAGCGAGTATGGTTACTACAGGGCTCAGGAAGCCTAAATGCAGGTCGCCAGTACCAAACAGGTTACCAATGTTATCTAATCGAATGTCGGCGAAATACATCATGCCGATGGAGAGAATTGCTTGCACCACCAGTCGTATTTTGAAGCTAATGTCGAATTTGTCATCAAGCGCCCCGATAATAATAAGAGCAATAACAGAAGCTAAAAAGAGTGGGCTATGCGGGATGACGTCTGGATGGGTAACGATGAATTGGCCAATGGTTAAGCTGATCGCTATACCACCTACCAATGGGATCGCACCAGTGTGTAACTTTCTCTCATTCGGTTTATCCACTAAGCCAATGGATTTTGCCACTTTTCTCATCAAAAAGAGTGAGGAAAAGGAGAAGAAGCCAACAAATGATAGCTCTAATAACATAATGAACTCTAGCCAATTTTTTGTAGGAGTTTATTTGCGTGTATCTTACGCTAAAACTATCAATATGTACACCTGGTTGAGTATGTTTTGTTCTGTGCATTTTGAATGTGACATTTGGTTTTAGTATGTAATTGAACGTTGATTAAGAATGGTGGCTACGATGTTTTGGCTAGTATTATTGCTTAAGCTTTGTAGGTGCCTTAAACACAAAATGACGCTTTTTTTCACATTCGATCATCCTACCTGCGCCCTTTCTTGATCTTCCACTACAGTTTTGACTGTAAACTGTAGTAAAATTACGCTAATTTGTTTTTATACCGATTTATTTTGAATTGAACGAGGTCAGTCCTATGTCAGCTAAGAAGCCAATGGCTCTAGTGATCCTTGACGGTTACGGTTACCGTGAAGACAACCAAGACAACGCTATCGCGAACGCTAAGACTCCAGTTTTAGACGGTCTTATTGCTAACCAACCTAACACGCTAATCTCGGCTTCTGGCTTAGATGTAGGCCTACCTGATGGCCAAATGGGTAACTCTGAAGTGGGTCACACCAACATTGGTGCGGGTCGCGTGGTATACCAAGATCTTACTCGTATTACTAAGTCAATTTCAGACGGCGAATTCGGCCAAACTGAAACGCTGGTTAACGCTATCGATAAAGCGGTGAAAGCTGAGAAAGCGGTTCACATCATGGGCCTTATGTCTCCAGGTGGCGTTCACTCTCATGAAGATCACATCTACGCAGCTGTTGAAATGGCAGCAGAACGTGGCGCAGAGAAAATCTACCTACACGCATTCCTAGACGGCCGTGATACGCCGCCACGTAGCGCAGAAAACACACTGGCACGTTTCCAAGAACTGTTCGCTAAGCTAGGCAAAGGCCGTGTGGCTTCGCTTATTGGTCGTTACTACGCAATGGACCGTGATAACAACTGGGATCGCGTTCAAGAATCTTACGACCTGCTGACTCAAGCAAAAGCAGAATTCACGTTTGATACAGCGGTTGCTGGCCTAGAAGCGGCTTACGCTCGTGATGAAAACGATGAGTTTGTAAAAGCGACTGAAATCAAAGCAGAAGGCGAAGAGTCTGCCGCTATCGTAGATGGCGATGCAGTTATCTTCATGAACTACCGTGCTGACCGTGCTCGTGAAATTACACGTGCATTCGTTCCTGATTTCGATGGTTTTGCTCGTAACGTATTCCCAGCGATCGATTTCGTGATGCTGACTCAATACGCAGCAGACATCCCGCTTCTATGTGCATTCCCACCGGCTTCTCTAGAGAACACTTACGGTGAATGGCTATCGAAGGAAGGTAAAACGCAGCTACGTATCTCTGAAACAGAGAAATACGCGCACGTTACTTTCTTCTTCAATGGCGGTATCGAAGACGAGTTCGAAGGTGAAGAGCGTCAACTTGTTGCTTCTCCAAAAGTAGCAACTTACGACCTACAGCCAGAAATGAGCGCACCAGAGCTAACTGAAAAGCTTGTTGCCGCAATCAAAGGCGGCAAATACGACGCTATCGTTTGTAACTTCCCTAACTGTGACATGGTTGGCCACACTGGCGTTTACGATGCAGCAGTTAAAGCGGTAGAGTCGCTAGACGAATGTCTTGGTAAAGTGGTTGAAGCAATCAAAGAAGCGGACGGCCAACTGCTAATCACAGCTGACCACGGTAACGCGGAAATGATGGTAAACCCAGAAACGGGCGGCATCCACACTGCACACACTAACCTACCAGTGCCACTTATCTACGTAGGTAACAAAGACGTTGAGTTCAAAGAGGGCGGTAAGCTGTCTGACCTTGCACCAACGATGCTTTCTTTGTCTGGTATCGCAATCCCTGCTGAGATGTCAGGCGATGTGATCGTTAAGTAATCACTTAACTTTCATCGAATACTAGAACGGCTACGCGTGAGTGTGGCCGTTTTTTGTATCTGGAATTTGAGTATAGATGCGGGATGCGAGTAAACGGGATACGAAGAGCTTAAGGGCAGGAATTGGGTAAGAAAAACATGCAGGGGAGAACAGAAGGGCACGACCTTAAACAAAAGACGAAAAGAACAGTCTTGATGAATATCGAAAGAGTGACATTGCTTGAATGATTAGGTAGCTTAAGGCTCATACTATACTTATCTTTTACCTTATCTCTAGGCTGTTTATATGAACTCAAACCCAGACCGCTGGAAGCAACGACTGCAAAACTTAATGAAAGCGCAGCAAAGGCTTGAGAGAGCGTGCTCACAAGATAGCTACAATGAGTTAGAGCTCGCTGGGTTAGTACAAACTTTTGAATTTTCTTTCGAACTGACATGGAAGACCCTTAAAGACTTACTTGAGTTTGAAGGATTTGATGTGGCTTCGCCGAGGAGCGTTTTTCGTACGGCCTTAGAAGCTAAGCACCTGTCTTCGGAGCAGTGTGAGATTATGCTTGAAGCACTCATAAAACGAAATTTATTGTCCTACACCTATGATGAGGAAAATGTCCTTGAAGCTCAGTCACTGATCTTAGAGTCATTTTCACCAGTGATAGGGCAAGTCACACTCTATTTAAAGCTTAAATGTGATCAAGAGGGTCAATGCGAACAAGAGGTTAAATGTGATCGATAGTTATTTGGTTAAACCAGACTCGGTCGGCCTTAAGCCTCATCAGTATCAGTTGATTGAGGATATTGTTTTGAGTCATGCCGCAGTCATTCATGCCTGGGTATTCGGTTCTAGAGCCCTTGGAACTTATAAAGATAACTCCGACATCGATATTGTTATCGAGGGGCATGGGATTTCGTTAAGTGTCGTCGCAGGCTTGCAAGATCGTTTAGAACAATCGTCACTTCCGTTCAAGGTTGACTTGCTCGTTAAACATAGAATTACATCGAATGAGCTACTTGCCCATATTGACACTTATGGGATTAAACTAAAGTAACCGAACGTATTATTATCAGCGTAACGGTGATGTTGATTCTTGAACCGATTGTTTACGTTTTGCCAGTTTATCTCGAATCTGAGTACCTGAATTGACTCGGTCATGTTTTTTATCATCAATAGAAAACGATAATAGTTTCATTGGCGCTATAGCTCCATCTCTACGCTTTCGATCTTCATAAGATTCAATCGTATCAGTGAACATTACCATCACCTCTTTGTATGAAATTTTAAATATAGACTATATGTTGTCTGGTGATAATGGCGCTTCTTGATGGTGAAACTTTATATTATTGATCTAGCGAGGTAAGGCTTATTGCGTTCTATCTACAACCGAACGCTCAAAATCCAGTAACCACTCTTTGCGGTTCATGCCGCCGGTGTAGCCGGTTAATGTGCCATTTGCGCCGATGACTCGATGGCAAGGTACAACAATACTAAATGGGTTCTTGCCATTTGCACCACCCACAGCTCTTACTGCTTTTGGGTTGTCCATTCTCTTTGCTTGTTCACCGTAACTGATGGTTTCGCCATAAGGAATGGTTGTTAAAGCCTGCCAAGCTACTTTTTGAAACTCAGTGCCTTTTATCGCTCTTAATGGCAAATCGAATTCTATTCGTTGACCTGCGAAGTACTCATCTAACTGTTTCGCTGCCAGTTGGCAAAGGTCATCTGGATTGCTAGTCATTAGCTCTTCGTGATTTACATGGTCAATTTCAATAAGCGACACACCATTGCTCACAATGATCATCTTGCCAATTGGTGCGTCATAAAGCATTTTGTAAGTGGTGTCTTCCATGTCATCTTCCTTCTTTTAGTCTTTTTCTGCTCTCAAGCTCTTCGAATCTCGTATCTGTTTTTGAGGCTCTTCGCATCCCGTTTACCCGAATCTCGCATCTGCTCTTAAGCTGCTTGAAATTTGATTCATGATGCGCAACACGCTACACTCTCTGTATGATTAAAACATTCAAGCATAAAGGTCTCAAAAAGTTTTTTGAGACTGGCAGTAAAGCCGGTATTCAAGCTAAGCATGAGCGTAAGCTTAGGATGCAGTTGGCAGCTATAGATACTGCAACCATTATTGATGATGTTGATCTACCTGGCTTTAAGCTTCACCCATTAAAAGGGGATAGAGATGGTATTTGGTCCATCACAGTAAATGGTAATTGGCGTATTACTTTCGAATTTATTGATGGTAATGCCTATATTTTAAATTATGAGGATTATCACTAATGAGTATGCACAACCCTCCTCACCCAGGTGAGTTTATTTATGACCTATATATGGAACCGTTTGGTTATAGCTGTCGTTTTGTTGCAAAGCAGCTTGATGTATCCCCTTCTACGCTGAATCGTGTTCTTAAAGGCCAAAGTGCAGTTTCTCCTGAAATGGCTTTACGTCTTTCTAAGTCACTGGGTAGAACCCCGGAGAGTTGGTTAACAATGCAGGATCACTATGATCTGTGGCAAGCAAAACAGAACGTTAATCTAGCGAAGGTAAATACGATCAACTTTGCTCTAGCGACATAAATATAACGAAGATGGACTAAGCGCTGCGTAGTCAGCGTTTGTCTTTCAGTTTTTGGTTTGTACTATCCCTCTTCGTATCCCGCATCTGCTTTAGCCCTCACACGAAGTGCAAAGCAATACCCTGAAATACCACCCATGATGTTCCCCAAGGCTAAACCAATAAACAACCCTTCGACACCATCAATTTGGCTGCCTATCCACGCAAAGGGCAAGGTAAACACAAACAAACGCATGAAGCTCCATTGAAAGGCTTTGAGTGGTTGATGCATGGCATTCATTCCACTGATCAGCATCATCACAATACCTTGGAATCCATAGCTAAAGGGGACGACCAACAAGTAATGCCACAAAATGCCTCGTACGGATTCTTCTTGAGAGAACAGGGCAGCTAAGGGGATGCTCAACGGCACCATCATTAAGAAAATCAAACCTTGGAACATCACAGCAAAACGCATACTGAGAAACAATGCCTTAAAGCTGCGTTGAGAGTTGTTTGCGCCAAAGTTCTGCGCCATGAAAGGCGTAAGGGCTGAAGTCAGAGACATCAACACAATGATAAGAATGGATTCAATACGCTGAGCAGCACCATAAGCAGCAACGGCTTCGGTTCCCTGTTTGGCCAACATCATCATTATGATGGCACCCGCTAATGGATTGAGCGCATTGGACAGTGCCGCAGGAGTGCCGATAGTCAGTATTTGATACCAATCGCTAAGGATGTTTTTGATATTCGGTAAAGCTAGAAGCTTTTCTCGTTTAATCAAGATGTACAGCGAGCAACACAAAGCGCCAAACCAACTGAAACCACTTGCAATTGCAGCACCTTGAATCCCTAGTTCAGGGAAGGGGCCGTATCCAAAAATAAGCAAAGGGTCGAGAACGCCGTTGATTAACCCTGCCAGCATCATGATTTTAGCAGGCGTTTTGGTATCGCCACTGGCACGAATAGCGCTGTTGCCTGCCATTGGGATCACTAATAGGGGAATGGTGATATACCAGATCAGCATGTACTCAGAGATCAGAGGCAGTAACTCCGCTTCGGCACCCAATAAAGTAAATAAGGGGTCGAGGGAGATAATGCCAACAGCGGAAGCGCAGCAGACCAGAAGTAGCGCGAGTAATAATCCATGGCAGGTAAAGCGTGCTGCATTTTGTGCGCTGCCTTGGCCAAGCAATCGACCGATACATGTCGATAAGCCAATACCAATCCCCATGGTGATGCAGTTGATGGCAAAGGTGACTGGAAAGGTAAAACTCACCGCGGCTAAGGCTTGGGTGCCAAGCAATGAGATGAAGAAAGTATCGACGAGGTTAAACATCAAGATCGCCACCATACCGAATATGGTCGGTATGGTCATGGTACGCAATGTACTCTCAATTGGGGCAGTTAATAGCCCGTGCTTATCTTGCATGCAAAACGCCGATAGAAACCAAAAGCGTAGGATAAACAGATGCGGGATACGAGTAAACGAAAAGCAGGGAAAGATGAGGGGTGAGAATCTGCACTTTAGCTCACAATTTTTTCGTTCCCCCCTTGGGATCTTTCACATCGCCCCCAACATATTGTTTGACCCACGCTAATCGTGGCAACTATCAAAATTTAAATGGAAATTATCAGGAGATAAGACCGATGAATATCCGTCCTCTACATGACCGAGTTATCGTTGAGCGCCAAGAAGTTGAATCTAAATCTGCTGGTGGCATCGTTCTAACTGGTTCTGCCGCAGAAAAATCGACTCGCGGTATCATTCTAGCTGTTGGCAAAGGCCGCATTCTAGAAAACGGTTCAGTGCAACCGTTGGACGTAAAAGTTGGCGATACCGTTATCTTTGCTGAAGGTTACGGCACGAAAACTGAAAAAATCGACGGCAAAGAAGTTCTGATTATGTCTGAAAACGACATCATGGCGATCGTCGAGTAATCTATTTTTCATTTAACTCTCAGTAAAAGTTATCAGAGCCAGTATTGGATGATTCATATCGTCATTCCAGAAATGAGGAACGAATTATCTGGAATCTAAACAGAGTGCGATTTGAGTAGATTCTGAATCACGTTCGTCCCTCACTGTTCAGAATGACGCGATAACGCTGAGACGCCCCGAAACAAAGAATTTGAAAGGAAATTAAGATGGCTGCTAAAGACGTTAAATTTGGTAATGACGCACGTATTAAAATGCTAGAAGGTGTAAACGTTCTGGCTGACGCAGTAAAAGTAACGCTAGGTCCTAAAGGCCGTAACGTTGTTTTAGACAAATCATTTGGCGCACCAACGATCACTAAAGATGGTGTTTCAGTTGCACGTGAAATCGAACTTGAAGACAAGTTCCAAAACATGGGCGCGCAAATGGTTAAAGAAGTGGCTTCGCAAGCGAATGACGCGGCGGGCGACGGTACGACTACAGCAACAGTTCTTGCTCAAGCAATCATCACTGAAGGCTTAAAAGCCGTTGCTGCTGGCATGAACCCAATGGATCTTAAGCGCGGTATCGACAAAGCAGTTATCGCTGCAGTTGAAGAGCTAAAAGGCCTTTCTGTTCCATGTGCAGATACAAAAGCTATCGCGCAAGTAGGTACTATCTCTGCGAACTCTGATTCGACAGTAGGTAACATCATTGCTGAAGCGATGGAAAAAGTAGGTCGTGATGGCGTAATCACGGTTGAAGAAGGTCAGGCTCTACAAGACGAGCTAGACGTAGTTGAAGGTATGCAGTTCGACCGTGGTTACCTATCTCCTTACTTCATCAACAACCAAGAAGCGGGTTCTGTTGATCTAGAAAGCCCATTCATTCTTCTTATCGACAAGAAAGTTTCGAACATCCGTGAACTTCTTCCGACTCTAGAAGCGGTTGCTAAGGCATCTCGTCCACTTCTTATCATCGCTGAAGATGTAGAAGGCGAAGCGCTTGCAACTCTAGTTGTGAACAACATGCGTGGCATCGTTAAAGTGGCTGCTGTTAAAGCGCCTGGTTTCGGTGACCGTCGTAAGTCTATGCTGCAAGACATCGCTATCCTAACTGGCGGTACGGTTATCTCTGAAGAGATCGGCCTAGACCTAGAGAAAGTAACGCTAGAAGACCTAGGTCAAGCTAAGCGTGTAACTATCACTAAAGAAAACTCAACCATCATCGATGGCGCGGGCGAAGAAACAATGATCCAAGGTCGTGTTTCTCAAATCCGTCAACAAATCGAAGATGCAACGTCTGACTACGACAAAGAGAAACTTCAAGAGCGCGTAGCTAAGCTAGCTGGCGGTGTTGCAGTAATCAAAGTAGGCGCTGCAACTGAAGTTGAGATGAAAGAGAAGAAAGACCGCGTTGAAGATGCACTTCACGCAACTCGCGCTGCCGTTGAAGAGGGTGTGGTTGCTGGTGGTGGTGTTGCACTTATCCGCGCTGCATCTAAAGTTGCTGGCCTTGAAGGCGACAACGAAGAGCAAAACGTCGGTATCCGTGTTGCACTACGTGCAATGGAAGCGCCTATCCGTCAAATCACGAAGAACGCAGGTGATGAAGAATCTGTTGTTGCTAACAACGTTCGTACTGGCGAAGGTAACTACGGTTACAACGCGGCGACTGGCGAATACGGCGACATGATTGCAATGGGTATCCTAGATCCAACTAAGGTAACTCGCTCTGCACTTCAGTTCGCAGCGTCAGTTGCTGGTCTTATGATCACAACAGAAGCGATGATCACTGATAAGCCACAAGATTCTGGCCCTGCAATGCCTGATATGGGTGGCATGGGCGGTATGGGTGGTATGGGTGGCATGATGTAATCATCCCCCTTTCTCTATAGCAGAGAAAGTCACACATAAGCTTTAGAAAACGGAGACTTCGGTCTCCGTTTTTTTGCTCTTAAGCCTTATTTATTCGCATCCCGTATCTGTATTTCAGCTTCACCATCACCCTTTTTTCCAAAGCTCCTTGGTCAGCCTGCCTTGTGCGTAAACTGTTGTTCATCAATTTTTTGCAGCATCATGTCACGCTTAAATGGTTTTGGAAGATAATCGTTCATTCCACACTCGAAGCAACGTTTAATATCATCATCGAGCACGGATGCCGTTAAAGCGAGGATATGTGTTGCCTGAAGTTGCAGGTTTTCTTCATAGCGCCTGATTCGCTCTGTTGCCTCAAAGCCATCTACATTCGGCATCATGCAGTCCATCAAGATAAGGCCGATGTCTTGATGATGCCCTTTATATAAATCAATCGCTTCTTGTCCATCATTGGCAACCCAATATTCAATCCCTAACTTATCTAAATTGATACATACCACCTTTTGGTTTACGCGGTTATCTTCAACTACGAGGACTTTTTGACGTACAGTCGCTTCTATCGGCTCAGGTTGATGTTGAGGGGGTTGTGGCTGTGACCTTTCAAGCACGGAGTTCAACATGCTACTTAAGCGGGAACCGAGCATAGGAAGAGTCACATAGCCTGAGATAAAATGACACTCACTCATAGGATCACTAAGATTATCTTTCACTATGATGATTTTCACCTCTGGTGCTAAGCGATGCAGTGTTTTGGCTTGGTTAATATCTTCCATCAAAGCGATCTCTGGGAGGTCAGTTGCCGCCAAGTTTGTTTCGATTGATTTTAGTTGTGGTGAGTAACCAAGGCGGAACAAGTCATCGAGTAAAAGTTTCGATGGCGCATCTGAATAATAGACAACGGTTTGTTTACGATTTTTATGTTCAGAATGATCTGATGGCACTACGGTTAATTGGAAATGAAAGCAACTGCCCACGTCTTTCTCTGACTCAACGTTTATCGAGCCTCCCATCATTTCCACCATACGTGACGAAATACTAAGCCCTAATCCGGTCCCCGCAATATTGGAGGTGATGTTGGTATCTTCTTGGCAAAACGCTTTGAAAATGTGCTCTTGTTGGTCTGCTGCGATACCAATACCCGTATCTCGAACAGAAAACTCGACCACACACTCTGTTTCCAATGATGGAAGCCGTTTAGCGGTGAATACGATAGAGCCTTGTTCTGTAAATTTGATCGCATTTGAGGCTAAATTCATCAACACTTGGCGAATTTTATTCCCATCAACATGAATGTACTCTGGGAGCTCGCCATCAATTTCAACTTCCAACTTAATCTGCTTTTGATAAGCTTTAGAAGAAATCAGAGTCACGCTATCAAACAGCAGCTCTCTTAAGTCTGTCGTATGTGGATTAATTTCCAGTTTACCCGATTCAATTTTGGACAGATCGAGAACATCGTTGATCAACATAAGTAAGGTTTGAGAAGAGGTATAGATAGTCCCAAGGCAGTCTTTCTGTTCTGCGGATAGTTTGGTTTCTGCCAGTATTTCTGACATACCAATCACGCCATTAAGCGGTGTCCGTATCTCATGAGACATATTGGCAAGAAAGGCACTTTTTGCACGGTTTGCTTGTCGTGCTTTCTCTTGTGAAACAATCAATTGAGTTTCAAGTTGACTGGCACGCCACACAACATAAAGCAGCACCAGTAACGTCACCCCTCCTAATGCGGCTGTCGATAAGTAGCTGTACAACTTTATCTGCGTCAGGCTCTCTGCGATCTGCTTGGGTGTTTCGGTGAAAAGTAAGTTGAGCTCATCTTCAACATGATAAATACTGCTGGTGAGTTCTCCTTTGAGGCCGCTATCAGAGCTGTACCCGACACTCTTTAACCCTCGCTGCAATCGCCAAAAGTGGCGTTTAAAATTATTAAACGAAGCTAATGCACTGATCGTTCGGGAATTCTGTTCTATTTCATCTTGGATTTTGAACAATGAATCGACAATCTTATCTAATGTTGTCTGATCAAAATCGGTAAAGAACTGATACATGAGATCTTGTGTTTCTAAAGTCAATTCTTCAAGCTGCACATTATTGGATTCATGTACGAAGCGCTCAAGTGTCAACGCTGCATTTTTTAGTTTCTCAATGAGCCCAATTTGGTCCCTCTTGCCATGTATGCTGACTAACTCAAGGGCTAATAATGTAAAGGCGGTGTGGTACTCGTCGAGATACTCGACAACTTTGGCATAATTAAAAGAAATATTGAGGTCGCTTCGTACGATTTTCCCATCGATCTCAGCCAGCTTTTCGATCAGCTGACTTCGCTTTATATTGAGTTGTTCTTGAATCTCTGGTTGCCTTGTGGAAACAAACTGCTGCTCTTGTCGTCTGACAGAGAGCATAACGCTATAAGCTTCAGAAAGACTGAGCTGGAGATTAATCATGTCCTGCTCTTTGTTCTTCAGAGCATGGCTAACATAGATATAGAGGCCTAAAAATAACACGATAGCCAAAAAACCACGCGAAATAATCGCTTTAATGGTCTGTTTATTCGTAGGTTCCTTAACCATGCTATTCCCACTGTTTCATATCGTTCTGTTCCTATATTAGAATTTAGTTTATTTTCAGAATTTTACGAACATTAGTTTTTGAATACCTGAGGTCTGTTGAGCTTTTATCAATAAATTTTTTAGGATGACATCGCTTTAGATGCGGCAATAAGTGTGTGGGCTATAAGCTTGTGAAACATGTTGATTTTCTCGCCTAGATTTTTGTTTGGAATAATAAGCTTTAGAGCGGAGGTTTCGGTCTCTGTTTTTTTTGCTTTTCGCATCTCGTTCACTCGAATCCCGCATCTGCTCTTAACCATTGCTCTTTATGATTTAGCGGCTTATATTCAACAGTACAGTTATTACATTGATTTAACATGGCTAGCTGTTGAATAAAGGACAATAAATGCTTGATTAAAAATGGATTAATCAAGTGAACAATAAGTCAGTGGAGACTCCCCAATGAAAAAACTACTTTCAGTACTTGCTGTGTCTGCAGCAGTAATGGCACCGGCGGCATTTGCTTCTTCGCCTGTTATGTTTTCAACGATCAATGGCTTCAACGCACCTGATTCAGATGCGGTTGGCGGTGTGCGTTTGGCTCTGCTTCACGGACAAGTAAACGACCTTAAAGGTGTCGATCTTGCCGTTGTTGGTATGTCTGAGACGCAAACGACCACAGGTGTGAACCTTGGTATTTTTGGTGCATCAAAAGTGAACCAAGAAATGACCGGTGCATCTCTGGGTTTCTTCAACTGGAATACGGGTAAAACAACCGGTGTTAACCTGGGTGCTGTGAACATTACTAATGATGTGAAAGGCGCGAACGTGAGTTTTGTAAACTACTCAGAAGGTAACACTATGGTTGATGTTGGTGCAGCGAACCTTTCAGAAGTGTCTACGGTTCAGGTTGGTATCTTCAACAAAACCAACAAAATCGAAGGCGTACAAGTTGGTCTGATCAACTGTGCTGACAACGGTTTCTTCCCGTGCTTCCCGATTGTAAACTTTGCTAAGTAAGGCTTAGTGTTACTATAGTGATTCATAACGCCTAAGTGCATCTGACTTAGGCGTTATTGCAACTCAACATTTTCTTATAGATATCCAAACGCCCCTCCAAAATAGATAAGCATATTGTTTTATATTTTCTATTGCAGTATTTTTACTTATGAGTACAATGTGCGATAAACTCCTAATGATGATTTATATGCTTTGATTAACCACCATACCGTCGATTTTAAAAAGGCTTTCTTAGGCCTGACCGCCAGTTTTTTAGTAGTTTTGAGCTTGTTGCTCGTTGATTCAGCGGAAGAATCAGATAAACAGTATGGAATGGAAAACCAAGGCGTAACACGCTCTTTAGCGGAGCTCACACAGATCATAAATGCGCTTGAGTACAACATCACTGCGCTTTATCCACTGCATGGGGATACCTACGTATTCTCGCATGACAAAAAGATCGAGGGTGAGACGTGTTACTTCACCAGTGATGAGCAACATGCCCCTCGTTTTGATTTTATGTTCTCTGGCCCTCGCGAGATGTGCAACCCGGAATCGGACCTTTATACCGAAGCGGGTAAGCGCCTGTTCATCGCGCCGACCATGGCTTATTTTGCCAATACCATTGATACCATCTCTGCGATTTATTTCATTTCAAAAGAGAAATTCATTATCTCTTCGCCTTCTGATTTTGCCAGTTACATTAAGGGCGACACCTTTGATTCGGTTGTGAATAGCAGGCCTTATTGGGTGAACACGATTCGCTTTGGCTTAGCTCAAGGGCAAGACCAAGTGGTGTATACCGGCCAATATGATGACTACCTGACAGGTCAGAAAGTGGTGACCTTAACCAAAGGAATCTACGTTAATGGTGAGTTTAAAGGGGTATTGGGTGTCGATGGTTATGTCTCGAACCTAGTCTCAAACCCTACCCATGGCTATAAAGTCACAAGTACTCGAGGCGCAAACAAATACGGGTTTATGGATTTTACGTATTCCAAGCCTCTGTATGTTGATGACATTAACACCCAGCTATATCTGAGTATTGAAGAAGATAAGAGCGAGCACTTTCTGCATGTATTGGAGATGGAGAAGATTCAGCTTTCGATACTGTTGGTTTTGTATCTGCTCTCGGTTTTATGGCTATGGCGCTTCTATACAAGACAAGAGCACCAGCGTTTAAATGAGCTAGCAATGCGCGACCCATTAACGGGCTTGCTGAATCGACGTGGTTTTGAGGCTCGATTACTGGCGCAAGATGAAGAGCCGATTATTGGTGTTGGCGTGTTTGATATCGATGATTTCAAAGTCGTTAATGATCAGCATGGCCATAAAGTGGGGGACGAGGTGATTTGCCATGTTGCTCGGTTGATGCTGAACAGCGTTAGACAGCAAGATATCGTGGCTCGATTTGGCGGTGAAGAGTTTGTTGTCGCGATTACGGGTGAATCGTCTGAGTTGCTTTCATCGATCTTTGAGCGAATTCAAAATGACATTAGCCTACAGAGTTATCGATGCCCTACGGGTGACAAGATTAGTATCTCAGTGTCTGGTGGCGCGACGCTCTACTCTCTGTATAAGTTCGACAGTGTCGGGCACTTGTGGGAAAACCAAAGCATTCGTTCGTCGGATGAGCAGCTCTATAAGGCCAAGGCTGCAGGTAAGAACCAGGTGTGTATTCAGGTGTATTAAGTTCTCCCAAAATAATGCGAAGCCTAGTCGTTTGACTAGGCTTCTTTGTATCATTGGCATTACCACTAAGGCTATCAAGTGCTGCGCTATTTCTTCACGCGACCTTTTCGCATCCACTTTTGGTGAACGCCACGACGCAGGCTCTGGAAGCTGTTTTCCACTTTATCGACACCAAGCAGAATCACTAGCGCCATTAGCGTGATAATGACCGATTGGGAAAGATGCCCTAGTGCGATCATCATACCTAATGCTGCGAGTACCCAGATAATTGCGGCTGAAGTCACGCCATGAATCTTGCCATCCAGTGTCATCATTACACCAGCCCCAAGAAATCCAACACCCGTAATTATCTGACCAAGCACACGAGCTTGATCGAGTGTGTTAGGGGAAAGGCTAATCGCCATCGTAAGGAAGAAATAGGTACCACTGATGATCAGAATCGACGTTCGGATTCCGACGGGTTTACCGCGTGTTTGCCTTTCGATTCCGATTAAAGAACCACACAGCATGCATGCAGCGAGGCCTGCCCAGCTAAAGGGGGCAAGGTTGAGAGTTTGTTCTATAAATTGTGACATATCACCCCTCCTAAAAATTTAGAATAGAGCCGAGTATGCTAATAATAGACCGGACGATCGAACAAAAACTTTTTGTCTTAACGATTGATAAAGATTACTTAAAACCTAGCAGCCGCTTGTTGTTAAGGTGAAGGCTGGTGTCGTGGTCTCTGTCGCTTCTTGGTACTCAATACGATAAGAAGCGACCATTGCTCTAGATAGAGTTATTCAATATGTAGGTCGAGTGGTGTCTTACTAGTGCGGCCGCCAATTTCACGAGTTAACTTAGGTACGAGGTAGCCAGAAACCTCAGAGATTAATCCCTTAAAGTGACGCTTGGCTTCTTCATCTGAAATATAGAAGTGCGCTGCGCCCTGAACCTTATCAAGTACATGCATATAGTAAGGTAAAATACCGGCGTCGAATAGCTTTTCGCTTAATTCTTTCAATGAGTTAGCGCTGTTGTTTACGCCTTTAAGCATCACGCCTTGGTTGAGCAGAGTCGCACCACTTAACTTAAGCTTGTGGAAGGCTTGTTTGAGCTCTAAGTTGATTTCGTTAGCATGGTTAATATGGCTCACCATCACTACATTAAGGCGAGTTTGAGCTAACAATTGGCATAGTTCATCCGTTACTCGAGCGGGAATCACAACCGGTAATCGGCTATGAATTCGAACTGTTTTCACATGTGGAATTTGTGCGATAGCATGAATTAGCCACTCTAGTTCGCTGTCTTTTGCCATCAGTGGATCGCCACCCGACAAGATAACTTCGTTGATCTCTGGGTGAGCAGCCACATAGTCTAGGCTGGTTTGCCAAACCGACTTCGAGCCCTTGTTATCTTGGTAAGGGAAGTGACGACGGAAGCAGTAGCGGCAGTTAATCGCACAACCGCCTTTCACAATCATCAGTGCACGGTTCTTGTATTTGTGCAGTAGCCCAGGAATGGCGTTGTCTTGCTCTTCCAGTGGATCAGCGGAATAGCCTTGGTGTACCTCAAACTCTTCGCTTAGCGGTAAAATTTGTCGTAGCAATGGATCGTGTGGGTTGCCTTTTTCCATTCGTTCGACAAAGCTAAGAGGTACCCGAAGTGCAAATAACTCACGAGCAGCGAAGCCTGCTTGCCACGGTGTTGGGTCTATTTCCAATGCCTCAAGCAGTTTTGTCGGGTCAGAGATCGCATTCGATAGTTGTTTGAGCCAGTTTTGCTCAACAGATTCGACTTTTCGGGTTATGATATGCGGCATTGAAATTAACTCAAAGATGTGGAAGAGAAAATCATGGCGTCAGTAAGCACCAATGAATTCAAAGGCGGTTTAAAATTCATGATGGATAACGAGCCTTGCTCAATTATCGAAAATGAATACGTTAAGCCAGGTAAAGGCCAAGCGTTTAACCGTGTTAAACTTCGTAAACTGCTGTCAGGCAAAGTGTTAGAGAAAACATTTAAGTCAGGCGATACAGTAGAACTAGCGGACGTTGTAGACGTTGAACTAGGCTACCTATACAGCGATGGCGAATTCTACCACTTCATGAACAACGAAACATTCGAGCAAATCGCTGCTGATGCAAAAGCAGTAGGCGAGACTTCTAAATGGTTAGTTGAAAACGACGTATGTACTCTAACGTTGTGGAATGATAACCCTATCACAGTAACTCCACCAAACTTTGTTGAGATCGCAGTAACAGAAACCGATCCTGGCCTTAAAGGCGACACACAAGGTACTGGCGGTAAGCCTGCAACTCTAGCAACAGGCGCGGTAGTTCGCGTACCTCTATTCATCGCTATCGGTGAAGTTGTTAAAGTTGATACTCGTACTGGCGAATACGTTGGTCGTGTGAAGTAATTGACTTCAAGTATCTGAAAAAGGTCGCTTAGGCGGCCTTTTTTTGTATCCCAAGATCAGATTCGCGTAAACGAGATGCGGGATGCGGGATGCGAGATACGAAGAGCTGGAAAATCAAGAGTGAGTAAGCCAGATGCGATTCACCTTGGTTACAAGGCTACATTATGTGACTAGTGTCATATTTTGGTTGTATTCTGGATGAAAATCAAAAATTTTATCTAACTTATAGATTTACAAGGTGTTGTTGGCGTTTATATATCGCAACAAAAATCTCTCAATTCAATATGTGACTGTTTAATATTGATTTTGTGAATGTGTGTGGTGGGAAGGGAAGCTGATTACAATATTGTTAGAATGAGTAGAGTCTACTAGCTTTATACGCGATGTTATTAAGCAACTATGTGGGTATTGATATGAGACTTAATGCAATTACGTTGGCTCTTGGTTTGGTTAGTATCGTCGGGCTTTCAGGATGTGATGACGATGATACAACCGTGTCAACCACGACTCCGAGTGAGACTCCCTCGACTCCCAGCTCCCCAGCTGAAACGACTAAATACAGTGTGACTGCAATTGATGGTTATTTACGTCATGCTCGAATTTGGTTAGACCTTAACGGTAACTACGTCTTAGACGACGGTGAGCCTAATGCTATTTCTGGTGATGGCGGAGTTGCAGATTTAGACGTCACCGATGTCGACAACCCTGAACAGTACCCTGTCGTTGTGCAAGCGATCTCCGGGCAGACGATTGATGAAGATGAACCTGATGTTACGGTGTCTGACGACTATATTATGTCAGCCCCTCCAGGTGAAAAAGATGTCACCCCTTTGAGTACGCTAGTTCACGTATTGATCGAGCAAAACACTACAGATTCTGACGATGCTGCTGCGGTTGAAGCAGCAAAGCAAGCTGCCATTCAGCAAGTCGCTGATCAGCTAGGCTTAGATGAAGATGAAATCTTAGGTGATTTTGTTGAGTCAGGTGTTGAGGCTGCCGCTTATGCCGCTAAAAACTTGGTTGATTCAAATGTTTTGCCTTCATCTCCTCAAGAGTTGCAAGAAGTTGCTGAAAGTGAAGATAAAGGGACTAAGTTTATCTCTGTGACTGCATCTGTGAATAATGAAATCAAAAAGAAAATTGAAGAAGTTGCAGGTGATAGCGATAAGACATTTGATAATGTTGGTGGTGCGACAGAGGGTGTCGATTTTTCTAATGACACAGATGATGACGGCGTCCCCAATGACTTAGATGACTTTCCGAATGATCCCGATGAAAGTCTGGACTCCGATGGTGATGAGATCGGTAATAATGCCGACCTAAATGATGATACGGTGGACGGAGAAGATGACATCTATCCTGATGCCAATGATGCGTTTCCAACGGATCGTTCTCGTGCTGGTGACCATGATTCGGATGGGGTAGACAGTATTGATGATGTCTTCCCACAAGATCCAACTGAGTGGGCTGATAATGACTCTGATGGCTATGGTGACAATCAAGATGTATTTGATAATGACCCAACCGAATGGGCAGATACGGACGGTGATGGTGTTGGTAATAATGCCGATAAATTCCCATCGGATCCCAACGAGTCCTTAGATACGGACGGTGATGGCGTTGGTAATAATGCCGATGAATTCCCAACCGATGCGACCGAATGGGCAGATACGGATGATGATGGCTTAGGCGATAACGAGGATGACCCGTATCCAAACGATACGGATAACGACAGTTACAACAATGATGTTGATGAATTCCCAACCGATGCGACCGAATGGGTCGATGTGGACGGTGATGGCGTTGGTAATAATGCCGATGTTCATCCAGAGGATGGAAATAAGTCAATTGCTGATGTTGTGGCCAATGTTAGTGCAACTGATGTAGCAATTTTCAACATAACAGATCGCGATATCATTACACTGGATATTGAGGTCGAAGAAATGGTTGAGACACTGAATAGCGGAGAGATTGTTACCACCATAACTACTCAATATATCACTGCTGATGACGTGGTATATGGCACGACACAAAGTGTCGATCACCTGTTAAATGATGACTTTACTCGTATCCAGACCTTTGCGTACGACTATAACCTCGATGGTACTGCACGTTACGAAGGCATGTCTCTTGAAATTGGTACTAGAACCGAAACAAGCGAGACGTATTGGCGCTATATCGATGAGGGTGATGCATCTCTTGAGGGCGGTTTCGGCGGTAATGGTCGTGTCTATGAACAAGGCGTAGCCTTAACATCTAGAGTTCACCCAAATGACTTATCTCAAATAGATACAATACATAGTGTATCAGTGGAATTTGAGGACGTCGCAGAGGGCGTTCAAGCGGTCGAAACGTTAACCGAATACACGGTAAATGGCTTTGATATCGACGATGTTCAAACCCATCAAGCTCAATGGGCTCAGACTTTAACCACTGTAACGCAGGATTACGTGCAGAGTTTCGTGGAGTCTAAGCAGGACTGGGGTGCAGACGGTTACATCAATGTTGAACTTCGATTTAATAATATCCCTGATGGTAGCTATGTCTACGAATATTCGACACCAATATGGGCAAACCCACAAGATGGTGAATTCCATGAGTACGCAGACTTTAACTTTAATGATGGCAAATGGGACGATCTCACAGCGTACTGGAATTACTACCGCAAAGAGGTACTGATTAATGGTGATGTTCTTGAAAGTGGAGAGCGTTCGGTTCTAAACGAGGAGACGAATACTCAACTTATTGTCGATAGTGATCCAAAAAATACTTTGTTCAATGAATGGAATGCAGTGTCTCGCTCTGTTAGTGATGTGGAAGAAAATAAACACATAGAGTGGCAGCACTACCCATTAACTGATTATTCATTTACGACTGACACAGATAACGTCGGACAGGCCTATCGCGTTTACCAGAAACAATCTAATGGCCTTTGGGTTGCTACCTCATTTGATGAGTGGGGAACACAAGCTGTTGTGGATCTACCACAACAGGTAGAGGATGCCCGTGTTGCTGGCACAGAGTTGGAGCTTATTGATGACCAAATCATTCCAGGCCTGAGCCGATACGCTACGCTGTTACCTACAAGCAGTTTCCAATACGATGACAATGGGCCAATTCAATGGCACGTCGTAACGCAAGACTACCTATTGACTTATACGGGTATTCCAACACTGGTTACATTGAACCTTGGTGATAGTGGTGTGGTTCCTGGTTCGTTCACCGGAGTGAATGACGTTGATATGGTGCTTATGGTCCCGGATGTTGAGAATCCTTGGCCTTGGCACAATGCTTACTATCGCAGGGGCATAGACACTTGGAGCATGGACCTAACGGAGGAAGCGTTTAGTTGGCATAACAGTCTAGGAGTGTTCTTCTTAGACGAGACAGCTGCGCAAGATTATCTTGCAGAGTTTTTAAATCAAGATAGCGACGACGATGGCTTTAAAGACTACGAGGATGCTTTCCCTAATGATCCAAATGAATGGGATGATAGTGATGGTGACTATGTTGGCGACAATAGCGATGCCTTCCCTTATGACTCATTAGAGTGGGCGGATTCTGATAGTGATGGTTTAGGCGATAACCATGAGAATGCAACCGAAGGTTTAGATCCGAATAATGCTGATTCAGATGAAGACGGCGTTTATGACGGTGAAGACCTTTATCCAACCGACCCAAATAAGTGGACTATTACCGCCCAAGAGTTTGCGGAGCAAGAGGGGACTCTTTACGGATTCTTCAGCGATTGGAGCGAACTATCGTTCGTAGATATTCTGTTTAAAGAAACCTTGAGTTATGGCGGTGATACGTTAACCCTTACGGAACTCATACAGTACCGTGGTGATCAATCCTTTATCCAGCTACCACTTGAAGCTGAGGGGGACGTACAGCTCACTGAAAACGGCTGGCAAACTCCGGTAGGTTATACGATAGACTTCTCTGGAGAGCAACTTATTGCTTATCCAGAAGACAATTCCAGTTTCTATTATTCAGTAGAATCAGAAGTGGTAAACCTATCGGGTATGGCATTGTATGAAGTCTACTTTGAGTGGTTCGACTTCATGGAAGAGGCGAGGTTCGCTGAAGGCTCACAAGCGGTAATGTTTACCTTCTCTCCAGCCGTAAACCAGTACTTCCTATGGGAGGGTGGTAGTCCGTACGTGAGGTTCTCTGACGTCGGTTATGATACGGATGGTAGCTCTATTACAAGTCTGGACGACATTATTGTGTCGCAGTCGGTCGGTGAGTCGGTTTCCACAGATCTTACTACCTCTGTTGGCCTCTATCTAGACTTTGATATCGAGTTAGTGAGTGATGGCACGGCGCATTATTACTTCTTTGATTGGGACGCAGGAACGGCAAGTCGCGTCGCTACTGCGGATTACTTACGTTACACATTACACGGTGAAGATATCGTCGAATTTACCGTACCAGTTGAGGCTATGCCCTACATGGGAGAGGGGGATACGCCTACCATGATCTTTAGCATGTACAATGGTGAACTTACGGTAGGTGAGATTGAGGCGCCAAGTGCTGAACCGTCGGACGATACTATGTACGCTTTCAATGGTATTGCCGCACAGTCTATAGAAGATGGTGTAGTGTTGAGCGATTACCTATTTACCTGCTACTTGGGTGATAGCGATGATCAGTCAAGCCCAATCATGGCTGACTATGAGCTTGCGATTACGGATTGTGGCGGTCGAACTCACATTACCAGCGAAATGGTCGAGGGTCTAAACTTCCAACGCGTTAAAGGCAATGGAAATACTCGTGACTACTTGTTCAATGCTGATGGCACAGTGCATGTATTGAAGGGAGAGGGCGGTAACTATACTGACGATTGGGTCATAGAAGATGGCTTGGTTAAGATCAGCTATTCTGATGAATCGGAGAGCTTCACGACTTACTGGGCACTGTTAGATTCGTTGGATGATACGTGGTCAATCAAGTTCTATGAGAACGAAGTTGTGGACGGTCAATCAAGTAGCTATATCTGGATGGATACTATTATTCAACAAGATCGTCCGATTGTGCTTGAAGAGTGCTACATCGGTGATGCAGAACCTGTTGAGGGGCAACCTATCCCGAGTATGAGTGACTACGAAACGGCGATCACGGATTGTGGCGGTCGAACTCACATTACCAGTGAGATGGTCGAGGGTCTAAACTTCCAACGCGTTAAAGGCAATGGAGATACTCGTGATTACTTGTTCAATGCTGATGGTACTGTACATGTATTGAAGAGTGAGGGTGGTGACTATATCGATGACTGGGCCATAGAAGATGGCTTTATTAAGGTTAGCTATTCTGATGAATCGGAGAGCTTCACGACTTACTGGGCGTTATTAGAGTCCATGGAGCAAACTTGGTCAATTAAGTTCTTCGAGGAAGAAACGTTAGGCGGTGTGACTGAAAGTTGGATATGGGCAGATACCGTGGTGCAACAAGATAGAAACGCTCTGCAGTTTGACCCGACTAACTTGGTATTGATGGAGTACGATGGTAACACCCTCTTTTTCCATGATAACGGCAGTATGAGCTATATCGGCAATGATGGCACTGAGACCTATGGGAACAGTTGGATGAAAACTTCAGCTAATACCATGATGATAACTTATGAAGATACCTCAACCGAGCAATGGGTACTTTTATCACAAACTGATGATGAATTAACTATCTCTAGGGATGGTTCAGAGGAGGTGCTTACAAATGTTACCTACGAGGGAACAGTAACGGTCTGTGAGGATGGTGATTCACCGTGGGATGATTTTACGGACCAACCCTCTGACTTTGGCACTCGTTCGGACTATGACAGCGCAGTCGCCAACTGTACCGTTGGTGGTGCTCAGTTTATAGAGTCTGATTTCACAGGTAATGGCAGTGAAAGTTCTCGTTGGGAGCTCATCGATCTTTGGGAGATAAATGGCACCGTCATGGCTGTAGTTGAAGAAGAGGTTGTTTTCCATAGTAACGGTACTGGCTACTTTGACGATGATGAGGGATTGTTCGGGTTCGATTGGGTGATTTTGAATGGTGAGGTGACCTTAACCATAACCGAAGAGGAATTTATAGGAGCCAAAGACACCTGGAATAAGGTTGATCAAGATGGAGAGTATATTACGACTAAATCCTTCTGGAGCGATCCAACCTGGAGCAACCCTGCGCCGGCAGAGGGAGAAGCTGAGATATTCTCGGGTGTGATGCGATTTGTGGGGTTTGAATCGCCGTAACGCATATAGACTTATCATCTAGCATAGAATAAACGCCTAGGGTCAAACCTAGGCGTTTTCTATTTAACTGTTAAATCATAAAAATGAAGATAATAGACAGTGCGCTGATTAGGCCTGCAACGAAGTAGCAGCCCACTTTACCCGCAACACCGACATGGAACTTAAGGTCGTGCATGCCGTGGTGAAGACGGTGCATTGCGTGCCACATTGGCAGTGCTAGCGTACCGATGATGAATAGCGCACCGATAATGCTGGTGGCGAATTCAGACACACGCTCGTAGCTCATTGCGTCCGCATCGATGATGCCCATTGGCACTAAGATACCTAACACTAGAACCGTGATTGGTGTGATCATCGCGAACCAAGTACCGCCAGCGCCAAATAGGCCCCACCAGATTGGCTCATCAGAGCGTTGTGGGTTGTGGTTAACAGGTTTTACTTTGTAATTTGTGTTCATAACGAAAGCTCCTTACACCACAACAAGAACGATTAAAGAAATAAAAGCCACCGCTGCCCACTGGGTCAGTACGATGATTCTTTTATCAACCAATTTGCCTTTAAGGCGGATTGGCATTACTTGAGGCATCATGCTGAAGAAGGTCTGAGCGTGCAGTAAGCTGCCAAGCAGTGCCACGATGTTGATACCAACAATGATAGGGTTAGCCATAAAGCTCAACCAACCTTCCCACGCTTCAGGACCTTTCACTAGCGCACCCAAACCAAAGGTTAGGAACACAGTGAACAGAATCAAAGGCAGTACAGTTGCTTCACGTAGCATGTAGAAGCGGTAGAACGGATGGTTGCTCCACCATGTTCTCTTCATCTCACGAACATAAGGCTTACGATTGCTCATATTATGCCTCCTCTGCTGTTTTTACTTGCGATCCATCAGGCTTGAACATCGAAATAACGAAGTCCATTGAAGACTCAACTTTGCCTTGGTTTACTGCCGCTGCTGGGTCTACTTTCTTCGGACATACGTCAGAACAGTAACCTACAAACGTACAGCCCCAAGCGCCGTTGTCGCCATTGATAAGCTTCATGCGTTCAGCTTTACCATTGTCACGGCTATCTAGGTTGTAGCGGTGAGCAAGAGCAAGTGCCGCAGGGCCGATGAACTCAGGGTTTAGACCAAACTGAGGACACGCTGCGTAACACAAACCACAGTTGATGCAGCCAGCGAACTGTTTGTACTTCGCCATTTGCTCTGGAGTTTGGATGTTAGTGCCGTCTTCTGGCTTACGGTCGTTACCAATGATGTAAGGCTTGATCGCTTCAAGGCGCTCGATGAACGGCGTCATGTCGACAATCAAATCTTTTTCGATTGGGAAGTTAGCTAAAGGCTCAATCTTGAAGCCATTCGGGTAGTCACGTAAGAAGCTCTTACACGCCAGTTTTGGCACGCCATCAACCATGATGCCGCAAGAACCACAAATCGCCATACGACAAGACCAACGGTAAGACAGGTCTTTATCTAGGTTGTCTTTGATGTAACCGATCGCATCAAGTACTGACATGGTTTCATCAAACGGAACTTCAAAGGTTTGAAAGTGAGGTTCTGCATCGTGCTCAGGGTCATAACGCAGGATTTCAATTTTTTGGATTCGATTCGCTGACATTATGCTTGCTCCTCTTCGCTCTTCTTCGCATTCTCTTCTGCTGCTTTTTCAGCGGCAGCGGCTTTCTCTGCAGCTTCACCGTACAGACGAGCTTTAGGTTGAGATTTGGTGATCTTAACGCCGCTGTAGTCGATGGTTGGTGCTGCATCTTCGTTGTAGAAAGATAGAGAGTGTTTCAGGAAGTTCACGTCATCACGTTCTGTGCAGTTGTCGTCTAGACGTTGGTGTGCACCGCGAGACTCTTTACGAAGAATCGCTGAGTGAACCATCGCTTCTGCAACTTCAAGGCCGTAACCCACTTCGATAGCGTAAAGTAGGTCAGTGTTGAACACTTTGCCTTTGTCTTTAATGCTGATCTTCTTGTAGCGAGCTTTCAGTTCAGTGATTTTGTCGATGGTCTTTTGCATCAAGTCTTCTTGACGGTAGATACCACAACCCGCTTCCATGGTGTGACCCATTTCAGTACGGATGTCAGCCCAGTTCTCGTCGCCTTCTTGGTTTAGTAGACCTGCGATGCGCTCTTCAACCGCTTTCACTTGCTTAGCGATAGACTCTTCGTTCCAGCCTTTGAATTCAGCAGCGCGTTTCACCGCTTCTTCACCAGCAACGCGGCCAAATACCACGAACTCAGCCAGTGAGTTAGAACCTAGGCGGTTTGCACCGTGTAGGCCAACTGAAGCACATTCACCAACGGCGAATAGGCCTTTAATACGAGTTTCACAGGTACCGTTAGTTTCAATACCACCCATGGTGTAGTGAACGGTTGGACGTATTGGGATCGGCTCTTTTGCTGGGTCTACGTTTACGTACGCTTTTGCTAGCTCACAGATGAACGGTAGACGCTCTTGCAGGTACTCTTCACCAAGGTGGCGAAGGTCAAGGTGCACGACATCACCAAGTGGGTGCTTGATGGTGTTGCCTTTCTGCTGTTCGTGCCAGAATGCTTGAGAAACTTTGTCACGTGGACCCAGTTCCATGTATTTGTTTTTCGGCTCGCCCACTGGAGTTTCAGGGCCCATGCCGTAATCTTGCAGGTAACGGTAGCCGTTCTTGTTGACGATGATACCGCCTTCACCACGACAACCTTCGGTCATCAAGATGCCAGTGCCCGGTAGGCCTGTTGGGTGGTATTGAACGAACTCCATATCACGCAGTGGTACACCGTGGCGATAAGCCATTGCCATACCGTCGCCAGTTACGATGCCGCCGTTGGTATTACAGTGGTAAACACGACCTGCGCCGCCGGTTGCTAGAACAACAGATTTTGCTTTGATGGTAACAAGCTCACCTTCAGACATGTGAATCGCGATTAGGCCTTGTACTTCGCCATCTTCAACGCCGCTCTGGTTTTCTACGAGAAGGTCCACCACAAAGTACTCATCAAATCGTTTGATTGTGTCGTACTTCATCGAAGTCTGGAACAGAGTATGAAGCATGTGGAAGCCGGTTTTATCCGCTGCGAACCACGTTCTCTCTACCTTCATACCGCCGAATCGGCGTACGTTTACTTCACCGTTTTCTTTACGACTCCATGGGCAGCCCCATTGTTCCATTTGGATCATTTCGCGAGTCGAGTTTTCAACAAAGTATTCAACAACATCCTGTTCACATAGCCAGTCGCCACCACCAACAGTATCGTTGAAGTGGTTATCTAAGCTATCTTCGTCTTTAATTACTGCTGCTGAACCGCCTTCTGCCGCTACCGTGTGCGAACGCATTGGGTAAACTTTAGAAATCAGTGCTACTTCCAGTTCAGGATTAGCTTCAGCCGCAGCAATAGCTGTACGAAGACCAGCGCCGCCTGCGCCGATGACTGCGATATCTGTGGTAATTGTCTTCACAGTTATTCTCCAGTGTGATGCGGAGTATTCCGCTTGTTATTATAAAAAGCCTATTTAGGAGGTTCTAAATTGTAGGAACCATTTAGCACCCCTAAGCCTTAAGTGGTAGGTTCAGTGTAAGAGAGGAAGGTATTCGAAAAGTTGATGCATTTGGGTTTTTAGGTCGGTAATGCATATGGAGGCATAGAAATTATAGGTTATGTGACTGCAATCACGGCAATGAATCGTTGATAACGATTAACCCACAAGACTTGTGTTAACGGCTTGTTGAGTATGATTTTTGTTATCAATGTGGATGTGAAATATGTATTGATAATTGTATTGTAGAACGTAATTTTCTGGCTTCATTAAAACAACATTTTGCTTTCACGAATAGAAAGATAGAAGCTTACAAAAGCGATGAAAGGTGGTAATTTTCGTCGCCTAGAATTCAGTAATATGGAACTCAATAATGCACTCTACATGGCAACCGGCCGCAACCATTAAACAGTTAAAGCAACGTGCTGATATCCTTAATCAAATTCGTCAGTTCTTTGCTGAGCGAAACGTGATGGAAGTGGATACGCCTGCGATGAGCCACGCCACGGTGACGGACGTGCATTTGCATACTTTCAAAACTGAATTCGTAGGGCCGGGTTATGCGCACGGTCAGCCTCTGTTCTTTATGACTAGCCCTGAGTTTCATATGAAACGTCTATTAGCGGCGGGCAGTGGCTGTATTTACCAAATTTGTAAGTCTTTCCGTAACGAAGAAAATGGCCGTTACCACAACCCTGAGTTCACCATGTTGGAGTGGTATCGCGTTGGCTTTGATCACCATGACCTGATGGATGAAATGGATTTGCTGTTACAGCAGGTACTTAAATCGGGCTCAGCAGAGCGAATGACTTACCAACAAGCCTTTATTGACGTGTTAGGTGTGTGTCCCCTGGAAGATTCGATGGCTACGCTAAAGCAAGCCGCAGCAAAACTTGGGCTCAGCGATATAGCTGACCCTGAAGAAGATCGTGATACCTTGCTGCAGTTGCTGTTTAGTATTGGGGTTGAAGCCAAAATAGGCCAACAAGTCCCTGCGTTTGTTTATGACTTTCCGGCTTCACAAGCGGCATTGGCTAAGATTAATCCTGAGGATTCGCGAGTGGCGGATCGCTTTGAGGTGTATTTCAAAGGCATCGAGTTAGCAAACGGCTTCCATGAGCTAGATAAACCACAAGAGCAGCTCAAGCGCTTTGAAGATGACAATGCCAAACGTATTGAGATGGGCTTATCGCCTCAACCGATTGACCATCACTTGATTGAGGCATTAAAAGCGGGCTTACCAGACTGTGCGGGTGTTGCTTTAGGTATTGATCGTCTGATCATGCTGGCGTTAGGTTATGACCACATCGATGACGTGACGGCTTTTCCGTTCCCGCGCTCTTAGCTCTCTGTTCAGTTAGTCTTACTTACTGTTTGACTAACTGACTTGAATCCCAGTACCACTATCTTACTAGAATACCTGTACCCAATACGGCAACAATAGCCCCGATCCAAGCGTAGGCGTTCGGTCTCTGCTTGGTGTACAGCCAGAGTATCGGTAACAACATGATTGGCGTGGTTGAAGATAACAGAGCGACCATGCCGACATTACCTTCCTGCAGCGCATACAAAATCAGCGTCATTCCCACCGCCATCGCTAAAAACCCGTTAACTGCGGTAATCGCAAATATTTGACCATTCATTGGGTTGATTGCGCGTGAGAGCTTAGCGCCAGTTAGACGAAATGCGGAGTGAGCAACAAAAGCGGTGATCATACGAATCGCTGAAGCGGCAACAGGGTCTATGCTGGTTTGCATCACGGGTTTTGCAATAATACCACCCAGTGCTTGGCAAATCGCAGCTGTAATTCCCAGTGCAACACCAATCCACACAGTGCCTTTAATGGTTTCGAGTTGGTTGTTGGCTTGTCCTCGACGACCAAAGAATATCGCGGTTAATACACCACTGAACACCAAAGCCGAGCCAATCAGCTCCACCGAAGTCATGCTTTCGCTAAATAGGAAGTAACCAAGAATTGCCGAGAACACGGCGTGACAAGAGAACAGCAAACCTGCTTGGCGCGGTCCCATTCTGTTCAAACAAGCAAATAGGGCGGTATCACCAATGAAGATGCCAATTAGCCCAGACAGCATCATCGGCGTGACTAGGTCTGCTTCGACCGTTGACCAGCCACCAGTAAACCAAGCCATGCTCGATAAGATGATAGCAGTGCAACCCATGCGCCAACGGCTATAGGCGAAAGAACCTAAGTGTTGAGCAGGCTTTACTGACATCAGGCTCGCGATAGCCCAAAGAAAAGCGGCAGCAAGAGCCAACCATTCGAATCCCATCTGAATAACATCCTTGTGTCTGGGATAAATTAGCTCATCAATATGCATTAAACCGGACTGAGAACAAAGTGATTCTTGTGAAAAGAGTCACTTTGTTTCAGTTATCGGTTTACGTCACCGGCCGCTCGATGGTGAGGTTTAACTTATGTTGCTTGAGATGAGTTATACCTTAAAGCGCTCCACATCTCGGCGCATCGACTCGGCAGCGTTACTCATTTCATTTGAGCTATTGCGGCTGCTTTCAGCTTGTTGTGCAAGATCGTCGGAGGCATCCTTGATTCCTTGCGTATTACGACTGATGTCTTCGCTTACTGCGCGTTGCTCTTCTGCAGCACTCGCTATTTGCAGCGCCATATCGTTGATTTCAGTGATCGCTTGGGTGATTTTAGAGAGGCTGCCATGAGCTTGCTCTGCGAAGCCAACGCTGTTCTCTGCCAGTTGGGTGCTGGTGGTCATGCTTTCAACGGCATGTTCGGTATTCTTCTGTAACGTATCAATCATCACGCGGATTTCTTCGGTCGAGCCATGCGTTCTTTGGCTAAGCACTCGCACTTCATCGGCGACAACCGCAAACCCACGACCTTGTTCACCTGCACGAGCCGCTTCAATTGCAGCATTTAATGCCAATAGATTGGTTTGTTCGGCAATGCCTTGAATGGTGGACAGGATCTGGTTGATGCTTTGCGCGTTGTTTTCCAGCTCTCGGATAACATTGGCAGCGTCTTCCACTTGGCTCGCAAGGCTAGTGATAGCGTCGCGGTTTTGTTGAATAACCTCTTGGCCATCGTTACACGCGGTCGCCGAAGCTTGAGAAGCGGATGCGGTTAATTCTGCATGACTCGCCACCTCTGCTGCGGTCGCTGACATCTCATGAATCGCGGTCGCTATCTGGTTGATATCGTTTTGTTGATTCTCCACTCGAATGGAGGATTGAGTGGCCAATTGGTTGGCTTTTTCTGCGTGATTATTTAAATCATGGCTGTGCTCGATAACGCCTTTCAACATGCTTTGCATCTGGCTTAAGAACTGGTTCACAAGTTCGGCTAGTTTGCCTATCTCATCCATGCGTGTGATATCAATGCGTTGAGTGAGGTCACCTCTGCCTTGAGCCAGCTGAGTCAGTGCGTCAGACAAGGTTTGTAGTGGGGAAAGCAGGCGGTTGATCACCACTGTGCTCGCAATCGAAATGACGATATACAAAATCAAAGAAGTAAGAGCGATGAACTGAATCGCGTCAGATACTGCGGAAAACGCCATTTCCTTATCGATAACAATACCCAGTGACCAATCGGTATTCGGGACATTGGCAATGTAGACCATTTTATCCTCTTGGCCAGGCCAAGTTAGCGTAGTGATCATTTGGCCTTGGATCAGTTGTGACACTTTGTTGGCTGTTAGTTCCGGATTCAAACTGGTCAGTGGTTTCTGACTTAGCTCTTCATCACTGTAGGCAACGATGTTGTTGTTACCGTCAACTAAAAACGCAAAGCCATCGTTATCCAGTTTCACGTTGAGTACGGTGTCGATAATGCTGGTTACAGTTAGGTCTGCCGCGAGGACACCTTGTCTTTCACCGTTGAATGCTTTTGCAAAGCTGATGACAATGCTGCCGTCAAAGTCTTGATAAGGTTCAGTAATGACGAGGTCTGATGTTGCGTTGGCATCTTTATACCAAGGGCGGGTGCGTGGGTCGTAGCCTGCTGGCCAATCTTCACCTTTGTCGCCATACGCGATAGTGCCGTCGCTGAATCCGGCATAAACAGACAAGAATTGTCCAGCTTGTTTGGTGATTAGCAACTCGCGGTCAGAGTTACTGTTGCTTGAAATGGTCGGTTCATTAGCAAGCATCATATCGCTGCGAGTCGAGAGCCAATCGGCAATATAATTCGTCGTGCCAGCACTGACATTTCTCATTTCTTGGTTGATCGCGACTTCAGTTTCTTGAGTGAGCTGGGTAACTGATATCCAAGCTTGGGTACCACTCACGACGGCGATAATGATCGCAATGGCGATCTGAATTTTAAACTTAATAGTATGTCTCAAGGTCCATTCCTCTCTGATTAGACAAAACCTAACTACGTTGACGTACTTAATAATGAATTGATGTGTCTTTGATTGGCGTATAGTGCCGCTGTCTTAAGTTGAATGACTGTGTTTAAAATCATAAATTCTAAATATATTTACTCTGCTTTTTGTAAAACAGTGAAGTAATATCACAGTTACCTATTGATTGAAATGTCAGTTAATTGCTTGAGGTGGAGTGGTATAGATCGAAAAAAGCGCCAAATTTACATTCAGCGCTTTAGTTAGGATTAAAGGGGAGCGTTAACGCTTACTAGGTGATGATAAACAGGGCGAGGTAAACCATCAGCAAGCCCCCAATACCTAAGATGATGCCCATCTTCGCCATGTCTTTGCTTTCGATAAGCCCGGTCGAGTAGGCCAGTGAGTTTGGTGGTGTCGATACGGGCAGAATCATGCCAAGTGACGCAGAGAAGGCGACCACAACCAGCAAGCCTTGCAGACCACCAATCGCAACTAGGCTTTCCATGGAAGCACCAATTGCAGCGGCTATCGGCATCAGCAAGTTGGCCGTCGCAGTGTTTGACATGAAGTTCGCCATTGACCAACACACGATAGACAATGTCAGTACCACAGCTGCAGGTGACAGCGATTCATAGTCAATTGCGTGTGCGAGTGCAGCGGCTAAGCCTGTTTTATCTAAGCCAATACCAATCGCAATACCACCTGCGACCAGCCACAACACATCCCAGTTAATCAGCTTGAGCTCTTCTTTACCCATGATGCCAGTGAGCGTAAACACAGCCAATGGAATGATAGACACGACATAGGTGTTCATGCCATGCAGTTTGGTGGTCATCCACAATAAGATTGTCGCAGCGAAGGTGATGTAAACCACAATCGCTCGCCAGCTCTTTCTAAATTGTCCATCGAGCTTGAGCACCATGTTTCTTTCTTTAGAAGGGAAGAGTTTTTGTAGAAGAAACCAAGCGATGGTGAGTTGGATGATCACAAAGGGTAAGCCCATCATCATCCAGCTGAGGAAGTCGATGGTATTTTCACCCGTTAGGTATTGCAGCGCGATGGCATTGGGCGGTGTACCGATTGGGGTTGCGATACCGCCAGTATTGGCAGCAATTGGAATACACAACACGAGCGCTTTGATACCCATATCGCCTTTTGGTGCAGATGCCACGATAGGGCCGAGCAGCGCAAGCATCATTACCGTCGTTGCGGTATTTGACATGAACATTGAGAACACGGCGGTGATCAGCATTAAACCCAGCATGATAAAGCGCGGTTCTGTACCAAATGGTTTAAGTAGCACTCGAGCTAGGTTGTTATCGAGTTCATACTTGGATGCGGATATCGCAAGAGCAAAACCACCCATGAAAAGGATGATGATCGGTGACGAAAATGCACCGAAGATGTCGGTATATTTGATTAACTCACCGAGATCGTGTCCTGCAGGTGGGTTTCTAAACAGGTGTAAGCCTTTATCAGAAATCATTACCAGCTCAAGTGCAATGATCAAAATGGAAGTGGCGAATACCGGAACAGGTTCAAGCACCCACAGCAGGGCTGCTAATAAGAATATCGCCAACAGGCGGTGTTGAATCAGCGTGAGATCATCGATTGGTATTGAATCTATCGGCATGAATAACACGCCTAAGGGAATCGCAAAACAAATCAACAGCTTGACCAGAACGCCAACATTGAGTTTAGGCATGTACAAAGACCCTATAAATAAAATATCTTCAAATAGAGTAAGTTATCTGGATTTCTGGTACTTGGAGACGGGTTGTAAAATCAAAAAGTTGTTTAAGGTTTCGACAGTTGTTTTGTTTTTGGTCAATCTTTTATCTGGGCAATTAGAGACAAGAGTGAGAAGCAGCAGGTGGCTGGGCAGGGTTTGAAAGATTGAGTTGTTAGAGCTTGAGTAGCAAATGAATCGGTAGAGTTAAGAAAAAGGCGCGTTCTTCTCTGAAATAGAAAAAGTAACGCGCCTTGAAAGCTTAAATGAGTTAACTCAAATTGTTAAGCTTGGTCAGTGTTTTCAGCAGATTCGGTAACAACATCGTCATTTGCTTGCGCTTCTTTGCCAGCAATGTGCGCGAAAGGTGTACCAAGAACCGTTTTCTCGCCATTTTGCATAGTGTCGTCAAACTTGATCGCATCTTTAGCGAACAGGTTGATAACGGTTGAACCAAGCTTAAAGCGGCCCATCTCTTCGCCTTTCTTCAAGATGATTGCTTTGTCACCTTGTGCAGGGTAATCCCATTTGTAAACCGAGTTACCACGAGGTGGGGTGATGGTACCTGCCCATACTTGCTCAATGCTACCTACGATCGTTGCGCCAACCAGCACTTGTGCCATTGGGCCAAATTCCGTATCGAAGATACAAACGACACGCTCATTACGTGCGAATAGGTTTGGAACGTTTTCTGCCGTTAACGGGTTAACTGAGAAAAGGTCACCTGGAACGTAGATCATCTGGCGCAGTGTGCCGTCGCATGGCATGTGCACGCGGTGGTAATCACTTGGAGACAGGTAAAGCGTTGCGAATTCACCGTCTTTAAATTCATCCGCTAGCGCAGCATCACCACCCAAGAGCTCGCGAGCTGAGTAGTTATGGCCTTTCGCTTGAATCAGTTGACCGTCAGTAATTGGGCCAAATTGGCTCACACGTGCATCTGCAGGGTGAACAATAACAGACTCACCTTCAGCGATAGGACGCATGCCTTCTTTCAATTCACGCACGAAGAATTCATTGAATGTTTTAAAGTGTTTTGGATCGCTATGCAGAGCTTCATCCATGTTCACTTTGTATTGCTTGATGAACCAGTTGATGATCGCTGTCGTTAAGCCGCCCGCTTTAGCAGACGCAAGTTTGCCGACTAGGCGAGTTAATCCATGTTGTGGAATCCAGTACTGCAATCCAACTTTAATCTTATCCATTGTATTAATTTTCCAATGCTAATTGTTTTTCAATTAAATCTGTCGATGACGGTTTAGGGCGCGAGATGTTACTTAAATTCGCGCCAATTGTCAGTAAATGCACACATTTGTTCACAAAAACGCGATTAGAGATCGGCTTTTTTGTTGCGTGAATACTGACGGTTATCTTTGTTACTCGCCATGCTTTCAATGATGCGGTGGTAGTTGTCGAAACGTAATCGACTGATCTTTCCGTTTTCTACCGCTTCGCGCAGGATGCAGCCTGGGTCATCAATGTGTTTACAGTCACGGAACTTACAACCGCCAAGGTAAGGCTTGAACTCGATAAAGGCTTCAGTGATTTCGTCGGCCTCTAGGTGCCATAGGCCGAATTCACGCACTCCTGGTGAATCAATCAGATCACCACCAGAAGGGAAGTGGTATAAACGAGCTGCCGTGGTTGTGTGCTGACCAAGACCTGAGTTCTCAGAGACTTCGCCTTCTTCAATGTCTAGCGTAGGCATTAATGCATTCACTAGGCTTGATTTACCCACACCCGATTGACCAACAAAGATGTTGATACGGTCTTTGAGTTCAGCTTCCAGCTCTTTGATGCCGTAGCCAGACTCTTTACTCACGAACATCACTTTATAGCCGATCTTCTCGTACTCTTTAAGTGTTTCACGGTATTCAGCAATCTGCTCATCAGTCAGTAGATCGACCTTGTTCAGTACAACAAGCGGCGCGATGTTTACCGTTTCTGAAGCAATTAGGTAACGGTCGATAATATTAAGTGATAGCTCTGGTAGCACAGCCGATACGATAACCATTTGGTCGACGTTCGCAGCTACTGGCTTTAGGCCATCGTAGTAATCAGGGCGAGTCAGCATTGAAGTTCTCGGCTCAACCGCTTCCACAACGCCAGAAATACCGGCCATTGATTCTAAGCCTGCGCGCCAAGTCACTCGGTCACCAGAAACTAAAGTCTCGATACTACGGCGTAAGTTACAACGATGAACTTCGTTAGTTTCAAGATCTTCGATATCAGCATGTTGGCCAAAGCGCGTAATCACGAGTCCGCTTTTGGTTCCGCCAAGCATGTTCTCATCCCATTGGATAGAATCTTCTTTCTTGAGTCGCTTGTTCTGGTTGCTACGTACACGACGTACTTGACCTTTGGTTAACTTCTTTTTTTTAGCCACAATTTTTCACTTAACACATCTAACTTGATGATTGGGGACTCAAACAGGATGTTGCTGGTACCACGTGATTTCGATGGTCCTAAAGCTAGTTTGAGTATAGTTATTTGGGTATAGTACCTCTTTTACACATAAACAAATAGGCGACGCCTTATGTCCTTTAGCGATCAGAACCTTATTTGGGTTGATCTAGAGATGACAGGACTTGATCCTGAAACTCATAAAATCATTGAAATTGCTACTATCGTTACTGATAGTGAGCTTAACATCCTGGCTGAAGGACCTGTTTTGGCTATTCACCAACCTCAGAGTGAATTGGACAAGATGGACGAGTGGTGTACAACGACTCACACTGGCAGCGGCCTCGTGAAGCGAATTCAAGAAAGCACGGTTTCAGAGCAAGATGCCATCCAACAAACCATTGAGTTTCTTGAAAAATGGGTACCAAAAGGTAAGTCACCAATTTGTGGCAACAGCATTGGTCAAGACCGTCGTTTCCTATACAAGCACATGCCAGAGTTAGAAGAGTACTTCCACTACCGCTATGTTGACGTAAGCACTCTGAAAGAGCTGACTCGTCGTTGGAAACCTGAAGTGTTAGATGGTTTTTCTAAGTCGGGAAGTCACCTTGCGTTAGACGATATTCGAGAGTCGATCGCCGAGCTGCAGTACTACCGAAAAACGATTATTAACATCTAGTCGAATAAAATGATCACGTTTATCTAACTTTTCAGGGACATAAGAGCCGTTTTTTTTGCAAATCTGTGTGCTTTTACAGCAGTTGAGTAAAAAGTTTCGTAATTTTGCATTAAGGACTTGCATCACAAAAAAATGCTCTTATAATTCGCAGCCCTGAACGGAGAAAGACGTTTTCAGATTGCGATACTAGCTCAGTTGGTAGAGCGCAACCTTGCCAAGGTTGAGGTCATCGGTTCGAACCCGATGTATCGCTCCAATTTGTAGGTTACGGCGAAAGCGGTAATCGAAAGGTGAAAGACCTTTTATAATGCGATACTAGCTCAGTTGGTAGAGCGCAACCTTGCCAAGGTTGAGGTCATCGGTTCGAACCCGATGTATCGCTCCAATTTAAAGAATCATCAACTTAATTGATGCATCCGGACGCGGGATGGAGCAGTTTGGTAGCTCGTCGGGCTCATAACCCGAAGGTCGTCGGTTCAAATCCGGCTCCCGCA